>CAYWKN010000001.1:0-58817 GCA_964458765.1 uncultured Verrucomicrobiota bacterium
GTCCGGAGCGCGGCGCGGGCCATATCCAGGTGTTCCGCATCGGACGAAAGGCTGATGTAACGTTCCAATAGCCGGGCGGCCTCTTCCGGTTGATTCAAAGACTCCATCTGGAGTATGGCCAGGTTGAAGATCGCGGGGGAGTAGTTTGGTGCAATGGTGAGCACTTGGGCAAGGCGTGCCGCCGCCGTCTGCGGACCGGATGTCCTGCCCTCGGCAATCGCCAGAGCTGTCAGGATGCGCGGGGACCGGGAATCCCGCCGGGCGGCTTCGTACAGGAGTTCCTGGCTCATTCGCCATCGCGATTCCCCGGCGGCCATGGCGGCCATGAATTCGAGGGGTCTGGGATCGTCGGGTGACAAGTCGGCGGCCCGCCGGAATCCGGAAAGGGCTGCATCCACCTGGCCCAGTTTCATGCGGGCCAGCGCCAGATTGGCGTGCAGGGTGGGGTTGTCGGGATCCGAATCCGCGGCGCCCGCCAGAAGCGACTCCGCCAGGGCCGGGTTCCCGCCCGCCAGCGCGCCGAGGCCGCGTTCCACGGGATCGCGGCGGCAGCCAATGCCGGTAAGGGCCGACATCCCCGCAACGACTACCATCATCCAAATCTCAAGTGATTGCTTCATGAAAGACATCCGGAATGATGCGCGCATTATAGCATCACGCATCCGGATGGCAATGCGCCTGATAGGGCTTGAAAGTGCCTCGTCGTTTCCATAGTATCAGCGCATTTGTATTTCGGCGGGGAGTTTCATGAACAGGATTCTTTCAAAGAAAAAGCTATCGGAGGATGTCTACCAGATGCGGGTCGAGGCTCCTCTGATTGCCAGTGAACGCCGCCCGGGGCAGTTTGTCATTGTTCAACTCGACAACGACTATGGGGAGCGGATCCCGTTGACGATTGCCGATGCCGATATCCGGGAAGGAACGATCACCCTCATCTTCCAGGCGGTGGGCAGGACGACGCACAAGCTGGCCGAGCGGGAGGTCGGCGATCCGATCGCCAGCGTGCTGGGGCCCTTGGGAAAGCCGACCCATATTGAAAGATTCGGGACGGTGGTTTGCGTCGGGGGCGGAATCGGGGTGGCCCCCCTGTATCCCATTGTCAAGGGAATGAAGGAGGCTGGGAACCGCCTGGTTGTGATCATTGGCGCGCGCACGCGGCCGCTGGTAATCCTCGAGGAAGAAATGCGGGCTGTGGCGGACGAGCTCATTGTCTGCACGGACGATGGCTCCTACGGGCGAAAGGCTCTTGTGACCGGACCTCTCCAGGAAGTGTGCGGGCGCATGCCGAAGCCCGACTTGGCGGTGGCGATCGGACCGCCGATCATGATGAAGTTCTGCGCCGAGACCACGCGTCCGTTCGGAGTTCCGACGGTGGTATCGCTGAACACCATTATGATTGACGGGACGGGGATGTGCGGCGGCTGCCGGGTCACGGTCGGCGGGAAGACCCGTTTTGTATGTGTGGACGGCCCCGAGTTTGACGGGCATCAGGTGGACTTCGACAACATGATGAAGCGGTTGCGGGCCTACAAGTCGGCGGAGGATGAAGCGCACCACCGTTGTCATCTGGAGATGGAGATGCACAAGAGGGAGCGGCAGGGCGCATGAGCTACGTTACTTCCGAGGCGCTGGCCAGCGAGAGCCGCCGGATTCTGGAAACGGTCTTGTCCGGGGGCAGGACATTGGCTCCGAAGGAGCGGTTGGCGATACCGCCCCAGATGATGCCGTCACAGGATCCCGTGGTGCGCCGGAAGACGATGACGGAGGTGGCGCTGGGATACACGGCTGAGCAGGCGCGCCTGGAGTCCATGCGGTGCCTGCAATGCCGCAATGCGCCTTGCGTGGAGGGATGTCCGGTGCGTATTGACATTCCGGGGTTTCTCAAGGCCGCTGGCGACGGGGATTTCCAGAAGGCGATCCAGATCATCAAGGCAACGAGCCTTCTGCCGGCGGTTTGCGGCAGGGTTTGCCCGCAGGAGGCGCAGTGCCAGGCGAACTGCACCGTGGGCAAGGCGTTGAAGGATCTTGGCAAGGCCGTTTCCGTTGGACGCGTTGAGCGGTACGTGGCCGATCTGGAGCGTGAAACCGGCACGGCGGTTCCGCCGGTGGTGAAGCCGGAGACCGGCAAGAAGGTGGCGGTGATCGGCAGCGGTCCGGCCAGCATCACAGTGGCGGCTGACGTGCGGCGCGAGGGGCATAAGGTCGTGATGTACGAGGCCTTCCACAAACCGGGCGGCGTCATGGTGTACGGAATTCCGGAATTCCGGCTGCCGAAGAGCATTGTGCAGACAGAGATCGATACCCTCAAGGCCATGGGGGTGGAACTGCATACGAATTTCGTTGTGGGACGGACGCGCAAGCTGAAGGACCTGCTGGAGAAGGACGGCTTTGATGCCGTCTTTGTCGGGACGGGGGCAGGGCTGCCCAAGTTCATGGGCATGGAGGGTGAAAACCTTGTCGGGGTATTCTCGGCCAACGAGTACCTCACACGCTCGAACCTGATGCGGGCCTATGATACGGGGCGGGCGGACACGCCGATCTACGCTTCCCGGAAGGTGGCCGTGCTTGGCGGCGGGAATGTGGCGATGGACGCGGCGCGGACGGCCGTCCGGCTGGGGGCGGAGGAAGTGCGGGTCGTGTACCGGAGAACCGAGGTTGAAATGCCGGCACGCGTGGAGGAAGTCGAGCACGCCAAGGAGGAGGGGGTCATCTTCCATCTTCTGCAGAATGCCAAGCGTGTCCTGGGCGACGAGGCGGGGCGTGTGACGGGATTGGAGTGCCTGCGATATGAGCTGGGCGAGCCTGATGCCTCCGGGCGGCGCCGACCGGTCGAGATCAAGGGCAGCGAATTTGTGCTGGATGTGGACACGGTGATCGTCGCCATCGGCAACGATTCCAATCCCCTGATTCCCTCCACGACGGACGGGCTGAAGGTGACGAAGTGGGGGAACATCGTCGTGGACGATACCGGAAAGACTTCGCTGGACCGGGTATACGCCGGTGGCGACATTGTTCTTGGAGCGGCGACGGTGATCCTGGCCATGGGCGAGGGGCGGCGCGCGGCGGCGTCCATCAACACGTTGCTGGGAGGGCAGGGGACGGAAGGGTCAGGCGCGTAGACGCCGCTGATAGTCCTCAATGGTCCTGAGGGCTGAGAACTCTTCCACTCCGGCCAGTGACTTGATTTTCACGGGAATCCCGGACTCGTGCAGCAGGGCGATGGGATTCAGCCCTCCATAGACAATCATGCCCGCATGGCCTTCCGAAACCGGAACTCCCAGAAGCGGCTGGTTGGGCTTGCCGATTTCCACAATACCGCCGAGCCCTATTGCCCGCATCCGGCGTTCCACGCGCCGGACATCCTCCACGGCAATGGACGGCACTTCCCGGAATCCGGCGCAGAGGATGCCCGAACCCGTCAGAATGACGTCCCGGACGCGTGTCATCTTGGCCTGGATGAAGACCTCCAGCGGGTCAAGGGTGGATCCCTGGTATTCGATGAGTTCCACGAAACGGATGGGTGTGCGATTGCGGATTTCCAGCAGCCCGCCGAAGCGGGAGCGCACCGGGATTCCCTGGTGCAGCAGGATGCCGCTGATGGTGATGCTGCACGGCGTGGCGATGGCCGCGTAGTTCTGGGGGACAACGGACTGGGCCACGAGCTCGCCGGGTTGAGCCAGGATGATACGCGACCCGATCGCCAGATTGTTCCGGAACACAAGCTTCATTTCGTTCAGGGCGCGGTTCACATGTTCGGGATAGATCATGGAAACGTTCACAACCACGGTGCCGGACGGCTGCTCGGGCCTGTAGGTCATCTGATACACCAGGTTGTCCACCTTGGCGGACACGACGCCCACCTTTTCGATCACGTTGGCCCGTGATACCTCCTCGCGCCCCTTGCGTGTGATGGTTCGTCCCGCCCTGCGGCTGACGGAGTGGGTCAGACCCTCCCTGTCCAATTGCAGGAGATGGAAACGCACCGTACGGGATTGTGCTTCCAAGCCGGCGGCCAGGAGGGCGTTGCGGAGCCGGGTTGCGCCCATCGGGGTCACGGAGTCCGCTAGGATTTTCAATATGGCAAGCCTTGTCCTTTCCTTCTTAAGCATGGGCGTCCTCCTTGATCCCCGAAATAATACGGCAATGTTGCCGTTATAATCAAGGCGTAAATTGGCATATTGATCTGGCATACAAAGCGGCATGCGGTATACATTGCGGTCAATCAATGCCGTATTTCGGCAAGAAACAACGAATGGAGAGGAATTGCGGTATGAACAAGTATGTGTCCTCGGTGCTGGAGCAGGTGAAGCGGAAGAATGCGGAACAGGTGGAGTTCCTGCAGGCGGTGACGGAAGTGTTTGAGTCCATTGCGCCCGTGGTGGAGCGTCACAAGAAGTATCAGGATCATGCGATCCTGGAGAGAATCGTCGAGCCGGAGCGGGTGATCATGTTCCGTGTGCCATGGCAGGATGACAAGGGTCGGTTCCAGGTGAACCGCGGGTTCCGCGTCCAGTTCAACAGCGCCATCGGTCCGTACAAGGGCGGGTTGCGGTTCCACCCGTCGGTGAACCTCAGCATCATCAAGTTCCTGGGTTTCGAGCAGATCTTCAAGAATTCGCTGACGACGCTGCCGATGGGTGGTAGCAAGGGCGGGTCGGACTTTGACCCCAAGGGCAAGAGCGACAGCGAAGTCATGCGTTTCTGTCAATCGTTGTTTACGGAGTTGTATCGCCATGTCGGCGCCGATACGGACGTTCCGGCGGGTGATATTGGCGTGGGTGGGCGCGAGATCGGGTACATGTATGGCCAGTACAAGCGCATTACCAACGAGTTCACCGGTGTGTTGACCGGCAAGGGGTTGAAGTGGGGCGGGTCCCTGATCCGGCCGGAGGCGACGGGCTACGGAGCGACGTATTTTGCCCAGGAGATGCTGGCCAAGAAGAGCGATTCCATCAAGGGCAAGGTGTGTACGGTGTCGGGGTCCGGGAATGTGGCGCAGTACACGATCGAAAAGGTGAACCAGTTGGGCGGCAAGTGTGTCTCGGTGTCCGATTCCGGCGGGACGGTTTACGATCCGGCGGGAATCACCGCGGAGAAACTGGCGTTCCTGATGGAGTTGAAGAATGTCCGCAGGGGCCGTGTGAAGGAATACGCCGACAAGTACGGATGCCAGTACCTGGAGGGCGAGAGGCCTTGGAGCATCAAGTGTGACTGTGCGTTCCCGTCGGCCACCCAGAATGAAATTTCCGGCGACGACGCCAAGGTGCTGGTCAAGAACGGATGCCGTGTCGTGGCCGAAGGCGCCAACATGCCCACCGATCCGGAAGGTGTTGAGGTCTTCCTGAACGCCAAGGTCCTCTATGGTCCGGGCAAGGCGGCCAACGCGGGCGGTGTGGCAACCTCCGGGCTGGAAATGTCCCAGAACGCGATGCGCCTTAACTGGACGCGCGAAGAGGTGGACAACCGGCTTCGCATCATCATGAAGGCGATTCACGACAGCGCCTACGCGGCGGCCGAGGAGTACGGCCAGTCCGGAAACTACGTGATGGGCGCCAATATCGCTGGTTTCGTAAAGGTTGCCGATGCGATGATTGACCAGGGTCTTGTGTAGACATCCGCCGGGATGGAAAGACGACGGGCCGCCTTCGGGCGGCCCGTTTTCTTTGGTTTTCGATGTCCGGCGGAAAGAAAGGCATGGCAGGGGTATTATGCTTTTGCTATAGAACGGCGTATTTCCGAAGGCAGGCACATCATGAACGCACAAGACATTGTCAGGCTGAAGGATCAGGCTCTGACGGAAGCGGGGCAGGCGGGGAACCTGAACGATCTTGAGGGCGTCCGCATCAAGTATCTGGGGCGCAAGGGGCTGCTTCCGGCCATCATGGAGGGTTTGAAGGATGTCGATCCCGCCGGAAGACCGGAGATCGGCAAGCGCGCCAATGAACTCAAGCAGGCGTTGACGGCGCAACTGGATGCGGCGAAGAGCCGACTGCAGCAGGCCGCCCGGTCCGATTCACGGCCGTCCATCGATGTAACGATGCCTGGCGCATGGCGTTCGCGAGGTGTCCGGCATCCGGTCTCCCAGGTGATTGAGGAGGCGGTCGGTATTTTTGCGATGATGGGGTTCACGGTTGCCGATGGGCCCGATGTGGAGACGGAGTGGCACAACTTCGATGCGTTGAACACTCCGGCCGATCACCCCTCGCGCGATACGCAGGACACGTTCTGGCTGAGCCCGGGAAAGTTGCTGCGGACCCAGACATCCCCCGTCCAGATCCGTGTGATGGAGGGGCGTAAACCGCCTGTCAGGATCATCGCGCCAGGGCGCTGCTACCGCCGGGACACCACGGATGCTACGCATAGCGCGAACTTCCACCAGATCGAGGGTTTGTACGTGGATCGTCAGGTGTCGATGGCCGACCTCAAGGGCGACATCACCTTTTTCGCGCACCGCATGATGGGATCGGACGTCAAGGTGCGGTTCCGCCCGCATTTCTTCCCGTTCACGGAGCCCAGTGTGGAATACGATTTCTCGTGTCACGTATGCGGCGGGCAGGGGTGCCGGGTGTGCAAGAACAGCGGGTGGATCGAGATTTCTGGCGCCGGCATGGTCAATCCCAAGGTTTTCCGGAAAGTGGGATACGATCCCGCCACGTGCACGGGCTACGCGTTTGGCATGGGCGTGGAGCGGATTGCCATGATCAAGTACGGGATCGAGGATATCCGGATGCTGTACGACAACGACATCCGGTTCCTGTCGCAGTTTGGATGAGTCCGGTGGAAGAAGGGGTTGGACGGATATCCGGGAAGCGTGTTGCCCGGTTCAAACGAGGTGAATTGTGAATGTGCCGTTGAGTTGGCTTCGCGAGTATGTGGATGTCGATGTCTCGCCGCGGGAATTGGCCTCTCTGCTGACTTTCTCAGGGACCGAGGTGGCGGCGGTCCGCACCGTGGGCGGTGACTACACCGGCATCGTTGTGGGCGAGATTGTGGCCATCGAGCCGCATCCGAATGCGGACAGACTCACCGTTTGCCGTGTCAACAACGGCTCCGCGACCCTCCAGGTGGTTTGCGGGGCAACGAATTTCCGGGTGGGCGACAAGGCGCCGCTGGCCCAGGCCGGCTGCGTTCTGCCCAACGGCATGAAAATCAAGAAGGCGAAGGTCCGGGGTGTGGAGTCACTGGGCATGCTGTGCGCGGAGGATGAGATGGGGCTTTCCGACCGGCACGAAGGCTTGCTGTTGCTGCCTCGCGACACGCCGGCAGGGATACCCTTCGGCGAAATCGCGGGGCCGCCGGACACTGTGCTCGAGTTGGAGGTCACGCCCAATCGTCCGGATTGCCTCAGCATGATCGGGATTGCGCGGGAGGTGGCGGCTCTGCTCGGCAAGCCTCTGCGCCTGCCGTCCGTGAATCTTCAAGAGGGCGTCCGGGCCGTTGAGAGCATTGCCTCGGTGGCCGTACAGGATGCGGATGGATGTCCCCGATACACGGCCCGGGTGATTGGCGGTGTGGCGGCGAAGGAGAGTCCCGGGTGGATGCAGCGACGGCTGACGGCCGCCGGCGTGCGCCCGATCAACGTCCTGGTGGACATCACGAATTATGTGATGCTGGAATGTGGCCAGCCTTTGCACGCCTTTGATTATGACCTTTTGACGGAAGGGCGGATCGTGGTTCGCCGGGCACGGGCGGGGGAGACCCTGAACACGCTGGATGGGAATGCGCGGGAACTCCGGGCCGAGATGCTGGTGATCGCCGATGCCGTCCGGCCGGTGGCCGTCGCAGGGGTAATGGGCGGCGCCGGAAGCGAGATCAGGGACGTGACCCGGACGGTGCTTCTCGAAAGCGCGTGTTTCAAGCCCTCCGATATCCGGCAGACGTCCAAGCGTCTCGGTCTTTCGACGGAATCATCCTACCGGTTCGAACGGGGCGTGGATGAGGAGAATGTGGAGTGGGCCAGCCGGCGGGCCGCGGCGCTGATGGCGGAACTGGCGGGCGGGGAAGTGGCGCGCGGCGTGATTGACTGTTATCCTGCCGCGACGGCTCGCCGGACGGTGGAACTGCTCCTGCGCAATGCCAGGCAGTTGCTGGGTATCGAGATTCCCGCGGATCGGGTTGCAGGCATTTTCCGCGCGCTGGGCTTCTCCATAGCCGGGCAAACCGGCGAGGGCATGATCGTGGAGATCCCCGCCTTCCGCGTGGATATTGATCAGGAGGCGGACCTGATCGAGGAGATCGCCCGTATTCATGGGCTGGACAAGATACCCACTCCGCCTCCCGCCGCGCGTCTGGTTCCGGACGCGGATGATCGGGAGACGCGGGCGGCCTTGGTCTGCCGGAACACCCTGGTTGGACTCGGATTGACCGAAACGCTCAACTACAGTTTCCTTTCGGAGCGATTGTTGAATTTGGTCGGACTGACCGATGCGGCGCAACGTCTGGTGCTGCCCAATCCAATCAGCGCGGAGCACACTGTGATGAGGGACAGCCTGATCCCGCAAATGATCGAAACGTTGGGAAAGAATCTGGCGCGGCAGGCGCGACAGGCGTGCCTGTTTGAGATGGGTCGGGTATTCCGGCGCCTGGGGGAGGGCGAGTTTGCGGAGGAGGAACGCCTGTGCGTTGGTTTGCTCGGTCCCGCAGGCCGCGAGGGGATGCGGCAGAATGCCGATGTCACGGAGACGGAAATGTTCCAGTGGATCAAGGGTGTTCTGGAAGCCGTGTGCCAGGCCTGCCACACGCCCCGAATGGCAGCGGGGGGGATGAGTTTCCTCGACATTGCGTTGGAACCCCTGGAGAACCCGTGTCTGGCGGAGGGGCGCGGAGTGTCGGTCCGGATCGGCGGGGAATCGTGGGGCGTTATGGGTTTGCTCAGCGACCGGTTGCGTGACGAATGGCGGATGACGGGGCCTGTGGCGGTGCTTGAGGTGGCGATGCGGCCTTTGGTCCGGCATGTGCTCGATGTGCCGGCGGGAAAACCGTTGTGCAGCTATCCCGTGGTGGACCGCGACGTCGCGATGATGGTTCCGGATGCGGTCACCCACGAAGCGGTTCTCCACGCCATTCGCGCCCACGCACCGCCGGAATTGTGCGATGTGCGCCTCTTCGATGTCTACCGCGGGGAGAGTCTCGGCAAAGGGCGGAAGAGCATGGCCTATTCCCTGACGTATCGCTCGATGGAACGGACCCTTCGGGACGAAGAGGTCAACGGCATGCACGACGCGGTGAAGGCGATGCTGCGCCGTGATCTCGGGGCGGAAATCCGCGAGAACTGACGGTGGTGCGATCCCCGGCCGGACGTGTGGTGTTCCGGACGGCGTCGCACGGGCAACAGGGACACGGAAAGGAGAGGACAGTATGGCGACATTGAAGGGATCGAAGACGGAGAAGAATCTGCTTGAGGCATTTGCGGGTGAGTCGCAGGCGCGCAACAAGTACACGTATTTCGCGGGTGTGGCCAGGAAGGAGGGCTACGAACAGATTGCGGCGATCTTCCTGGAGACGGCGGAACAGGAAAAGACGCATGCCAAGCTGCATTTCCAGGCACTCAGCGGCATCGGGGACACGGTGGCCAACCTGAAGGCGGCGGCGGCAGGGGAGGGACACGAGTGGACCGACATGTATCCGCGCATGGCCAAGGAAGCCCGCGAGGAGGGATTCGAGGATATCGCCCGGACGTTCGAAAACATCGGCAAGATCGAGAAGGCCCACCAGGAGCGGTATCTGGCGCTGCTCAGGAATGTGGAGTCCGGAAAGGTTTTCGAGAAGCCCGAAAAGAAACTGTGGCGCTGCCGGGAATGCGGCTTTACGTATGAAGGCGCCAAGGCGCTGGAGAAATGTCCGGTGTGCCAGCATCCCAAAGCATTCTTTGAGCTGGTGCCCGCCAACTACTGATATTGCGATCCGCGCGGAACCCCCTGACTTCCTGACGGCTCTTCCTGTGGAAGACCGCGTGGCGTCCGGCTAGGACTGATCGAAAGCAGGAAGAGGGGGTTTCTCTTTGTGCGCCGCAGCGCGATGTCGCCTTGGACAAAAAATGTTACAATCGAATCGTTAAAGAATTGACAGACAGAGGGCTGCTGAATATTGTGCACCCTTGGCAATTTTTTTTTAGTTCGGAAAGCGGCAAACCACAAGAAAGGGACTACGGATGAAGGCGGCACTGGCGGGTCTTGGGACGTTCTTGGCGATGGCGGCGGGGAATGGAATGGCACAGGAGGTGGCGACGGCCGGCGCGTCCGTGGCGACAACGCCCTGGTACTGGTATGTGGCGCCGACGGCATCGGTGCTGGCTCTGGTGTTCGCCTTTATCATCTATCGTATGATGATGTCGGCCAACGCCGGCAGTGACCGGATGCAGGAGATTGCCGGCTATGTCCGGGAGGGCGCGATGGCGTACCTCTTCCGGCAGTACAAGGTAGTGGGGATCGTTTTCGCCGTGCTTGTGGTGATCCTGGCCGTTCTGGCTGCCGTTGGAATCCAGAACCCCTTTGTCCCGGTGGCGTTCCTTACCGGCGGTTTCTTTTCCGGGTTGTGCGGTTACCTGGGGATGCGTACCGCAACGAATGCCTCCTCGCGGACCGCGCAAGGCGCCAGCGAGAGCCTGAACCGCGGGCTTCAGGTGGCATTCCGCTCCGGCGCGGTCATGGGGCTGGTGGTCGTTGGCTTCGGGATGCTGGATATTTGTCTCTGGTACCTGATCCTCGACAAGCTGGTGTTCACGGCAGAGCACATGAGGACCGGCCTTTCGCTGATGGGGTTGACGTTTGTTCCGCAAGGATGCACCGACCTGGAGAAGATGGTGCAGATCACGACCACCATGCTGACCTTCGGGATGGGCGCTTCCACACAGGCGTTGTTCGCGCGTGTTGGCGGCGGCATCTACACGAAGGCGGCTGATGTGGGCGCCGACCTGGTGGGCAAGGTGGAAGCAGGCATTCCGGAGGATGATCCCCGGAATCCGGCCACGATCGCGGACAATGTGGGAGACAATGTGGGCGATGTCGCCGGTATGGGCGCCGACCTGTACGAATCCTATTGCGGTTCGATTCTGGCCACGGCGGCGTTGGGCGCTTCGATCGGCGTCGCGGAAAGCAATCTCAAGGAAGCCGTCAACTACGTTATCGCCCCCATGGTGGTGGCGGGGATTGGAACGCTTCTGTCCATTCTTGGTATTTTCATGGTGCGCTGCAAGGAGAACGCGGACCAGAAGAATCTTCTGCGGGCGCTTTTGACCGGGACGCTGGGCAGTTCGGTGCTGATCGTGGTGGCCCTGGCCGCCATGGCGTGGATTGGCATGATCTCGTGGGGGATTTTCGGCGCGGTGCTGGCGGGGCTGCTGGCGGGAGTGCTGATCGGTCAGGCGACGGAATACTACACTTCGGACGCCTATGAACCTACGAAGGGCATTGCAGGCCAGGCAAAGATGGGGCCGGCCACTGTCATCATTGACGGCTTGTCCACGGGCATGCTGTCCTCCTGGGTTCCCGGTGTGATCATTGTGATCGGGATCCTGTTTGCCTTTGGTCTTGCCGGGGGGTTTGTAAACTTCGCCCACGGGTTGTATGGCGTTGGGTTTGCCGCCGTGGGCATGCTGGCGACTCTGGGTGTGACGCTGGCCACGGATGCCTATGGGCCTATCGCGGACAATGCCGGCGGCAATGCCGAGATGTCCCACATGCCTGCACAAGTGCGCGAGCGCACGGATGCCCTGGACGCGCTGGGAAATACGACGGCGGCAACGGGAAAGGGTTTTGCCATCGGATCGGCGGCGCTGACGGCGCTGGCTTTGTTGGCCGCCAATATCGAAGAGGTCAAGCTGTGGGTTGCCAAGCTGGCCTCGCAGTCGGCGGATGGCACGTTCCTTGTGGGCAAGAAGGCGTTCACGGCCGCGAGCGCTCAGACGGCGTCGGTGCTGGATTTCGTGGAGGCGCTTGAGATTCACGTGTTGAATCCGCTCGTGTTGTGCGGAATGTTCCTGGGCGCCATGCTGGCCTTTGTGTTTGTCGCCATGTCGATGAAGGCCGTCGGCCGCGCGGCCGGCGCCATGGTGAACGAGGTGCGGCGGCAGTTTGCGGAGAAGCCCGGAATCATGCAGGGCACGGACAAGCCCGACTATGCGATGTGCGTTGCCATTTCGACGGCCGGCGCGCAGCGGGAGATGATTGTTCCCTCGATCATGGCCATCGTGGCGCCCGTGGCGGCGGGGTTGGTGCTTGGGATCGGGGGCGTGATGGGGCTGCTGGCGGGCGCCCTGACGACGGGGTTTGTCCTGGCTACGATGCTGAATAACGCGGGTGGCGCGTGGGACAATGCCAAGAAGTTCATCGAGAAAGGCAACCTCGGCGGCAAGCGCCTGCCCGACGGCAGCAAGAACCCCGTCCATGGAGCGGCGGTGATCGGCGACACGGTCGGTGATCCCTGCAAGGATACCAGCGGGCCGTCGCTGAACATCCTGATCAAGCTGATGAGCATGGTATGCATCGTGTTCACCCCGGTCATCGTCAAGTACTCGCCGGTGGTGCAGAAGTGGCTTGGTCTAACGATGCGGTAACGCGCGGCGGCCGGCTTCGGCGAGGATGAGGAAGCCAGACGGGGCAGTCCCGGCGGGGATTGCCCCGTTCTTGCTTTCGGGGATGCGGGCAGCGATAATGACGGGCAAGGCTGGTTCGGTCTAGCGCGGAGGACGGCAAGGTGAAGATTACGTTTCTGGGAACGGGGACATCCGTCGGCATTCCGGTTATCGGGTGCGACTGCAGGATCTGCCGTTCCCAGGACCCGCGCAACAAGCGGCGGCGGTCCAGCCTGTATGTCCAGACGCCTGAAGCCAGCGTCGTGATTGACACCTCGCCGGACTTCCGCGAACAAGCGCTGGTGTATGGTGTTCCGCGGGTTGATGCCGTGCTGATCACGCATTCGCATGCGGATCATATTTTCGGGCTGGATGACATCCGTCGCTACAATACGTTGCAGGGGACGGTGATTCCCGTGTACGGGTCTTCCGAGACCATTGCCGACCTGGTGTGCATCTTCAACTACATCAACGCGCGGGAACCCGAACCGGGCGTGTTCCGCCCCCGGCTGGACTTCATCGAAGCGCACCTGCCTTTCACAGCCGGCGCGATCACGGTGGAACCGCTGCCCGTCGTGCATGGCAAGTCGGTCACGTACGGGTACCGGCTGGACTGGCGGGGCCGGTCGCTGGGTTACGTGCCGGACTGCAAGGAGATGCCCGGGCCGACGCTCCGGCGCTTTCGGGGGGTGGATGTAATGATCCTGGACGGCCTGCGGCACCGGGCGCACCCGACGCACCTGACGGTGGCGCAGGCCCTCCGGCTGTTGCAGGAGATCGGCGCGGGGCATTCCTACCTGACCCATATCTGCCACGACATTGACCATGAGGAAACGCAGGAGACATTGCCGTCCGGTGTGTTTCTGGCGTGTGACGGAATAGTGTTGAACCTGTGAGAACATTCGCGCGGGAAGAGTCTTGCACGCGCCGGAGTTCTCCGGTATCTAGTCGGGAGCAACGGCATGGCTGATGCCGCGGGGAGTGGAGAAGTTTCATGAGCGACAACGCCAAGAGGCAGGACGAAGGCATGGATGTGCGCTATGTCGCGAACCTGGCGCGGCTGGAACTTACCGACGAGGAAGCCGGCGAGTTCCAAGGCCAGTTGAGGCGGGTGGTGGAATACTTCCGGGAACTCAAGGACTTGGAGCTTGGCGGTGTCGAACCCATGGCCCACGCCACATTGATTCAAAACGTCTTCCGGGACGATGAGGTTCGAAAGGGGTTGGACCGTGAGGCTGTCCTGGCCAATGCCCCCCAACGCACGACGGAGCTTTTTGTCGTGCCTAAGATTGTGGAATAGAACATGGCGAAGTCTGGATGGAATACTCTTGCCGCGCACGAACTCCGTGATTGTCTGGATCGGGGGGAGTGTTCTTCCGAGGAGGCGGTGCGATCGGTAGTGGACGCGATTTCCGCCACCGACCCGGTCCTGCATGGCTACGTCTCCGTGGATGTGGATGGGGCGCTGGCGCAGGCGCGTGAGGCGGATGCGGCGCGGAGGCGCGGGGAGCGCGGTCGTTTGCTGGGAGTGCCGGTGGCCGTCAAGGATGTGCTGAATGTGAGGGGGCAATCCTGCACCTGTGCCTCCCGGATCCTGAAGGGATATGTGTCGCCCTATGACGCCACCGCCATTGCGCGCCTCCGGGCGGAAGGGGCTGTGTTCCTCGGGCGGACCAACATGGATGAATTCGCGATGGGATCCACCACCGAGAATTCCGCGTTTGGCGTTACGCGGAACCCGTGGGCGACGGATCGGGTGCCGGGCGGATCCAGCGGCGGATCGGCGGCTGTTGTTGCGGCGGATGAGGCCATCGTCGCACTGGGGACCGACACCGGCGGTTCCATACGACAACCGGCATCCTTCTGCGGCTGCGTGGGATTCAAGCCGAGTTACGGCCGCATATCGCGCTACGGATTGACGGCGTATGCCTCATCCCTGGACCAGATCGGTCCGATCAGCAAGGATGTGGAGGATGCGGCGCTGCTGTTTGAAATCATGGGCGGGCATGACCCGATGGATTCCAGTTCGCTTGAGGTTCCCATGCCGGCGGTGAGCTGGCGTAACGGCCAGGGGTTGGCGGGAATGAAACTTGGCCTGCCGCGCGAGTATTTCGTGGGCGGCATGCACGGAGACGTGGATCGGTGTGTGCGGGCGGCGGTGGAGGAATGCAGGGCGCTTGGGGCTGAAATTGTGGACGTGACACTCCCGCATACCCGTGCTGCGATCGCCGCCTACTACATTATCGCCACGGCGGAAGCTTCGGCCAACCTGGCCCGTTTCGACGGTGTGCGCTACGGGCACAGGGCGGCCGGCGTATCCGACCCGATTGATCTCTACCGGCAGACGCGCGCGCAGGGGTTCGGCGCGGAAGTGAAACGGCGGATTATCCTGGGTACCTACGTATTGAGCAGCGGCTATCATGATGCGTATTACGTGACAGCCCAGAAGGTCCGTTCGCTGATCCGTCGGGACTTTGAAATGGCGTTCACGCATTGTGATGCGATCCTGGCGCCCGTGGCTCCGACCGCGGCCTACCGCATCGGCGAGAACCGCGACGATCCGTTGCAGATGTATCTGGGGGACATTTATACCGTCCCGGTTAATCTGGCGGGCATTTGCGGGCTGTCTGTCCCTTGCGGTTTCACCGGCGACGGACTTCCGGTGGGATTGCAGGTCATCGGGCCTGCCTTGGGAGAGGCGTGCGTTCTCCGGGTGGGGTATGCCTATGAGTCAGTGTCGAAGGTGCGCGGACGGAGACCGGGCGCCGGGTAGGCGCCAAGAGCCATCATGAAGGAGTTCCTTACAACCATCGGGCTGGAGGTGCACGTGCAGCTCCGGACGCATTCGAAGATGTTCTGCGGCTGCGGAACCAGCTTCGGTGCGCCTCCGAACACGCAGGTGTGCCCGGTTTGCCTGGGGTACCCCGGAAGCCTTCCTGTCATGAACCGGGAGGCCATCCGGCTCACCGTTCTTGCGGGGCTCATGCTCGGGTGCCGGATCAATCCCTTCAGCAAGTTTGACCGGAAGAACTACTTTTACCCGGACATGCCCAAGAACTATCAGATTTCGCAATATGACAAGCCGTTGTGCCTGGGCGGAGCGGTGGAGATGGAGGTGGCAGGGCATTGCCGCCGGATCGGCCTCACACGCATCCATTTGGAGGAGGATGTGGCCAAGAATCTCCATATGGAGACATGGAGCGGGATTGATTTCAACCGTGCCGGCGTTCCCCTGATGGAAATCGTGTCCGATCCGGAGCTTGAATCGGCGGATGAAGCCATGGCGTATCTCCAGACGCTTCGCCAGATCCTGGTCTATGCCGGGGTGAGCGAGTGTAACATGGAGGAGGGGAACATGCGGTGCGATGTCAACGTCAGCCTGCGGCCCGCAGGCCAGGCGGCCCTTGGCACCAAGGCCGAGATCAAGAATCTCAATACGTTCAAGGGTGTGCATGCCGCGCTGACCTTCGAAATAGCGCGTCAGCGGGACGTGCTTGCGGCGGGAGGACGGATCATTCAGGAGACCCGGCGTTGGGATGCGGACACCGGGCAGACGTATTCGATGCGGAGCAAGGAAGAGGCCCACGACTACCGCTATTTTCCGGAACCGGACCTGATGCCTGTAGCGCTGCCGGATGAGTTGCTGCAACAGTGGGCGGCGGGGTTGCCGGAACTGCCGGCGCGACGCCGTGCCCGGTTTGTCAGCGAGTATGGCATTCCGGACTACGATGCCGGAGTCCTGTCCGCTGAACGCGCCATTGGTGACTATTTCGAGTCGGCCGCGCGTGGCTCACGGTTCCCGAAGGCTGTCTCCAACTGGATCATGACCGATGTGCTTCGGACCCTTTCCGAACGGTCTATCCCCGTGGAACGCTTTCCGATTCCGGCGGATGCCCTGGCGGAACTGGTGGAGCTGGCCGAAAACCGCAAGATCAATTCCAACACGGCGAGGACGGTGTTTGCGATCATGCTGGCGGAAGGCGGGCGGGCGGGTGACATTGTGCGCGACCGCGGGCTCGCGCAGGTGAGTGACTCGGGCGCAATGGATGCGATGGTGCGGAAGACCGTGGAGGAAAACCCGAAGTCGGCGCAGGACTATCGTGGTGGCAAGGATGCTGCGTTGAAGTTCCTCGTGGGCCAGGTGATGAGGGCCAGCAAGGGGAAGGCCGACCCGCAAATGGCCGCGGACATGCTTGTGAAACTGCTGGGGCGGCCGGATTGACCCGCCGTGGCGGGAGATGGTATATACAGCGCCATGGCAAAGCCGAAGACATCCAACGGGAGCGGGTATTGACCTCCAATGACGAATATGTCCTTGAAGTCCTGAAGGAAGAGGGCCTGGTTTCTTCCGGGCAGATCGACTACGTCCGGCAGAATTTCCCCGGGCAGGGGACTACGGTGGACGCGCTTGTCAGCGCGAAAGTTGTGGAAGCCGACGATATTCTCCGTGTCCTGGCAAGCCGGTTCGGCATGGAAATGATCAGTCTGGCGAATCTTCCGATTCCGCCACCGGTGTTGTCGGCGGTACCCGCGGATGTGGCGCGGAAGTACAAGATTATCCCTGTCTCCAAGCATGATTCGGTTCTGATGGTAGCCCTTGGGGATCCCCTGGAGATGGATACTCTCGACAGCCTGCGCTACGTTCTGAAGTCGGACGTGGAGGGGGTCGTCGCTGCGCCCACCGAGATCGCTGTTGCGCTTGACCGGTACTATCCACGCGAGGCGTCGGTCGAGACGATGATTGACCAGCTTGCCGAGGGCACTGTGGCGATGGTAGCGGCGGGTCGGGCCGATCTGCGCGACGAGTCGGACGTCACCGAGTCGGATGTCCCGATCATCAAGCTGGTGCACCTCATCATTTACGAAGCCTACCGCAACCGCGCGTCGGACATCCACCTGGAGCCCCTTGAAAAGCGGTTCCGCGTGCGGTATCGAATTGACGGCGTGCTGCACGAGGTGGACAGCCCTCCGAAACGCCTCCAGGCGGCCATCATCAGCCGCGTCAAGATCATGGCGACCAACATGAAGATCGCCGAGAAACGGGTTCCCCAGGATGGCCGGATCCAGGTCAACGTCAAGGGGCGCGAACTCGACTTGCGGGTTTCCACGATTCCAACCGGCCACGGGGAAAGCGTGGTGATGCGTATTCTCGACAAACAGAACCTGGCGCTCGGGCTCCCGAAGCTCGGCTTCCTGGCGGATGACCAGGAGACGTTCATGCGCCTCATCGCCCTGCCGGAAGGGATTCTGCTGGTCACCGGCCCGACGGGATCGGGCAAGACGACAACCCTTTATGCGTGCCTGAATCACGTGAACCGGCCTGACCGGAAGATCATTACAGTCGAGGATCCGGTGGAATACCAGATGTCGGGCATCAACCAGGTGCAGGTCCGTGAGGATATCGGGCTGACATTCGGCGCGGCGCTGCGCTCGATCCTGCGTCAGGCCCCCAATATCGTGATGATCGGTGAAATCCGCGATTTGGAGACCGCCCGCATTGCAACAGAAGCCTCCCTGACAGGACATCTGGTGTTCAGCACGCTGCACACGAATGATGCCCCCAGCGCAATCACGCGACTCCAGGATCTGGGCGTGAAGCCGTTCCTTGTGGCTTCCTCGGTGCGCGCGATCATGGCCCAGCGGCTGGTCCGCTGCATCTGCGAACATTGCCGCGAGGAACACCGGCCGACGGCAACGGAAATGCGATTGCTGGGTTCGGCAGCCGAACAGTTCGCCAACATACAGCTTTTCCGGGGCCGCGGGTGCAACAAGTGTGCACTGACCGGATACGCCGGGCGGTCAGGCATCTTCGAGATCCTGGTGATCAACGATGAAATCCAGCGAATGATCTTCGACAAGGTAAGCGCGCTGGAAATCCGGCAGCGCTCTCGCGAACTCGGCATGCGCACGCTACGGGAAGACGGTTTGCGGAAGGTCGTGATTGGGACCACTACACTGGATGAAGTCCTGCGGGCAACCATGGGAGATGTCAGCTGATGATCAATAGCAGTCAAATTGAGATGAGCGACCTCCTTCAACTGGTGGTGGATGAAGGGGCTTCGGATCTGCACCTGACGGTGGGAGTGCCCCCGGTGTTGCGCATCCATGGCAACATGCAGCCGATTGACGCGACCGCCCTGGCGCCAGAGGATACCGAGCGGTTCATGAAGAGCATCACCTCGGAGGATCACCAGCAGCGCATTCGCGAGGGTGGAGGCACGGATTTCGGATTCGGATTTGGCAAGGCCGCCCGGTTCCGCGTGAGCGTTCTCAAGGCCAAGGGGAGCATCGGCATGGTCTTACGGCAGATCCCATCCAAATTGATGTCGCTGGAGACCATCGGTTTGCCGCCACAGGTCAAGGAACTGCTGTTCCGCCCGCGCGGGCTTATCCTGGTCACGGGGCCGACAGGCTCCGGAAAGACGACCACGCTGGCCTCCATGATCAATCTGATCAACGAGGAACGCGACGCCCACATTATCACCATTGAAGACCCGGTGGAGTACTACCACGAGCACAAGAAGTCGGTGGTCACCCAGCGGGAGATCGGAGTGGACGTCCCCTCGTTCAGCGAGGCGTTGCGGCGGGCGTTGCGACAGGACCCGAACGTTATCCTGGTGGGCGAAATGCGCGATCTGGAGACCATGACCGCCGCGATCACGGCGGCAGAGACCGGCCACCTTGTGTTTGCCACCCTTCACACCACCGGCGCGGCGCGAACCGTGGACCGGATTGTGGATGCATTCCCGATGGGCCAGCAGTCGCAGGTGCGCACCCAGCTTGCTTCCGGCATCGTGGCCGTAATTTCACAGTTGCTCCTGGTCAAGGCGGATGGCCCCGGTCGTGTCGCGGCCTTCGAGATCATGATTTCCACGCCGGCTATCCAGGCGCTGATTCGCGAGAGCAAGACGTACCGCATCACCTCGGAAATCCAGACGGGGGCGAAATGGGGCATGATCACTCTGGACGCGCATCTCATGGCCCTGTACGAAGCCGGGAAGATCCGTTACGAGGATCTGATCACCAAGGCGCAGGATCCGGAATCCATTGTGCTGAAGTTGGAAGAGGCTCATCGGAAGAAAAGGTAATCCCATGCAGGACGTTCAATCACAGGATGCTGTTCTGCAACTGCTGAGCGCGCAGGGGCTTATCAGCGCCGAGCAGGAGCAGGAAGTCCTGGAAGAGCATCAGCGAAGCGGACGACCGATCCGTAATATTGTCGTTGAAATGGAAATCCTTCCGGAGGACGCCCTTCTGGAATTGATGGCGGACAATCTGGGGGTCAAGGTCATCCATCTTCCGGCAACGGATATTCCGCCGGATGTGGTGCACTCCATTCCAACCAGCGTGGCGCGGATGTACATGGTGGTCCCGGTGGATAAGAGTGCCAACTCGGTGACCTTGGCCACGTATGAATTGATGAGCCCTGAAAAGCTCGACGAATTGATGTTTGTCCTGTCCCGCGATGTCTCGATAGTACTTGCCCGCGAGGAGGACATCCGGGCGCATGTCAACCAGTTGTATGGCGACGACAGTGCATCGGTCACCGAAATGCTCTCGGCGCTGGAATCGGAGATTGAAACGACGGAACAACTGGTGGAACTGGGCGCGTCTGCCGACGAGAAGGGGATTGAGGAGGCCGCCGGTTCGGCGCCGGTAATCCGGTTTGTAAACCTTGTGCTGTATCAAGCGGTGCAGGATCGCGCCTCGGACATCCATTTTGAACCTTTTGAAAGCGAGTTCAAGATCCGCCTGCGCGTGGATGGGGCTCTGTACGATCTGGCTCCTCCGCCCAAGAAGCTGGCCCTGCCTGTCATTTCACGCCTCAAGGTCATGGCCAATTTGAACATCGCTGAGCGCCGTTTGCCGCAGGACGGCCGTATCCAGCTTGCCATCGCGGGGCGGCAGATTGATTTCCGTGTCTCATGCCTGCCGACCCAGTTTGGCGAAAGCGTGGTGCTGCGTGTGTTGGATCGCAGCGTCGTGTCGCTGGATGTGGACAACCTGGGCATGCCCGACGATGTGCTGAGCCAGTTCCTCCTGGACCTCGACAAGCCCAACGGAATCATCGTTGTTACGGGCCCCACGGGATCGGGGAAGACCACCACTCTCTATTCGGGACTCCGCCGCCTCAATACTGTGGAATCCAAGCTGCTTACGGCCGAGGACCCGGTGGAATATGAAATTGACGGAATCATTCAGGTTCCGATCAACGAGGCCATCGGCAACTCGTTTGAACGCGTATTGCGGGCCTTCCTGCGCCAGGATCCGGACATCCTGATGATCGGCGAAATCCGCGATCTGACCACGGCGCATATCGCCATTCATGCCTCGCTGACGGGGCATCTCGTTTTCAGTACGCTGCACACGAACGATGCGGCGGGCGCCATCACCCGCTTGATTGATATGGAGGTGGAGCCTTTTCTGATCTCATCCACGCTGGAAGCGGTTGTCGGGCAGCGCCTTGTGCGGACCATCTGCACCAACTGCAAGACGGCATACAAGCCGGATGACCAGGTTCTGGCAAGCTTGGGACTGAAGAGGCCCGATGTGGGTGACCGCAGCTTCTATTACGGGGCTGGTTGCGAGCACTGCCATAACACCGGCTACAAGGGACGCAAAGGCATCTACGAGTACATGACGATCAGTGACCCCATCCGTGACCTGATCAACCAGCGGCAGCCCACCCTGATCCTGCGGGACAAAGCAGTGGAACTGGGTATGCGGACCCTCCGTCAGGACGGAATCCGGAACATCCTGGACGGCTACACGACCGTTGAGGAAGTACGCCGCTATACTTCATAGCGACAGGCCGCGCACGTTTTCTCTTCTCAGACGCTTCAGGAGACGACCACACCATGAACAAGGAACGAGTTGTCATCGCAGGAACCGGTCCCGCCGGACTGACGGCCGCCATCTACACGGCGCGCGCCAATTTGCAGCCGGTGGTTCTGGAAGGCATGCAGCCAGGCGGGCAGTTGACCACGACAACCGATGTTGAAAATTTCCCGGGGTTCCCCGAGGGGATTGACGGCACAACGCTGGTCATGAGGATGCGCGAGCAGGCGGAACGCTTTGGGGCGCGCTTCCAGCGCGGGGAAATCGCGGCCCTGGATGTTTCCAGCCGTTTCCCTGTGATCACGCCGGACGAAGGGGATCCCATGGAGGCGATGGCCCTGATCATCGCAACGGGTGCGAGAGCCAAGTACATCGGCATTGAATCGGAACAGAAACTTATGGGACGCGGTGTTTCAGGCTGTGCAACCTGTGACGGAGCTCTCTACCGGGAAGTGCCTGTCGCCGTGGTGGGCGGGGGGGATACCGCCATGGAAGATGCCCTTTTCCTGACACGGTTCGCGTCAAAGGTCATATTGATTCATCGCCGGGATGAGTTCCGGGCTTCGCGCATCATGGGGGAACGCGTCAAGACGCATCCCAAGATCGCGATCCACTGGAACTCCGTGGTGGAGGAGGTCCTGGATGTGTCCCGCAACGAGGTGACCGGAGTGCGGCTCCGGAATGTCAAGTCGGGGGCGATCCAGGATGTTCCGGTCAGCGCCCTGTTTGTGGCCATCGGGCATGAACCGAACACCAAGGCATTCCGCGGGGTTCTGGACATGAACGAGCAGGGCTATCTGGTGACCGACCGCACCCGTACCAGGATTTCCGGCGTGTTCGCGGCCGGCGATGTGCAGGATCCCACGTACCGCCAGGCTGTCACTGCGGCGGGTTCGGGCTGCATGGCGGCACTTGAAGCGGAGCGGTATATCGGCGGACTGGAGCACTGACAGCCCGGGGCGCCCGGCGGTATGCCGGGAACCAGCGGCGCCAGGGGCGGCCGAAGTTCCTGTGACGTTCCGCGATTTCCGTCACGTACCTTCGTGTGGCAGGATACGTGATGGCCTGGACAAAGGGGATGGAGCGGGCGGCGGCATCGCGGTCCCAGCGCTGGGCATTCGAGGCGCCGGCGTTGTACTCGGCCAACGCGTACGGGAGGGGATCATTCCGGGAACGCCAACGCTGCAGGGCGCGGCCGAGATACCAGGCGCCTGCCAGGACATTCGTTGAGGGGTGGAAGAGATCGGCGGAACAGAACCCCTGCACCTTTTCGGCGGCGGCCCATTCCCGTGCCGTGGAAGGCAAGATCTGCACAAGTCCTATTTCGCCGGATTTCCCTCGCCGGTAGGGATGGAACCGGCTCTCCTGCCAGATCAGCGAGGCCATCAGCGAGGGGGGGACTCCGTAGCGGATGGACGCGGGATCAATCGCGTCCCGGAAACGCAAGTAGGCCAGCTCGAACCGGAACATCCACCCCCCCCACACAGCAAGGATGGTCAACGGCAGCAGGATCAGTATAATAGCCCGCAGTAAGCGTCCCATGTGTGCTACAAGGCTAGCACAGGAGCCGGGAAAGTCGAGAGGGGAGGCGGATCATGAAAAGCTGGAGGAAGGAATTGTTTTTCGAAACGCGCAGCCGTCGCGAGTTTGTCAACATTACCCGCGACGTCCATGCCGCCCTGCAGGCCAGCGGGATACAGGAGGGGTTGGCTCTCGTAAATGCCATGCACATCACCGCCAGCGTGTTTATCAACGACGACGAACCGGGGCTTCATTCCGATTTTGAAGTCTGGCTCGAAGGGCTGGCCCCCGAGAAGCCTCATTCGCGATATGCGCACAACGGGTATGAGGACAACGCGGATGCTCACCTGAAACGGCAAGTTATGGGCCGGGAAGTGGTTGTGGCGGTGACGGAGGGGAAACTCGACTTGGGCCCCTGGGAGCAGATCTTTTACGGCGAATTCGATGGGAAACGCCGCAAACGGGTTCTGGTCAAGATCATCGGGGAATAGTCATGACGGTGCCACCCCTGGAAACCAACCGAGCCGCACAGGCGTCTTCCCTGACAGGCGACGGGCTGTTGACCGCGTGCTATGACTATGATCTTCCGCCTGAATTGATCGCGCAGGAGCCGCTCAGCGACCGGACGGCAGCCCGTATGCTGGTGCTGGATCGCTCCCGCCGTACTTGGGAGCACTCGTGCGTGCGGGAACTTCCCCGATTCCTTCGGCCCGGAGATCTCATGGTGCTGAACGATACCCGCGTGATACCCGCACGGCTGTTTGGCCGCAAGGCGGAAACAGGCGGGAAAGTCGAGCTATTGCTCCTCGAGGAGTTGGCGTCGGGCGAATGGATGGCCCTGTGCGGGTCGTCGCGCCGGCCCGGCATCGGCACGAAGCTGATCCTGGCGGACGGACGTATGCGGGCGCTCGTCACAGGCTGGGAGTCCGGCGGTCGCGTTACGATCCGGCCCGAAGCGGAGGAACCCCTTCTGGAAGTGCTGGAAACGTCCGGCGTTCCTCCGCTGCCGCCGTACATCCGCCGGAAGGGCGCACGCGCGCCCGGAACGGAGCAGCGCGACAGGGAATACTATCAGACCGTGTATGCCCGGGTGCCGGGCGCCGTAGCCGCACCCACGGCCGGCCTGCACCTGACGGACGACTTGTTGCTGGCTCTGGCGACCCGCGGCATACCGCATGCCATGCTCACCCTGCATGTGGGCATCGGCACGTTCAAACCTGTGTCCGCCGACCGGATCCCGGATCACGTGATGGAACCGGAACGGTACGACATGCCGACGGATACAGCCGAACGCATCAATGGATGCCGCTCGGCAGGCGGACGGATTGTGGCGGTGGGCAGCACGGTTGTGCGAACCCTGGAAAGCGCTGCGGACGAACATGGCCGCATCACCGCGTCGACCGGAAGGACGGCTTTGTTCATCCAT
Source organism: uncultured Verrucomicrobiota bacterium (assembly GCA_964458765.1). Lineage (GTDB taxonomy): Bacteria > Verrucomicrobiota > Kiritimatiellia > CAIKKV01 > CAITUY01 > CAIVSY01. The sequence goes on from CAYWKN010000001.1 coordinate 24,357, forward strand.
CCGCCGTACGCATTCCGGGCGGTGGATGTCATGCTGACCAATTTCCATCTGCCGAGGTCCACACTGTTGATGATGGTTAGCGCGCTGGCCGGCGCCGAACTGATCCGCAACGCCTATGCAGAGGCCATTCGCGAGCGATACAGGTTCTACAGTTATGGCGATTGTATGTTGATTCTGTAGATCACGATCACGTTCCAACAACCTTTGAACGGAGTTTCCATGAAGACGGTCGTGCTTTCCGCGGGCGACGAATTGATTCTGGGGCAGACGGTGGACACCAACTCTGCGTGGTTGAGCGCCGAACTGATTCTGCACGGCGGTCTGCCGCTGTATCACAAGACAGTGGGCGACTCCGTCAGCGCGATTGCCGAAGCCATCCGGGAGGCGGCTGGCGCGGCTGATCTGGTAATTGTGAGCGGAGGCCTCGGCCCGACAGCGGATGACGTGACACGGCAGGCGTTATCCATGGTGCTGGGCCGACCGCTGGCGCTCGATCCGGAATCCCTGATGGCCATCCGGCGGTTCTTCGAGGTCCTGGGCCGCACGATGCCGGAACCGAACCGGATACAAGCCATGCATCCGGAGGGCACGCGCATGCTGCCGAATCCGTGGGGAACGGCGCCGGGCATTGCGGCGGAGGTGGGAGACTCCCGGGTCTATCTCTTGCCTGGGGTTCCGCGGGAGATGAAGGGTATGTTCCAGTGCCATGTCGTTCCATGGCTTGACGGTGTGTCCGGGCGGCACATTGCTACGGAATCCCTGACAACCTTTGGGGCCGGGGAATCCGTGGTGGCCCAGGCGCTCGGAGAACTCATGGCGCGCGACAGGAACCCGATGGTGGGGACGACGGTATCCGGAGGCGAGGTCACGGTTCGGATTCGGTCGGAATCTGCGGATCGCGAGACCGCCCTGCGCGAGCGTGACGCCACTGTGGAGGAAGTCAGGAAACGACTTGCGGAATGGGTGGTGTCCTCCGGCGGTACCGGTCTGGTGGAGGTCACCATCCACCTGGCGCGGAAGGCGGGGCGGCAGGTGGTTACCGCCGAGAGTTGCACTGGAGGATGGATCGCGAAGATGCTCACCGATGTTCCGGGCGCCAGCGATATTTACCGCGGCGGATGGGTTGTCTACGCCAATGCCCTTAAGGAGAGTCTGCTTGGTGTGCCGCGGGCGATGATCGAACACGACGGCTCCGTGAGCGAAGCGGTTGCGGCCGCCATGGCGGCGGAGGCGCTGCGTCGGAGCGGTGCCGACTATGCCTTGGCGGTAACTGGCATCGCAGGCCCGGGCGGCGGAAGCGACGCGAAACCCATGGGGACGGTGTGGATTGCCGTGGCCGGGATGGATGGCGGAACGATGCGGACCACGTGCCGCAAGTGGGTGTTCCCCGGGGACCGGGAAATGGTTCGTCTGCGGGCCGCCAAGACGGCGATCAACATGCTGAGACTTGCCTTGCTTGGCAAGGGGGAGGCATGTGCGTGAAATCAGGAAGCGCCGGGACAAGGCAGCGATATTGCCTCACGCTGGGCTACGACGGAACCCCCTACGCCGGCTGGCAGGTACAGCCGAACCACACCACGGTCCAGCAGGTGCTGGAAGAAACGCTGCACCGGCTTACGGGAGAGGCTGTCAAGGTTCATGGCAGCGGACGAACGGATCAAGGAGTGCATGCACGCGGGCAGGTGGCTCATGTGGACCTCTCCACGGTCTGGGTCTGTGACCGGCTGCGCAAGGGGATGAACGCGCTGCTCCCTCCCGACATACGGGTTTTCGGTATCCGCAGGGTACACGGGGATTTCCATGCCCGCCGCAGCGCTGTGAGGAAGGAGTACCGGTATTTCCTCTGGAATGATGAAGTCATGAATCCCTGCCAGCGGCTGTACGCTGTTCACATTCGCAAGAAACTCGATCTGGTCGCCATGAGGGCTGCCGCAGACATCTTGGTAGGACGGCATGATTTTGCCTCTTTCACCGCCAATCCGAACCGTGAAGTGGAAAGCACCGTTCGTGAAGTGCACTACATCGCTATCCGCAAATCCGGACCCCTTGTGACGATTGCGGCGGCGAGCGAAGGATTCTTGTACAAGATGGTTCGCAGCATTTGCGGAATGCTCATCAGGGTGGGGGAGGGTGACCTCGCGCCCGCGGACATCCGGGCCATTCTGGCCTCACGGATCCGGACGGCAAGAGTGCCTACCGCTCCTGCCTGCGGGCTGTTCCTGTGGAAGGTTTGGTACTGAGCAGGGGTCGCTTCCGCCCCTCCGAGGGCTTTTTTGTGGCACGCCGCCTTTGTTCCTGACATAATTCGCGCCCTGATGCAGACGGTCTGGAGGCCATGAACTATCGGAATTCCATAGCTCGCGAAGAGATTGCCATTCTGCCCTCGCTGTTGGCTGCCGATTTCGGGTGTTTGGGCTCCGAGGCAAAGAGGGCGGAAGCCGCCGGGGCTGATGCTCTGCATATTGACATCATGGACGGCCATTTCGTCCCGAACCTGAGCATGGGACCCGACGTGGTTGCCATGGCCAGGCGCCATGTCCGCATTCCGCTCAGCGTGCACCTGATGCTTTCCCAGCCCGGGACGTATCTGGAGAAGTTTATCCGGGCCGGGGCGGACATCTTGCTGATTCATGTGGAGGCCGAAGGGGACTTGGGCGCAATGCTGCGGGAAATCCGTCGCCTTGGAGCCCGACCAGGCCTGACGCTGAATCCGGGGACCGCGGCGGACCTGCTTTGGCCGTACCTGGAAGATATTGATGAGGTTCTTTGCATGACTGTCAATCCCGGGTATGGCGGTCAACAATTCATGACATCCGTCGTGCCCAAGATACAGGCAATCCGTGACCACTTTCGTGCGCATGGCATGGAAAAGGACATCTCGGTGGACGGTGGAATTGATGCGAGGACCGTGAAGGCAGCCGCAGGCGCGGGATGCAACGTGCTGATTGCCGGGACATCCTTGTACGGGGCGGACAACATGCCAGACGCGATTTCCCGCATGCGGACCGTTGCACAAGAAGCATTTCGCCAGTCACGGAAGTAGGCCTGTTACATGCACTTGGAACCTAATCTGCCAGGCACCCGTACGCTGCCCAATGTGCGCAACTTCTGCATCATAGCGCATATTGATCACGGGAAGTCCACCTTGGCCGACCGCCTGCTCCAATTGACCAGGACGATCGATGACCGGGCGATGCGCGATCAGGTCCTTGACAACATGGATCTCGAGCGTGAGCGCGGCATCACCATCAAGTGCCATCCGGTGACGATGCGATATGTCGCCAGGGACGGCGTTGAGTACGAGCTTAACTTGATCGACACTCCGGGACACGTGGATTTCACCTATGAGGTTTCACGGAGCATGCTGGCGTGCGAGGGCGCGGTTCTGGTGGTGGATGCCGGGCAGGGTGTGGAAGCCCAGACGGTCGCCAACACGTACTTGGCGATCGAGAACAACCTGGAAATCCTCCCGGTGATCAACAAGGTCGACCTTCCCGGCGCCGATCCCGACGGAGTGTCCCGGCAGATCGAGGAAATCCTGTCCTTGCCGGCCATGGATGCGCTACGGATCAGCGCCAAGACCGGGGTAGGCATCGAAGGTGTCCTGGAAGCTGTTGTCGCCAAGCTGCCGCCGCCCGCCACCTGCGACGACGGCTATGTGAGGGCGCTTGTGTTTGACTCCGTGTATGACGCCTTCCGCGGAGTGGTCACGTATGTTCGCGTGGTGGACGGTGAGATCAAACCCGGCGACCGTATCCGCATGGTAGGCGGCAATCTGGACACGGAAATCAAGGAAGTTGGCCGATTCCGCCCGAAAATGGAGCCGGCGCCGTCCCTCAAGGCAGGGCAGGTGGGATACCTGATCGGAACCCTCAAGAGTGCCGCCGACATCCTGATCGGCGATACGATCACCATGGCCTCCAGGCCAACGCCCCGGCCGCTGCCGGGCATGAAGGAAATTCACCCGATGGTATTCAGCGGCTTGTATCCGGTGAATACCTCCGACTACGAGAAGCTGAAACAAAGCATGGACAAACTCCGCCTGAACGACAGCGCTTTTACCTATCAACCGGAATCCTCCGTGGCGCTGGGATTCGGTTTTCGCTGCGGGTTTCTGGGCCTGTTGCACCTGGAAGTGGTGCAGGAGCGTCTGCGCCGGGAGTTCGATCTGGATGTCATCAGCACCTATCCATCCGTGGTATACCGCGTTTTCCAGAAGGATGGAACGATGCTGGAGGTTGACAACCCCATTCATCTACCGGATCAGATGCGCATTGATCACTTGGAAGAACCCATGATCAAGGCGTTTATCATCTGCCACAATGAGCACATCGGCGACGTTCTCCGGCTGGTGATGGACCGGCGCGGTGCGGTGGACAAGACAGAGACGCTGGATGTCAAGCGGGTGATGCTGACATGCGTCATGCCCCTTAATGAGATACTGATTGATTTCCACGATTTCCTGAAGAGCGTGAGCCGCGGCTATGCGTCCATGGATTACGAAAACACGGGCTATGTCGCCAGCGATCTCGTCAAGATGGATATCCTTCTGAATGGCGAGGTGGTGGACGCATTCTCTTGCATCATTCATCGTGACAAGGCTGTGTATCGCGGACGTCAGATGTGTGAAGCCCTGAAGGACGTGATCCCGCCTCATATGTTCGCGGTGCCTATCCAGGCCGCCATTAACAAGACGATCATCGCCCGTGAGACCATCCGGGCCATGCGCAAGGATGTCACCGCCAAGTGTTATGGCGGCGACATCACACGAAAACGGAAACTGCTGGAGCGGCAGAAGGAAGGAAAGAGGCGGATGAAGGAGATCGGGTCTGTCAATGTTCCGCAGGAAGCCTTCATTTCCGTGTTGAAGACCACGGGGTAATGGATTGGCAGGAGAATGGTAATGACCGGTTTTTTCAAACGTCGGCGCCTGGTCAAGATCGCCCGGGAGTGGCTGCAGCATGCGCGCCTGTGCCGGGATACCCGGAGCGATATCGCGGAGCCGTCGGCAATGGAAGCACTGCTGGCGGCCGAAACACGTCTGCGGGAAGCCATTGACGACGGGCAGTTTGACCGCCTCGAGAAGGAATGCGAGGCGTTGCGGCAAGCCGCTTCCCGGGTGATGCCGGCGCGCTCCATGGCGGGACTGCGGGAGAATCTGGAAGTGATTGTTGTGGCGCTTGGCGTGGCCATGGCCTTTCGCTGCTATTTTCTTCAGCCGTTCAAGATCCCAACCGGCTCGATGCAGCCTACCTTGTATGGTATCCACTACGAACCGCAGGAGCGGGCTGGAACTTTTGACCAGCATCCGCTACGCGTGGTCAAGTGGGCCTTGTTCGGGGAATGGTACGTCGAGAGCAAGGCTCTGACGGCCGGACGTGTGAGAGGCCCGTTGGAGCAGGGTGGGATGCTCATCTATGACATCGGCGGGTTGGTTCATCCGGTTCCGCGGGGCATGACGGTGCGCGTCAGTGCCGGTGATGAGGTGGTCAGCGGCCAGGTGATTGCTTCCGGGAAGCGGATTACGGGAGACCATCTCTTTGTGAACCGGGTGAAGTGGAACTTCGTATGCCCCAGGAGGGGTGAAGTCATGGTGTTCCGGACAGACGGGATCCCGGCGTTAGATGACAAAAAGACGCACTACATCAAACGAATGTGCGGTTTACCCGGCGAGCGGATACGGATCGTTCCTCCTCATATTCTGGCTGACGAAAGACCAGTGGATGACGATGTGATGATCCGGGCCATCTCGAGCCGGGCTCCCGGGTATGCCGGGTATGTGCTGGCTGAGGGGGTGGGGGCCGAATATCTGGTGACCACGAACGATGTCCTGGCGCTCAAGTGTGGCGAGTATCTGGCATGCGGCGACAACACGCGCAACAGTTTTGATGGACGGTATTGGGGCCCCGTTCGCCAGGAGAATCTTGTGGGGCCCGCTGCCCTGGTGTACTGGCCGATCTCCCGGCGCATGGGTTTTATCCGCTAGTGCCTTGCCGTGGTTCTGGCTCTGGTTACGCTAATCTGGTCCGGATGTCACAGCCGAGGCCGCCCGAACAGGCATATGACGTTGGCTTGTGAGCTTGCATAACGGCCTTTCCGTCGAAAGCGCGAAGAGCGCGATTTCCCGAATTTCGTGACATTCCCAACAATTGCGGGATAAGTTGCATGTTATAAACAATGTCGCATAATATATCTTATGTCTACTCCCGCGGTGCCCGAACCACAATATATGGGGGTTTCTGATTCTCGACCTCAGGGGCCGGCATACCGGACTTCAGCGCGGAGCCTAGCCTTGCTTGGGAAATCCCGCATGAACCATGCCCCTGCAACTTCCGATGAACATCCCCGCGTTTGCGTTCCACTCTCGGCTCAGGCACACTGCGAGATCAGCGGCATTCCCTGACTTGCGCGCCTCCCAAGGGCAAAGTTCAGGCCAAACTGTTGCCCGGTGTTTCTGTCGGAGTGGATCCCGCGGGGACTCCTGCAATCGGCAAAGCCTGAACCCCGCCATCCTGCAGGCCGGTCCGCCACGGCCGCATCACTGGTCCTTCATCTGGTAGACCTGCTTGCGTCGCTGGCCGTCCCGCTCTACCTCCAGCACCACGGCGCTCATCCGGTTCTTCAGGAACTCATCGATAAAGAACTCCGCGCGACGCCTGCTTGTCATGTCCACGGAGTTCACCTGACGGACAATATCACGCTCGCTCAACCCGACCGCATCGAAGAATTCCCGCTCACCCTCGATGCCCACGATGTAACCAGTGATCCGATTCTTGTCGTCTCTCACAGGTTTCATCGTGTCGAATATTGCGACCATTCGGTCCGGTTCATCCAGCAGCTCCTGGTAGTAGTCCAGAAGCGGCTGACGGCTGAACTGCCAGCGATCGTCCTTCACCTTCACGCATCCGAAACGATTAGTGGTTCCAGGCGCTGTTGTCGCGAGATTCGTTGACGGTGCGTCCACTCCAGCAACTCCCGGGGAGAATTCCAACTTCAGTTCTGTCAAACCCGCTGCCGTTTGAAGTGTCACGCTGTCGCGGGCAATCGCAACCACGCAACCCTCCGCCACCTTGTCCCCTTCCCCGACGATCTTCTGCTCAGACGTAACCGTATCGTCCAAAATGGCCCTTGGGCGTCTATTCCCTTCCTCGGTTTCGACAGAGAAGGTTCCTGCCAGACGATAGCGCGCAGACGCTGAAGGTGCGGCTGGTTCTTCCTGCTTTCTGGAGGAGACCAGCACCGCGGTGGAAGCGGTTTCGAATCCGGCATAGCTGACTGCCGCCGGAACAAGCGAAACAGGCATGGACTCGCCTGCGTCACCTGCCGTCCGCGGCGTCGATGAGCGCCATGCCCGGAAATACACGATGCCGCAAGCCACGGTCATGAGCAACAGCAAAGGGGGTAGGATCCGCGATCGGGAAGAATGTCGGAAGGTAGAGGCCATAAGCCGGATTCTGTTTCCCGTTTCCAGGATCGGTCATTTATCTAAGCAATCAACCCGGAACCGCGATCCGCCGAAACGGATCCCGAGGCGGGCCGCCTCCGGTTCCCTATTTGATCTTGCTCCGGACGGGGTTTGCCCTGCGGCATCCATTCCTGGATGCCCGGTGGTCTCTTACACCACCTTTTCACCCTTATCGCGCAGTCTTGCGACCGCTCGACGGTATTTTTTCTGTGGCACTTTCCGTGACTTCCGCTTTACCGGAAGCCCCCGCGCTTCTTCGGCGCCGGCGTCCTGCCCTATGGAGTCCGGACTTTCCTCCCCGCGGGCGCTTGCGCGCACCCCGGAGCGACCGAACACCTCCACCTTTCGACAATGAATGATACCCCGGCAGTGCGCGGAAATCAATCCCGCCTGTGCCTGATCAACGCAAGCGGGGAAGCCTCCGTTCAGTACAACATGCGGCTGCAGAAATTGCAGAAAACAGCCGTTGTCTGTTTGCGGGCCTCATGGCAGACATACGGGGGAAGCTTCATGTGGCATCCACCGCAGGCCGCGTGCTCAACGGGAACAAGCACTTTGCCGCGCTTGTTGGCGAACAGTCGTTCATATTGGGCCAGTCTCTCGGGATCGGCTTCCGCCGCAAGCCCTGCACGGGCAGCCCGGACCGTTTCCATTTCCTTCCGGATCGCGTCACCACGCTCCTCGATCAACCGTGTTTCGCGTTGGACCCCGGCTTCCTCCTGCTTCAAGGCCTGTTCCTTCTCCTTCACCACCGAAACAGCGCCATCCAAGGATTCCATCATCTCCAGCATCTGGTCCTCACGGCCACGAATGCTTTTCTCCACCATGGCGACTTCATCCTCCATGGCTTTGAATTCCTTGTTGCTCTTTAACTGCAATTGCTGTTCGCGAAACTTACGGATCTTTTCGCGCAATGTCTCCACTTCCAGTTCGGCCTGCTTGATATCCGACTGCCGTGCCTTGACCTGATCCTTGGCCGCGATCACTGCCTGCCGGTGCTCGTCGAGCAGCGCCTCGATAGAGGCCTTGCGCCGTGGCAGGTCTGACAATTCCTTCTCGAATTTCAGGATGCGCTCGTCATGATCCTGGACCAGCAGAAGTTTCTCGATCATTGGTGTCGCCATCGTGTATCCCCTTGCCCTGAGCGATTGCGGAAATGGCGTTTAATATCGCACACACGGCAATCCAAGTCAACGCCTCGGTCCCGGTTCCAGCGCAAAGCCAGCCGTTCCGGTCCCCTGATCCGCGCAGTCTTCCATCTGCGGGTAGCGATGACGCAGCAGTTCCGGTACCGCTAAGCGTCGCCCCGAAAGCCGACTCTTGATCTGAAGGGCAGCCACCAGTTCCTTACCCTGGTAATGATTGTTGGCCACGACCGTCAGTGTGGCGGACATCCCCGCCAGTTCCCGGGCGCGTTGGCTGATCTCGTCAATCTCGCCCTCAGTGTACAGATGATTGTATGTTTCATCGCGCCCGGCGGTCCTGCTGAACCAGGCCGCCGCGTTTCGCCCATGCAGTCGGAAGTAGGCGTTCCTTCCAACAAGGCACTGCCGCATGTGGAAGGAGTGTCGAGCCGTCGGGCAGTCAAGGTTGACGATACCGGCGCCAAGGTTTTCGACGAATTGCAGCGCTGACTGTGACTGCCACGTGTCATGGCGGAATTCGAAAGTCACCTGGGCCATGGCGCCGAACGCGCCGCAGATATCCTGCACCCGTTGACGCGACGCAGGGGCGTCCTGGAAGGTCCAGGGAAACTGCGCCAGCAGATGCCGCAATCTGCCGGCTTCTGCAAGAGGCGCAAGCCCCTCGTGAAAGGCCTGCACCATGCCAGGCTCCAGCAAGCCGCCATGCGTAATATCACGGTGCAGCTTGGCCGTGAAAAAGAAGTCCGTGCGGTCGCTTGTCCGGTCCCGCCAGGAGGCCGCCAAACGGGGCACCGGCGGGCGGTAGAACGTGCTGTTGATCTCGATCATGTCCACGTAACGGGAGACGAAGCGCAGCTTGTCCCCCACCCCGGCGGGATACACGAACCCGTTCCAATCCGGGTAGGACCACCCGGCAACCCCTACGGCCACATTCACGGGGAAAGCCCTCTAGATGCGTTCGGGCGTTTCGATGCCGAGCAGGTCCAATCCCTGTCGCAAGACCTTCGCGACACTCCGGCAAAGCCGGATGCGGCTTTCCCGGACGCCATCGGGCGCCTTCAGGAAAGGCACATTCTGATAGAAAGTACTATAGGTTGACGCCAATCCGTAAAGGTAGTCCGCCAGTATATTCGGCCGATACCCTTCCGCGCTCTTGATCACCGTTTCCGGGAAGCGCAGCACTGCCACTGCCAGCGTCCGCTCCACGGGTTGCTCCAGCCGGAACGGCATCGTTTCGAGTTGCACGCCGGGGTACTGTTCCCGGTACTTGTCCTGGACGCTGGCGATGCGGGCGCAGGCATACTGCAGGTAGGGTGCGGAGTTGCCATCCAGCGCCAACGCCTTGTCCCACGTGAAGGTCACAACGCTCTGCGGGTTCTGGCTCAGGTCCGCATACTTCACGGCGCCAATGCCTACAGCTCTCGCGACCTCCCGCTGACGTTGCTCGTCCATATCCGGGCTGCCCGCCTTGACCACGGCCAGCGCCCTGGCTTCCGCTTCATCCAGGTACTTCTCCAGTTTGATCACATTTCCCTGACGGGTGGAAAATGTGCCTTCCGGCAGCCGCATGAGACCGAACCAGACGTGCTGCAGGTCCGTGGCCACTCCCAGGCGGCGGGCAATGGCGAATACCTGACGGAAGTGAAGTTGCTGCCGCTCATCCGTCACATAGACAATCTTGTCCGGATGGAATTCCGACAGACGGCTTTCAATGGTGGCAAGGTCTGTCGTCGCATAGTTGTAGGCGCCGTCGCTCTTCTGGACAATGCAGGGCGGGAGCTTTTCGTCTTCCAGAAAGGCCACGGTCGCGCCCTCGCTGTTCCGGGCAATCCCCTTCGCGCGCAAGCGCGCAACGACGTCCGGGAGCGCGCTGTTGTAGTAGCTCTCGCCACGCACCAAGTCGAACTTCACGCCCAGACGGTGGTAGATATGTTCGAATTCCTGAAGACTCAATTCCACGAACCGCTGCCACAGTTGCCGGTTTTCGGGGTCCCCGGCTTGCAGTTTCACGAGTTCCTGCCTCGCCCGTTTCAGCCATTCCTCGTCCGAGCGGGACCGCTCGTAACTCAGGACGTAGACACGTTCGAGCTCCTCGACAGGCTCCGTCTCCAACGCCTGCGGGTTCACGAAATGCCTGTATCCCATGATCATGATCCCGAACTGGGTGCCCCAATCGCCGAGGTGATTATCGGCCAGGACATGGAATCCGAGGAACCGATGCATGCGGTCCAGGGCGTTTCCGATAACTGTTGAGCGGATGTGCCCTATGTGCATCGGTTTGGCCACATTGGGGCTGGAATAATCCAGGAGTACCGTGCGATCCTTGCCGGCCAGAGGAACGCCGCAACGGGGATCCTCGTCCACGGCGGCCAAGGCCAATTCAAGCCATTCCCGGTTCAGGAAGAGATTGAGGAAGCCCGGTCCGGCAATCTCCATCCGCTCCACGGCTGCGTGCGTGCCCGCATGCCGTGCAACCTGTTCCGCCACCTGTCGGGGCGCCATCTTCAGGGCCTTGCCCACCGACATGGCGTGGTTGCACTGGTAATCCCCGAACTGCTCCGACGTTGCAGGTACCGCCGTGATCCCGTGCAACGGCGCCTCTGGAAATGCGCGCGAGAAAGACTCGCGCATCCACGCGGAGAGCGTCTGTTCAATCGTCTGCATCTGGTTCGCCGGTTTCCCCAATCCGAGCCTACTCAGCCTGCCCGGATCAGTGTGAGAATTTCGTCCCGCTTATCTTCCATGAGTTTCCGGTTGCGTGCCTCGAGATTCAGTCGCACGAGGGGTTCGGTATTGGAACAACGGACGTTGAACCACCAGTCGGCGTATTCCACCGTCACGCCGTCCAGTTCAATGATCCGCCCGTCGGAGTATCGCCGGCGGATGGATTGCAGGACAGCAGCGGCATCATGGACCTCCGAATTGATCTCCCCGCTGGCGGCATACCGCTGAATCGGCCTGACGAGCGTCGAGAGCGACTGCCCCTTGTGCGTGATGGCATTGGCGACATACAGCACCGCCATGGCGGAACTTTCCGTAAAATAGTTGTCGCGGAAGTAGTAGTGGCCCGACAACTCGCCGGCGAACAGGGCATTGTTGTCACGCATCTGCTGCTTGATGAACGCGTGGCCCACCCGGCTCATTTTCGGGATGCCTTTGTTCTCCTCGATGACTTCCTTGACCGCCCAACTGCTGCGCAGGTCGTAGTAGATGACGCCTTGCTGCCGCTCCAGCAGGCTGGAGGCGATCAGGGCGGTGATCATATCCATGGGGACCACATCCCCTTTCTCGTCCACGAAACCGGCGCGGTCGGCATCGCCGTCAAACGCCACCCCGAAATCATAGCCTCCCCGGCGGACGGTCTTCTGCAGCGCCTCTAATGTGTCGAGCTTGAGCGGGTTGGCCTCATGGTTCGGGAAGCGCCCGTCCAGTGTGTCGTACAGGCGTGTCATTTCCAGAACCCCATCCAGGCACCTGGCTTCCAGAATTCCCATGGCATTGGCGAAATCCACGGCGATCCGTACCGGGCGCTTGAGATCGGCCACACGACGCACGTGCGCCACATACCCGGGAACAATATCCTTCCTCGATACCGTTCCGGGTTTCGCCGCCTTGGGAGCGAAAGCCTTGCTCGTGACAATTCGCTCAATCTCCTGAATCCCCGTCGCCCCGCTGATCGGAATGGCTTTTTCCCGGCACAGTTTGAAACCATTCCACTCGCCGGGATTGTGCGATGCCGTGATCATGATACTGGCATCCGCCCCCAGGGACCCGTTGGCAAAGTAAGACATCGGAGTGGAGCACATGCCGATATCCACAACATCCGCGCCCTGTTCCGTGACCCCGCGGCACAGCGCATCAAACAGGCCCTGTGAATGCGGCCGCATGTCGTATCCGATAACCACCTTGCGGCACTTCAGGAACGTCACAAAGGCCCGGCCGATATCACATGCCATGTCTTCGGCAAGCGTCTCGCCGTAGATCCCGCGAATGTCATATGCCTTGAAAATACCCGCCATGCTCTCCCCCCTGCTTGTCGTTGAACAACAGTCGAATCCTTATACTATGATCGGGAGCGCGAAGCAAGCCATGCGCAACCAGGCGTGCGCGGAGCAACCCCATAAAAAAGGGTGCCGCTCGGGGCACCCCTTCTCCTGATCCAGATCGTAGCGCCAACTAGCGTTTCTTGCTCGTCGCCGCTTTTGTGGTGGTCTTGGAAGTCGTCTTCTGGGTCTGGGCCGCCTTCGCAGCCTCGGCCTTCTTCTTCATTTCCTCCTGGACCCGCATCTGGTGTTGACGCGTCCACTCCAGTGCCGTCCGGCGCAGCTTATCGGCTTCCATCATAACGCGCTGCGCATCCGTGCGTACCTGATCGAGTTCCACGCGGATCTGGTCGCGTTCCTGCGTTAGCCTCTCGCATTCCTTGCCGCGTTTCGAAGCCATGACCGATGCCGCAATGGCCCATATCAGCACTACGGCTGTCACCGCCGACAAAAACATAACCGCGGAATTCTTCGGCTCTCTCAACGATTCATTTTCCATCATGTGATTCTCCTGATCGTTTCCGTCTGTGTTGGCACAAAAAGTGATGCCACTATCATACATCGGAACGGCGATGACAAGCACAATTGTGTTTTTTTGCCATACAGGTTTCTAACGGGGTTCCATTCCTGCCAGTGCCTCAATCCGTTCGCCGCACGCCTCCCGGAAGCGCCAAAACGCCAGACTTTCCGAACGCCTTGCTTGCAGGGCGGCGCGCTGCGCCTGCAGTTTCATTTCCGTGACCGCAAGCTGCTCCTCGGGGCCTAGGAGTCCGGCTTCCTCCATCTGTCGCCCCAGGTGTTCCGCCTGATTCTCCACATCCGCCAGCCCGGCCTGACATTCTTTGGTCCGTTCCCTGGCATTCAGCCAGAGGAAACGGGCATTGCCAAATTCCGCTCCCGCCCGACGCAAGGTCTCCCGCAGTACCTGGGCGCAGCGCGCCAGTTCCGTCCGTTCCATGCGCGTTGCCCCCCCGTAAAACGAGAAGACGGGAATCTCCACAGCCGCCTCGATGCTCCATTCCTCGTCCTCGCTGTCATCGACGGCGATCTGGCTGTCGGGCGTCAACCCGGAGGGCGCCCCTGAGAGTGCGGCGATCGCGTCCTTCTCTTCCCCGGTTGTGCCGCGGCCATACGAACCCTGCACATGCGACAGCCACGGAATGCGGCGCGCCTTTGCCTCCCGCAGTGTCGCCATGGCGCCCTGGTGCCTCCAATAGGCCGCCACGACCTCCTGGCGTGATTCCATCCACCGGAATTCCAGGCCGGCCAAGGCCGTCAACGGCACTTCCGGCTCCCCTTCGATCTCCGCCGCCTCCCCTTCCAAAGAGGCGCCCGACAGATCGAAGACGGCCTGCAGCTTCTCCCGCAACAATTCTTCGATGACCGCCACATCCTCCGTGGCGCGCAGGTGGCGCTGCCGCGCGTCCAATTGGTCGAGAGCCGAGCCTTGGTTATGCTGCAACCGCGCGATAACAGCCGCTGTATATTCCCTGCGCACTTCCGCCTGCTGGCAGGCAATCCGCAGTTCCCGCCGCAGTGTCCGGATCTCCGACAACAGTCTCCCTATGGCGCATTCGAGCCGCCACTCCGCTGCCCGGAGGTCGGCCGTCGCTGCGGCGAAACGGGCACGTGCTCCCGCGCCCTGGGCGCGCAGGAGCCAGGGATTCGGGGGAAACAATCGAAGACCCAGGCGAACGACATCCGACTCGGACTCACGCTTCCGAACATCTGCGGCTGGCCGCCAGTCCACACCACCCCCGTTCGCCGCGCCGGAAGGCTGATACCAAGTGCGCCCGGTGTATCGGCTCCCCTCCCCGTATTCCATGCGCAGTTCGGGATTCCGCAATCCCGTTACCGTGATCGCTTCCGCGCGCGCCGCCTCAACCGCACCCCGGAGTGTCAGGATTTCCGGATTATGCTGGCAGGCCGAATTCACGAGTGCCGCCAAGGTCAACGGTGTATGAGCCGCGGCAGCCGTTTCCATCAGGGCCAGAGGAGGTTCTGGCACCGCACCACTTGCGGCGGCCCCCTGGGAGACAACGCGTAGTGAGCTGCAGCCAACCAGGGTGCAACCGGCGGCAGTCAGCCACATGGCGGAAGCAGCCCTCCAAACATTCCAGTCCCGCCACGCACGTTCCATGGAAGGCGCTTTCTTCATGGCCGATCCACGAGGGCGCCAATGGCTCGCAGCACAGGTGCCCACAGGGGAGACCGCAGTCGAATCTGCACGGTCTCGCCGGGCAACAGGTCGGTCGGGCCGGCAAGCTCACAGAAAATGCGTCTTCCCCGCATGACACGGCCGGGCACCGGGTTTACCTGGCCCGGCAATCCGCGAATGGCCGGCTCCAGGGACGAAACCGTGGCCGGGTATGATTTTCCCATGCCGTACATCCGCTCCACCCACACAGCATGCCCCGGCATGGCTTCACGCGCATTCAGCTCCGGTATGAATCCGACGACTCGGGTGGAAGGCGTTTCAATCACAACCAGGACGGGCAGTCCCGCGGCAATCACATCGCCCGGACGGAACATTACCTGCGAAACCGTGCCCTCCGAGGGACTTCGCAAGACATATTCCCGCCGGCGTGCTTCCAGTCCGGCCACGATCATGGCCTGGGCAACGGCCTGCAGATTGGTGCCGGAGCCGGTCCGTCCAGGCAGCCGAAGCGCAGACTTTGCATCGTCATATTGCCGCCGCGTCTCCGCCACCCGGCTCCGGAGTCCCTCCAGAGTCTCCGGATACAGTGCGACAGCCCTGCTGAGTGCCGCATGACGCGCCCGGACGGCGCCCACGGTCGCGGCATCCACCAGACGCCGTTCCAGCAGGGGCTCCAGCCGCTTCAGTTCACGCGTCACCACTTCCAGTTCGGCCTCATCCTGGGCCTGGCGCATGCGTTGTTCGTCGAGGGCAACAGCGGCCGCAGACATCGCGCCGGCAAACTGCCGTTCCCACTGCAGAGTGACCTGTTCCATTCCGGGCACGCTTCCCTGCAGTTCCGCGTAGGTGGCCTGCGCGGCGCCAACCTCGGTGTCAATCACCGACGCGTCCAGCCGGGCGAGAATCTGTCCGGCCTGGACTCGTGCGCCCACGGCGACTTCCACGGATTGGAGCCGCCCGAGTTCAAGGGATGCCACGGGATGTTCCACGATTTCCACGTAGCCTGGCACCCCCCCCGTGTGCGCCCCGTACACAAAGAAGAGAACCCCCGCCACGGCCGCTGCTATCCATACCGCCACATGACTGTGGGCCTTCCACCGGCTCCACTGGACGCGGGCCGATCTCGCGGGATCACCAGAGCCTCTGTTTGTCCGACCGTCCATCATGGCCTATAGCTCCACCGTAGACCGCTGCATGAGCATACTCACATTCCTGAGTCCAGCCTGTTCCTGAAATGCCTTCACCAGCGGTCCCTGTCCGGAAGGATCCCGAAGGCGGATGTGGTAGGAATACTCGCGCCCTTCGCCTTGAATGGCATCGCGAACGGCAATCAGTTCCCAACTGGAACAGTAAGCCTCAAACGTCGCGGATGCCTTGTTTGCCATTCCCTCTTCCATGGCCACAAAACGCAGTAAACCTTCATAATCGCGCCGGGAGGTGAACGGAGCCAGGTGGAGGAACCATGCCACAAGGCCAAATCCCACAGTCCCCACGATGGCGACCGAAAACACAGCCGCTCCGCAGGAAATCCCGACGGCAAGGGTGGCGAAAAGGAACACGATATCCCGCGGGTCGCGGATGTGTGTGCGGAAACGGATAATCGCCAGGGTGCCGAGAATACCCAATCCCCGCGCCAGATTGTTGCCTATCGCCATGATCATCACCGAGGAGATGAACCCGCTGAGTATGAGCGTTTGGACGAAAGACCGGGAATAGGACAACCCCTCGTAGGTCTTGCGATATATCCAGGCGATCAGCGAGCAGAGGACAAAACTGGCCAGCAATCCGGAAACGATCTGGCCAACACCCAGCACGCGCGCCGGCCCGAAAATAGTCAGGAATTCATCCATTGTGCCGCACCTTCCCTTCGGATCCATTCCCCTCAATAGTCCTGCAATACGGCAGCATAGGCTGGTGCCCCCACGGTCCCGCGGAACAGGGTCTCGCAGGAAACAGCGGTAGAATACTTGCAGTTCCCGTCACGTACAAGATCGAACTCTTTCGTCAGATCGCTCATCCATCGCGGTGCATCACCGGTAGTCTTCAACTCGAGAATGACGCCTGACCAGGGCTCCAGCTTGTTCTGGGTCAGCGAGTCATCCATCACGATCCATTTTCGCCCCTCCCCGAGCAGGTCCCAGTCTTCCGCGGGTTGGTATTCCAAATGGCGGTCGAAACTCACGCGCGCATAGTCTTCCCCGACACCGAAATAGGACTCGCGCACGTAGCGGATCCGGACCACCGGTTCCGCCTGGATCTGACGGGCCAACCGGAGGAATGTCAGAAAGGCCACGTATTCCTTGTCCGAGGCAAATGGCAAGCGCACGCGGGTATCCCGGAGCAAGTGTTCCCCCCAATCCCGGCGGTTAATGCGTGCACGGCTCTTGACCACTACAGAGCCGAACTTCCGTTTCACCTCCAGGAATACGGGGCTGTCCTGTCCGTCATAGGTTCGCACCCGCAATTTGAAACGGTTGAGTCGTTCCTCCTTCTTGGCTCGGTGAAGGGGGAAGCCAGGTCCATCCAGTTGAAGAGTGATAATGGTGTAGGATGGCGGATCAGACTTCCCGTGAGGGTCCGGCCGGCAAAACGGGGCGATATGGCGCCGAATGGGAGCCACAAGTCCGGCAGGAATGACATACTTTGCCTCATGCCGGACCAAGACTGGCGTATTTGCGGTCATTCTGGCGGCATGATACTTAGTCGATCGACCTCCCGCAAGCGCCACTGAAGGAGGCGGGAATGTCTTTGGTGCCGGAAAACCGGACGTGATACAGTGCCAGAGAGACAGAGGTACAGTGTCTGGGACAACAGGAGCAACCATGAAATCCGCCCTTTTCGTCGTCGCGATATGCCTTCTTGTTTCTGCGGGGTGTTCTGACGCTCCCGAACCGCAATCCCAAAGGACTGAGTCCTCTCCCGTTGGTCAGCCGCCCGCCGAAAGAAGCACGTTACAGACTGTGGTTGGGGGACTTACGGGACAAACCGCGGTCGAGAGGGGCAAGGAGGCACGTACGAAAATCCAAGCTGCTGCCAGCAACAAGAACTCCTCACTCAACGAAGTACTGCGCTAGGCCGATCCGTTGAGTGATACGATGCGAGAGCACGTATATTTCATCCGCGAGGCTGCGGCCGGCGGCCGAGGCGTCGGGGGCGGCGGCTGCGGATGCAACTGAGCTGTGGCGGTCTGCGCAGCTCCATTGCCAGGGTTGATCAGACTTAGCGAATCAGGCGTCGAATCAATGCGGTCGCGATGTGCGCAAGCTCTTCCACGCGCAACAGGAAGCACATCCCGGCGTAGACTGCCCCACCCGCGCCGATCGAGGTCATGACCCGGGCGGAACTCCACCCTACGGACTCGGCACAAGCCGGCATCCACGAAGCCACTTGATGCGCGGCATATCCGCAGGCCGATGACGCCAGCAGGATGGCGCCCATGTAACGAATCCACCGCTGCCAGCTCCCGAAAGTGATATCGCGGCGCAAGTAGAGAGCCAGTTGTGCGAAGTTCACCAGCGCCAGGACGCCCGTCGTTGTGGCCAGCCCCACGTGTCCCCAGTGAAAACACTTCACCAGAATCAGGTTGAGCACAAGGTTGGCCCCGATCCCGGCGAGGCTGACATGCAGGGGAGTCCGGGGTCGGTCCAGAGCATAGAAGCAGGGCGTCAGCACCTTGATCGCCGCGTATCCGGCAAGGCCTATGGTATAAGCCCGCAAGGCCGCGGCCGTCATCCGCACCGAAGCGGCGCTGAATTGCCCGTGCTGATAGATGAGAGAAATGATGTCGGGCGCCAGCGCCACCAGACCGGCCGTGGCGGGAATCGTGAGAAAGAAAGCCAGCCGCAGAGACTCCTCGACGGTTCGTCCCACGGCCGCCAGATCCGAGCGTGCCTGGTCGCGCGCCACGGAAGGCAAGGTAACCGTGGCGATGGCCACACCAAACACCCCGATCGGAAACTGCATCAACCGGAAGGCGCAATTCAGCCAGGAACGCGCCCCATCCATCTCGGAGGCAAACATGCCGTTGATCAACACGTTAACCTGCACCGCCGCACCGGCGATCATGCTGGGCCATGCCAGCGCCCAGACCTGCCGGAGCCGCGCATCCCCCGGCTCAAAGCGCCAGTGCCAGCGAAACCCCTGCCTCCATAACGCCGGCATCTGCACGCAGAGTTGCGATAGCCCGCCCAGCAGCACGCCCAGACTGACTCCGTACAAGGCCCGCTCTGTAAAGTGCGGATGCCTCCAGTCGGACTGTGGATCAAACACCAACGCCAGTCCGACACCTGCCGTCACAGACACCAGATTGAACACTGTGGAAGCCGAGGCCGGAAGGCCAAACACACGCCGCGCATTGAGAATGCCCATGACGACGGAAGCCAGGGAAACCATCAGGATAAACGGGAACAGGATCCGGGTCAGTCGGACCGTAAGTTCAAACTTTCCCGGAACATGGTGAAATCCGAAATTGGTGACCTGTACCAGGAGCGGGCTCAGGAGGATGCCGAGAATACAGATCCCCCCCATGAGCACAATCATGGCGGAGAACAGGAGGTTGGCCAGTCTCCACGCCGGCGTCTCGCCTTCCTTCTCCAGGGTCTTGGTGAAGGTCGTTGTGAACGCCGTCGAAAGGGCGCCTTCCGCGAACAGGTCCCGCAGAAGGTTCGGGATTTGAAACGCCGCCAGGAAAGCATCCAGGTGCTTTCCAGCCCCGAACATGGCGGCGAAAACCTGTTCCCGCACTAACCCCAGGATCCGGGACCCCACCACTGCCAGGCTTACGATGCCAGCCGCCTTGCGCCGTCCCCGTTGTGATGTCTCCGATTCCATAGCGGTCTTACGCTGTCACGACTGCCAAGGGGGAATATCCCCGCCCATCTTCCTGGGGTCCTGCCTCCAGGACCCCATGAACAGTAGCCATTCAGCCCGAGACGTGCCACACAAATTCCTGTCGTCCCGTCAACTCTCCGTTCAGGAATCACCCATCCCGTTCTTCCTTCCTCCCGCCATGCCATCGATCCTCCACTTCCCGGAAACGTCACGTTTTGTTTTTGACGATTCAACGTTTTGCTTTCCTCGCTATGGCCGCGCTGATAGATTTATCACGCCACTTTTTCGGGAGCAGCCACCATGGAATACATACTGCTGATCATCAGCGCCGTACTGGTCAACAACTTTGTCCTTACGCAATTCCTGGGCATATGCCCGTTCCTTGGCGTGTCCAAAGACCTCGCCACGGCAGGCGGCATGGGCGCCGCCGTGATCTTTGTGATGACGCTGGCCTCGGCGGTCACCTGGAGCCTCCAGGCCTTCGTGCTGGCCCCCCTCCAAGCCGAATACCTGCAAACCATTGCCTTCATCCTGGTCATAGCCACGTTTGTCCAGTTCGTGGAACTCGTCCTCAAGAAGACTTCGCCCGGGCTGCACAAGGCGTTGGGAATCTACCTTCCGTTGATCACCACCAATTGCGCGGTTCTCGGGGTCGCGGTGTTGAACATCAAAAAGGCCCACACCTGCCTGCAGAGCATGACGTTCGGCTTTGGCGCTGCGCTGGGATTCGCCTTGGCGCTGATCCTTTTCACGGGCTTGCGGGAGAAGATTGCGCGGTCGAACCCGCCGCGGTGTTTCCGGGGAACTGCCATTGCCCTTGTGACGGCGGGACTCCTGAGTCTGGCGTTCATGGGGTTTGCGGGACTCGTAAAGATGTAAAGAACAGGAACAACCATGGACCTATTGATACAAACGCTCATTATTGGCGGGACCGGATTGGCCTGCGCGGCCATTCTGGCTGTCGCGGCCCGTTTTCTGGCCGTTCACGAGGATCCGCGAGTCGAAACCGTCAGCGCCATGTTGCCGGGAATCAACTGCGGAACCTGCGGGTTTGCCGGCTGCGCCGAATACGCCAAGGATGTCGTTCTGCATGGCGCTGCCGCGGACCTGTGCAAACCCGGCGGAAGCGAGACCGCCGCGCGCATCGCGGCATTCATGGGGGTTGAGGTGTCTGAGAGTGAGCGGCAGGTGGCCATCGTGCTGTGCAAGGGCGATAACACGGCTGCCAAACGCACCGTCGGCTATAACGGACTCCTGGATTGCGGCGCCGCCCAGCAGGTGGGCGGCAACGGGAAGGCATGCCGGTACGGATGCCTTGGGTTGGCCTCATGCGCGCGGGCATGTCCGGTTGGCGCCATCGAAATCCGCGACGGGTTGGCCACGATCCACCCCGGATTGTGCATAAGCTGCGGAAAGTGCGTGGTGACCTGCCCGCGACGCCTGATCCGCATGGTGCCTGAATCGCGCAGCCTTCATGTGCTCTGTTCCTCGCTGGACAGAGGCCCGGAGGTGAGGAAGGTCTGCTCCGTCGGTTGCATTGCCTGCACGCTGTGCGCCAAGGCCGTCAATGGCCAGGGAATTGCCATGCGAAACAATCTGGCGGTTGTTGACTACACGGTCCCTCTAACGGAGGAATCCATAATTGCCAAGTGTCCCCAGCATACGATCGAGAAACGTCCCGGCACCAAGGGAGAAGCCGCATGAAGACGCTGCGAGCACTCTTCAACCCGCGCGGAGGAATTCACCCCGCCTACCACAAGGAGGCAACCGACTCCACCAGGGTGGAGGTAATGCCGGTCCCCAAGACGCTGTACGTGGCCCTGAACCAGCACCTGGGCGCACCGTCCAGGCCGGTCGTAAAGAAGGGAGACACAGTGCTGCGCGGGCAGCCACTGGCGGAATCCGCGGGGTACGTGTCGTCATGGGTTCATGCCCCCACTTCCGGCATCATCAAGGCCGTGGAATCACGTCTCACCGCGGGCGGACAACTCGCAACCGTGGTGGAAATTGAGGCCAATGGGGCCGACCAGGCGATCGAATCCCCTGCCCCCGCTACTGACTGGCGAGTCATGCAAACGCGTGAACTGGTTGACCTGATACTGCAGGCCGGAGTCATAGGGATGGGAGGGGCCGGCTTCCCTACCCAGGTCAAGCTTCTCCCCCCGCCCGGAAAGACCATCGAGACCCTTGTGATCAACGGTGCTGAATGCGAGCCATACCTCACGGCCGACCACCGCCTGATGGTCGAGGAATCCGCAAGAATCAGCCAAGGCATCCAGATTGTGCAACGGATTCTCGGCGCGACGAAGGTGCGCGTAGCCATCGAGGACAACAAGCCTGAAGCGATTGCCGCCATGGAATCGGCCTTGAAGATGGCGGAGGGGGATATTCAACTGGTGGTCGTGAAGACCAAGTATCCCCAAGGCGCCGAAAAGCAGCTGATCTATTCCTGCACCCGCCGGGAGGTGCCGAGTGGCGGACTGCCCATGGATGTGGGCGCATTGGTGGAGAACGTGGGCACCGCGGCGGCCATCAGCGACGCCGTGTTTCTCCGCCGGCCGCTCACCGAGCGGGTACTGACCGTCACCGGCGATGCCGTGGCCAACCCGAAGAATGTCCTGGCCCGCGTTGGAACCAGTTTCCGCGACTTGATTGGCTTCTGCGGCGGCCTCAGGGGGCCGGTGGGCAAAGTTATCTGCGGCGGGCCGATGATGGGGGTGGCGCAGAGCTCCCTGGATGTGGGAATGAACAAGACCACCTCCGGGCTTCTACTCCTCTCGCGTTCGCAGGTTCACCAGTACACCTCCACACCGTGCATAGGCTGCGGTCGCTGCGTGCAGGCCTGCCCCTCCAGCCTGTTGCCGTGTTTCCTCAGCGAAAACCTGGAAGCGGAGAATTTCGAGGAAGCGGAGCGACTGAATGTGCTGGATTGCATTGAATGCGGCGCCTGCGCCTTTGAATGTCCCGCCCATCGGCCCCTCGTCCAGCATATGCGGCAGGGCAAGGCCAAGGTTATCCAACTCCGGCGGCAGCGCGAGACCAAAGCCTCCAGAAAAGAGAAGGCAACATGAGCGATACAACCTCTGAGTGGATTGTCAGCCCCTCCCCCCATGCCCATTCGGGAGATACGGTCCCGAAGATCATGGGGACCGTGATTGTGGCATTGCTGCCCGCATTGGTGGCAGGTGTCGTTTTCTTCGGCTGGAATGCCGTGCGCCTTACGGCCATTTGCGTGGTCTCCTGCGTAGCCTCCGAATACGTGGTGCGGCGGATCATGCGCCGCGACCCCGGCATCAATGACCTGAGCGCCGTTGTCACCGGGATCCTGCTGGCGCTGAACCTGCCCCCCACCCTGCCGGGTTGGATGGCTGTGGTTGGATCATTGTGCGCCATCGTCATCGCCAAGCAACTCTACGGCGGCATAGGGTATAATCTCTTCAATCCTGCCTTGGTGGGCCGCTGTGTCTTGCTGGTGTCGTTCCCCGTGGCAATGACCACCTGGGCCGTTCCGAATTTTGCTCACATCCCCCCCGTGGACGCCACGACCATGGCCACCCCGTTGGGCGCATGGAAGACCGCCTGGTCAGCCGGTCAGGCTCCCTCCGCCTTTCAGGACACCTTCCCCCTCCGCGCCCTGCTGATAGGGAACCGCCCGGGTTGCCTGGGTGAAACCTCCACCATTGCGCTACTGCTGGGCGGCATTGTGCTGCTGTGGCGCCGCTGCATTACGTGGCACATCCCGGTGGCCTTCATCGGTTCAGTGGCGGTCTTTGCCGCCATTCTGCAACAAACGGACCCCGCCAGGAATCTTCCCGTTTCCTATCACGTCTTCAGCGGGGGTATCTTTCTTGGCGCTTTGTTCATGGCCACGGATATGGTCACCACCCCTGTCACCAGCCGCGGCATGCTTCTTTTCGGCGCGGGCTGCGGCGTGATCACAATGATCATCCGAAAGTGGGGCGGATACCCGGAGGGGGTGAGTTTCTCGATCCTGATCATGAACGCCCTGACCCCCCTGATCAACCGTTTTACGCGTCCCCATGTGTTTGGCCACGCCGTCAAGGAGAAGACAGCATGAAGGAAATCCTGAAATTGCTCGCTGCCCTCACCATCATCAGTTCCGGCGCGGGCTTGCTTCTCGCGTACACCAACAAGGTTACCGCTGGGCCTATCGCCGCTGCCCGCCAGAAGGAAACCACCGAGGCATTGAAAGCCGTACTGCCCGACTTTGATAACGATCCGGCGGACTGCACCTGTTCGTTCGAGGAAGGCGGACGGACTTGGGCCTTTCACGTGGCCCGAAAAGCGGGCCGGTTCAGCGGAGCCGCGTTTCAGACCTCTTCCAGCAAGGGGTATGGCGGCGAGATATCCCTGATGGTCGGGCTGTCGGCCACCGGTACGGTCAACAGCGTGCGCGTCCTCACACAGCACGAGACACCCGGCCTCGGGACCAAAGTCGCCGAGGAACCCTTCAAGAGTCAGTTCAACGGAAAACCGATTGAGGGGACCGTCTGGGCTGTGAAGAAAGACAATGGACATTTCGATGCCGTCACAGGCGCGACGATTTCGTCCCGGGCCGTCCTGGAGGCGGTGCGCAACGGCCTGGATGTCTACCGCAGGCATGCAGCGGAAATCGCTCGCACAGGAGAATAACCATGGGATTTTCCAAGGAACTCAAGAAGGGACTGTGGGACGAGATCCCCGTGTTTCGCGTCGTTCTGGGCCTCTGCCCCACGATTGCCGTGACCACCTCGCTGATGAACGGGATTGGCATGGGCGTCGCGGCAACCTTTGTGCTCATTTGCTCCAATCTCATGGTGGCAGCCCTGCGCAATGTCATTCCCGACAAGGTGCGCATACCCTCGTTCATTGTTATCGCCGCCACCTTCACAACGGTCACGGACCTTGTCATGAACGGATTTGCCCACGAGGTGCACAAGAACCTGGGCATCTTCATTCCCCTGATCGTCGTGAACTGCATCATCCTGGGACGAGCCGAGGCATTCGCCGCCAGGCATTCCCCTTGGCTGGCGCTGGCCGATGCCATCGGGATGGGGCTTGGATTCACCATCGCCCTGGCGGTCATCGGTTCCATACGCGAGATCCTTGGGAATGGAACGTTGACACTCTGGACACCACTGGCTTGGACGGTCAAGGGGTATGAGCCCGTGCTACTGCTGATCCTGGCGCCCGGCGGTTTCATTACGCTGGGACTCATCCTGGGGCTCATGAACAAGATTGAGGAACGTCGTGCCGCCAAGGCGGGAAGAGCCTGCTCCCCCCCGGCGGATTTCGACTGCCGTCATTGCGTCATCTGCAAGTGGGGAGTATCCGCGCCATCGGATTCGCCACCCGCCTGATACGCCGCCGGCGGCCCCTTCCAGATGACCATGCCCATGATCTCCTCCAGTCGACAGGCCGTGCTGCTGCACAATGGCCGTCCCCTTTTGCCGTGCCTCCTTCTTGCGGCACGGTTTCAACATCGCCTTCTGGGTTACATGGGACGGTCCGTCCCGCCGGCAGGCCATGGGATCTATTTGCGCCCTTGCGCCGCAATCCACACGTGTTTCATGCGCTTCCCGATAGACGCGATCTTTCTGGATCGTCAGCTATGCGTGACGCGTATCGCACGCCGCATCCCGCCATTCCGGATTGTCATGGGCGGTCGGGCCGCCGACGGCGTAATCGAAATCCCCTCCGGCAACAAGGAAATCAATGCCGTTGCGGCAGGCGACCGACTGGCAATCCTTCCGGGTTGAGGCCCCCACGCGGATACATTGCGCAGCCTCATCAGGCATTCCCCCACCAGAGCCATCTAACCGGGCAAGCCTAGTTTCCGGCCGCAGGCGCCTTGTCCACGGACTCGACATCCTTGCCCTTGATCGTGCGAAAGATTCCCGGCCTGGTCTCCACCTCGATATCGCCATCCGGGAATCGTCGTCCCGCAACTCCCGAAACCGTTTCCCCTGACTTCAGCCGTACCACCGTATCCGCGACGAAATTTCGCTTGAGAATCTCCCGGAGCCGGACGACCTCGCCTTGCACGATCGCTATTCTCTTCTCCAGGGATGTATACCCCTTCTTCCGCAACTCGACTGTATGCTCACCCACCCCAACCTCGATCCGCAACGGATCGGTGGGCTTGTCCGTTCCCGCCGGGAACGCCCCCCGCTCCACACCGTCCACCAGGACCGACAGACCGGGCTGCTCGGCGATCACCTCGAGCATTCCCACCTTTCGCACCAGCGTGAACTCCTCCACGCGTGTATCCCTCCGCTTCACCTCCACGACACGCGTCTGGCTCTCATGGCCCTCCAGTTCGACTTTCAATGTGTAGGTTCCGGGAGGGATCGCATCCAGCGTCAACGGCGATTGCCCCCGCAGCCGCTCATCCACAAAGACCTTGGCTCCGGCAGGCGTACAGACGACCGACAGCGTGGCGGGGAGCGGCTGGAGCGTGACCTGGACAGTGTGGTCTTCCCCGGCGCGGAGCTTCACCGTATCCTGATACGCCAGATACTCTGCCAGGGTCAGGGCGACTCTATTATCCCCGCTCGGAAGGCGCTCGATGATGCACGGAGTCACGCCTTTGGAAAGTCCGTTCACCGTCACGGCTGCCCCAGGCGGCGTGGACTGCACCGTCAGATTCGCCGAATCCGAAGTTAGCGACAGGAGCACCCGGCGGGGCGCACGGTTTTCCACCAGAAGGTCCACCTCCTGGCTCAGGTAACCGACGGACGAAGCCCGTACGCGGTATCGGCCAAGGGGCAAATCCGTGATCAAGAGCGGCGTCCTGCCGCGGTTCGCCCCGTCGATCAAGATCTCGGCCTCGCTGGGCGCGGAGTGGATCAAGACCAAACCCTTCTCCGGTTCCAGCCGCAGTTCCAAAGCTGCCTTTTGCCCGGGACTGAGTGTGACCGTCCGCCGGGCGGGCAGATGGCCCGCCAGATCCGCCTGGATCAGATGCGGTCCGCCCGACAGGTTGTCCAGCACTACCGGGGTCTGGTCGCGCAGGATGCCATCGCATGTCACCGCCGCGCCTTCGGGGATCGAGGTAACGCGAAGCTGGGCCGGGGCGTCCAGCGCCAGACAGCGGAACGTCCCGGCGCCCAACGTTACGATCAGCCCCATGCTCCACGCTTTGGTCAACATTCTCATGGCTTCTTTTCCGTTGCGAGACGCCGTTCCACATCCACCAGTTTCCTGTAGGCATTGCGGTGCCGCTCGTCCGACCGGTCCTGGATCATTTCGCACACCTGCCGCAGTTGCACTGCGGCTTCCCGCCAGTCGCGCAACTTGACGCTTCGCTCGGCCATGAACCAGATGTTGTCGTAGCGTCGCTGCAGTTCGCGTTCACTATCCGCCCGGCCCGTCAGGATCTCGGCGTAGAAATCCGGCTTCGGTTCGATGGTCTCCAGGCACCATTCCGCCTCCGTGAAGGACCGGATGGCGCGTGCGAGATTTCCGGGATCCACCTCCCGCTCCTCATACAGCTTCCGGCCCAAGAGGAAAGATTCCCGGGCACGGTTCTGAAGTTCCCCCGGCTCTATCGCCAGAGCCGCCAGGCCGAGCTCATTCTTGCTGAATTCCTCAAGCTGGCTGCGAAACCGTGCCACCCCTTCCGGCTCGACTTGGTTGAGCACACGAACACGATGCGTCCGGCTGCCGATGGTTACACTGACATCAGTGGATTCGTGGATTCCCGGAGCCACTCCCTCGTACTCGGAGAGCAGGTCAAAGAACCCCGCCTGCTCGCATACCCGACCGAGTTCCTCCAGAAGTTCCGGCGCCACCTTCTTTTCCCGTCGTACGTGCCTGTCGCTGGCAAGATCATCCACCTGTACCACCAAACGGTTCTGCGTGATGGACATGTAGAACCGGAAGATATTGGAGACGCTGCCCTGGACCCGTTCAAAAACGACATCGAATTCGGGAAGCTGCCCCGCGATGGCCTGCTTCGGGGATTCCGACGCCGAACGGCGCAGCGCCCCCGTGACCCACTGGCGCCAAGGAAGCCAGGCCAGGAGGGAAATCAGGACCATGACGGCCAATGCGCCATAGAGCCAGCGGCGCAGTGGCTTCGCGTTCGCCATCCCCCCACCCTTGCCGAAGCCGAGATTGATTCCGGACTCTCCAGGAGCACCCGGCGGCGCTTCCTCCCGCCGGTCATGGGTCACCCGCATGGTCGTTTCCCCGAGGCTGCACCTGTCACCGACGGCTAGCTTTCGCTCCTCAACCTCGGCATCATTCACCACCGTCCCGTTGGCGCTTCCCAGGTCCGAAATCCACAACTGCCCACCATCGTCGAAATACAGGCGGCAATGGAAACGCGACAGGGCCGGATCTTCCATCGAAATGTCGTTGCGGGAGGATCTGCCGATCCGGATGCCCGCCGCGGGAACAAGGATTTCGCGCCCCTTTTCCGGACCGCTTTCCACTATCAGATGCACATGCCTGGCCATAGTCACACCGCCGCTGAAGTTGCCCAACAATAAGGCCCGCAGCTGAAGCTGTCAACAAGCCCGCACGCCCCCGCCCGGTTGCCTCAGAACTGCCTCAACACCTGTAGGATGATCGGACCCAACAACACCAGGAATACCGCCGGGAAAATGAACGCCACCAGGGGGAAAAGCATCTTGACCGGCGCCTCGTTGGCCAGTTTCTCGGCCCGCTCAAACCGCCGCTGACGCATCTGATCCGCCTGGATCCGCAGGATCGCCGCAATGCCGACGCCCAGCTCATCCGCCTGCACCAAGGCGTTCACAACGGAATGCACATCCCGGTGATCCACCCGCTCGGCCATGTCGCGCAGGGCATCCCGGCGCGTCTTGCCAAGCTGGATCTCCCGCAGGACCCTGATGAATTCCTCGCCCAGGGCATCCATGCGACGGCGCTCGACGATGCGCTGTATGGCATTCATGAAATCCAGCCCGGCCTCTACCGAAAGGGTCAGCAGATCCATCACAAACGGCAGTGCCCGCTGGATTTGCCGCTGACGAGCCTTGAGAACTCCGTTCAACCACACGACCGGATAGACACAGTACCCGCCAAGGATGGCCACGACAAACAGGGTCTGGTGTTCCCGCAATGCGAGCCCGGCACGGCCGGGCACCATGGCAAACACAGCCCACACAAGGGTAACGGCCAGGGAACCCAGCAGGACAGGAAGCAGGACCCGCAGCGCCAGGAATTCCTCGGCCGTGAGAGCGCCCGCAAAACCTGCCGCCACAATCCGGCGGTTTACCCGGTCGCAAGCCGCGCGGAACCGGGGCTTCTCAAAGATCGGCGTCAGGTTCGGCGCCAGCGGCAGCAGCAGGCGGAACACGAACGGAACCGACCGCTCCTCCCTGCACCCGTCGGCGAGGGTCACATACGTGACCGACCGCAGCACCTGGGCACACTGCCAGGCGGCCAGTGCGGCAAAGCAGCCCCAGACTGCGCTCAACCCCCAAAGTGCCATTGCATCGCCATTCATGATGCCTACACGTCAATACGGATGATTTTCGCGATCACCAGTCCGCCAAGGACTTCCAGGGCAACTACAACCCCGAGAAGCAAAAGCCCGAAACCCGAATGCAGGAACGCCACCATCATCACGGGATCGAGCACATACATGGCGAATCCCAGCAACAGCGGCATGAGCCCCACCACGATCCCCTGCAGCCTGCCCTGGGCCGTCAGTGTCCAGATCCGCTGCTCGATCCGCATCCGCTCCCGGATCGTGTGCGCGATCTTCTCGAAAACCTCCGTCAGATTGCCGCCGGTCTGCCGGGCGGTTTCGATCGCCCCGACCATCAGCGCCAGATCTTCGCTGCCCACACGTTCCTGCATGCTCTGCAACGCCTCATCCATCCGCATGCCCACCCGCGTCTGGTGCAGGAAAGTCCCGAATTCCTGCGAGATGGGGTTCTGGCGCTCGCGGACCACAAGTTCAAACGCCTGCTGTATGCTGAAACCGGCCTTCAGCGCATTACTCATGCCGACCAGGCTGTCCACCAGTTGCAGATTGAACCGACGCAACCGCCTGTGCCGGAGCACCCGAAGCGCTGTCCGGGGAATGTTCCAGCCGCCGGCCCCCGCAGCCAGTCCCACTAGCATGCCTGCCGCGAACGAACGCCCCTCGAATCCGCCGGTCAGAAGAAATCCCAGCAGAAAACACACGCACGCCGAAGTCATTGCCAGCTCCAGTACGCGACGCGGCGGAATGAACAGGAAGAGATCCTCCATCTGTCTGGCCGTGAACTCGGAGTACGATACCGCGTACTCCGCCGCCGCGGCCTGCAGCGACCGCAGGATCGAATAGGCCAGTCCGCCTATGCTGAGCATGTACAGCAACGGCAGGGTCCACATGGCGGCCGCTTCCGTCATGCACCACCCCGCTTCTGTTCAAACAGGCTGAAATCCACAGCCATGCCCCGCGCCTTCAACTCCTCCAGGAACGTGGGCACTGCGCCAGTGGCCTGGAACTGTCCCGCTACCCTGCCCTGGCCGTCCACGCCTTTCTGAACAAACAGGAAAATGTCCTGCATCGTGGTCCGGTCCCCTTCCAGCCCCACCACTTCCGAAACGTGCGTCACCTTGCGCGATCCGTCGCTGAATCGTGACTCGTGGATGATAATGTCCACCGCCGCGGCTATCTGTTCACGGATCGCCCGAACCGGAAGGTCCATGCCCGACATCAGCACCAGTGTCTCCAAGCGCGACATCACGTCCCGCGGCGAATTGGCATGGACAGTGGTCAGGGACCCGTCATGCCCCGTATTCATCGCCTGGAGCATGTCCAGCGCCTCGCCCCCGCGGCACTCCCCCACCACAATCCGATCCGGACGCATGCGCAGCGAGTTGCGCACCAGATCCCGGATCGTCACCGCTCCCTTACCCTCAATATTCGGCGCCCGCGATTCCAGCGATACCACGTGTGCCTGTTTCAATTGAAGTTCCGCTGCATCCTCGATGGTGATGATCCGTTCGTTTTCGGGCAGGAAACTGCTCAATACGTTCAGCAGCGTTGTCTTGCCCGAGCCGGTTCCGCCGGACACGATGATGTTCCGCCGCGATACCACGCAGGCCCTCACAAAGTCTCGCATGGCGGCCGACCAGGTGCCCAGCCGGATCAACTCTTCCTCCGTCAACGGCTGCTTGGCGAACTTCCGGATGGTCAGGCAGGGGCCGCTCAACGACAGGGGGTGCATGATGGCGTTGACCCGCGAACCGTCCTTGAGGCGCGCATCCACGTATGGCTGGCTTTCGTCAATACGCCGCCCCAACGGCGACACGATCCTCTCGATCACGGCCATCACCGACTTGTCGTCGAGAAAAGTTCGGTCTGTCAACTCGATCTTGCCGTTCCGTTCCACGTAGACCCGCGACGGACCGTTGACCATGACTTCGGTAACGGAGGCATCCGCCAGCAGATCCTCCAGCGGGCCAAGCCCGACGGCCTCGTCATACAATTCCTTGACCAGGCTTTGCGGCACGATGTCCGGCGGCAGCTTCGGGGCCACTTCCCGGACGATCCCTTCCAAGGTGGAAAGAACGCGCCGATGCAGTTCGGCGTCTTCCACGTGTGAGGCCGTCAGCCTCTTGATGTCCAGCCTCTCGATCAGCTCCTGATGAATCTGCCGTTTCACGGTCTGCCGCCGGGTGAGCAGGCGGTCGTCCCGTGCGGTTGGCTCCGGAGCGGTCGCGCCGCCCACTGGTTCCTGCACATTGGGTGTTGCGACCGCGGGCGGCAAAACGACATCGGGTTCAGACTTCGGCTCCGGCTTACGCCGGTGCACACGAAGCAGGACAGAGCCCATCCGGATGTCCTGGCCGTCCAGGACTTCCGCCCGGCCCCGGACGGTGTGTCCGCTCACAGTCGTCTTCCCCATGCTCAAGTCCTCGACCCAGCATCCGCCCGGCCGGAGGCACACGATCGCATGTCGGCGGGCCACGTCGCCGCCCGTCACGACAACCTGGTTCTCGCGGTCGGAGCCCACGGAGTAGATGCCGGTCTCAAGTTCCCGCCATTGTTCCTGGGCATCCGTCTGCCTGATTTCGAGAAACATGTTCATGCCGCCGTTCCCTCGCCGGGAAGCCTAATCCAATCAATTGCCGCCTTTTCGCCGGATCTTCGCCTGGCGGTGGTCATTCAGGGTCTGGAGTTCCCCTTCCAACTTGTCAAAATTGATTTCGGGAAGCTCGCGCTCGTAACTCACGTCGCCCGGATTGCGCAGCGCCAGGGTCAGATGACCGCGCATGTTCTCCGCGAAGGCCAGAAGTTCCGCCTCGCGTGGCGTCACTTCCAGCGTCACCGTGCTATAGCCGGTGCTGCGCCCCCGCTCCTGGCCATCGCCCTGCCCCGCCAAGGTCTGGCCCGTCGCCAGAACCGTCACGTCCTGCAGCACCGTGAGTGTAACCCACTCCATCTGCTGCGGGTTCTTGCGAGACGGGAATGTGAAGGATCCCAACACATCGACACGGTCATTGGGCCGTAGAAGTCCGCTGACGCCCGCCGCTCCGCCAATGGTGATGGAGAGCGCCCGCATGCTCTGGGCCACCATGGGCCCGAGCCCCGATCCCGGCCGGTA
Organism: uncultured Verrucomicrobiota bacterium; assembly: GCA_964458765.1. Taxonomy (GTDB): domain Bacteria; phylum Verrucomicrobiota; class Kiritimatiellia; order CAIKKV01; family CAITUY01; genus CAIVSY01. Next base: position 56,570 of record CAYWKN010000001.1, read on the forward strand.
CGGAACATCCATGTAAGACCACAGCAATGTCTCGCCCATGTCCATGCTGTACTTGAGCTTCTTGCCCAGGATTTGCTCGACATCCTCCGGCAACACCGTGTTCTTGCCGACATCCCGCGCCAGCGAAGGCTTCATTTTCAGGTCCTTTTTCTGCAGGACCGTTCCCGCAGGAAGTTCACGACCCGCGGCTATGACGTCGACGCGGCGTTCTGCCGAGATCAACCGCTCCCGCTCCCTGGCAAACTCCCGCGCCCGCGCCTGGAAGTACTCGCGCGTCAGCCAGAATGCCAGCAAGCCGACCACAACCGACAGAATCAATATCATGCGCTGTTTCATATCACCTGTCTCCCGTACTGCTGTTCATCCCGCCCCGCTTATGTAGCAAGGTTATTCTTGTTTCGCCACCGGATTCCGCACGGCGGCAGAGAATCCAGCACAGGTCGGCCCCCCTGCTGAAGCCCGCCAGTCCTGCCCCGGCTGTCCCGCGCGGCAGTGGTGCTACCGGCCTCCAGCCGTCGCGCGCCAGTGCCGCCCGATAGAACGCCAGCGCGGCGGCCGGGGAATCCGTCGTCCCCGAGATCTGCATCGTCGTCCGGGTATCCTCATTCCGCATTACCCTTCGGATTGTCGCCTCCCGATACACAGGCAGCCCTTCGGCGAGACCGCCTTCATCCCTGTCGGGTTTCCCTGCCGTCGCGCGGGTCGAGATGGCCACTGCCACTCCCTCTTTCCCCGCCGGAAGTTTCAACATGCGCAGAGTGTGGCCACCCTCCCGGAGATCCGCGAAGCCAATGGACGATCCGCTGGCATACCGGAGCGAACGGCCGCCGGCAAACGCTCGGATCCGCGACCCCCACTCCTCGGGACTTCCCGGGGCATTCAGAACGCTCACGTGCGCCGGCCGTCCATCAACCCGAACTTCGGCCTCGTAGAGAACCCGGCCCAGCGCCGATACGTCAAACGGCTTATTCCCGGAACCAGAGCCAGCCTGGCGAAACACACGTGCCGCCGACGGCAGCGCCGCAAGGCCGACCGCCATCAGAACACATGCCGCCATCCCTGTGCCACGACGGATCATCGTCAATAGATCCCCCGCGTCCAGATGAGCCACGTTTCACCCCGCACCTCCACTTCGTCCGCTGCATACAGCAGATGGCGCACAATCGGCCACAGCGGCACAGAGTCCTCCTGACGCCCCTCCACCAGGCCGAACATCAGGTGCGGATAGGGCGATCCTGCCATGGCCGAAACCGGATTGTCCGGACGCTGCCGGCCCAAGTCATCGGGATCTGCATAAGCGGGGATCCCGGCCAGGAACGCATTGACATCGCCAGGCGTGTATTCATCATCCCGCGAGTACCGGGTGACATCGCCCCCCTCCGTACGGTCCGCCATGAAACGGGGCGAGGACAAGGGGGCGGCATCACCCATGGCAAGGCGCGCCGCCTCACGCCGCGACTCGTTGACTACACGAGTGTGCCGGATCCCCAGGGTCCCGACCTGGAGGATGCCCGCGACGAGAACCATCAGGACGACCAGCGCAATGACCAGTTCAGCCATAGCCTGTCCTTCCTGCCCGCCCCATCTTGATCGTTCACACTGCATGCTTCACACTAGTGTCCGCGTCGCGTCCCGCCTCCCGGACCACCGCCTCCACCACGGGTTTGACACCTGTCCGAGTATTCCCGCAGCCAGTCAATGCCGCGCTGCCGGAACAGCGGATCCTCCCAGGTCAGCAATTGCGCGCAATACCAGCACTCCGCCGCTCGATCCAGCGTCGGTCCTGTCCGCATGTATCCGGGCAGGTGTCCCTCAATGTGGTCGCGCCATGCCAGGTTGAAGGCGCCGCCAGCGGGAGCGGATGATGCATCAATGGGGATCAGCCGGATATCCCGGTACGCAGGCAGGACCAGCCCGGCCTCCGTCGGCTTGCCTTCCTCCCCCAGCCGACCGAAAGGCTTGGCCGCCGCTGACCACGTGATCAGGCTGGAGCGGGACCGCGGTGTCAGACGCCTCGCTTCGGCCTCCACACGCGCCGCGGCGTCGGCCCCTGCGTAGTCATACGCCGGTTTTACAGTGCCCGTCACAGGGAACGGCCACTCCCCTGACGGCAAAATCGCAGACCATGGCCCCCACCATGCCTCCTCGTAGGCGTACCAGACCGAAGTAACGCTGGCGACACTGTTGCTGATCAGCAGCTCGCTCAAGTCGCGCTCCGCACGCAAGGTATTCATGAGGTCGACAACGT
>CAYWKN010000001.1:58917-73491 GCA_964458765.1 uncultured Verrucomicrobiota bacterium
AGCAGCTCGCTCAAGTCGCGCTCCGCACGCAAGGTATTCATGAGGTCGACAACGTCAGCCCCCCCGATGGCCTCCTCCCTGCGTAAAGCCAACCCGTAGTACTCGCAGTTCATCGGATTGGCCTGCGGCAGCCTGTCGGGCAACGGCGGCCACCAATAGTACGTATCGTAATTCAGCAGCATTTCGTAGGCATTATGCAGGAACCAACACCAATCCTCCCCTGCGACAGCGTCGTAGAAACTTGGATCCAGCAGCGTGTGCCCACCCGAATAGTCCGTGTAATACCGGGCGTTGTCCGGCCCCGCCGCAATACCGTTGTCGGCCACTGTCTCGATCATGTCGGCATACTCCTGCCAGCAGCCGGGATAGGGTTCCTCAAACATCATTCTCCCGTCGTCCCCGAGGGATGGGTAGACTGTCCGCACGTCCTGGGCATGTTGCCGAACGCGTGCCGTGTAGCGGGTGTTGACATAGATGCCGTTGTTCTTGGCCGCCTGTTGCGACGCCATGAACCCGATCATGGGGCCCACATAGCACAAGCGCGCCTGCAGGGCGGCGATTTCACTGGCCGTGTCCGTATCGCCCTCCGTCCACGCCACCGCCTGGAGAATGTTGAGATCACCGATGAGATTCAGGGTCAACCCCTGCCACCGCGCGGCCGCCAAAGCAGCGGCATCGCCGGCATTCTGGGAAAGGGTTTTGACATATACCGTCTTGTGCAGGTCGAAATTCCAGATCGCCACAAAGGCCAGGATCACGACAATCAAGACCAGGAAGATCAATGTCTGGCCTGAGCGGTTGCCAAAGCCCTGATGCCGTCCACCTGTCTTGGGCCTTGTCGCCTTCACGGTTACCATCCCCAATCATCCAGGTACAGGGGGTAGTGATCGTCGATGGCCACTTCTCCCCTGAGTTTCACCTGGTCTGCCGCGTAGAAGAGGTGGTGCAGCGGATACCGCAATGGAACATCCTGTTCCAGGGAAACTTGAACGGTACCATCCGCAAGGCCGAGTGGCTGAGGCTGGTGGACCGTGTCCCATGCCTCGTAGTCCAGGATGGCATCCAACTGGCCCCAGTTGTCCGCGCCGAGATAGAGCGGAATCCTGGCAGCTTCTGCCATGTGTTCACGGGCCGGCCCACCGCCGGGCGCCGGGTTCAGCATGCGGCCCGCATTGGGTATCGCACCGACCCGTACGGTCTTGTGCACCATGAACCGGTTGAACCCCACAGTTTTTGCCCGGGCGCCACGACCGGCGGCATAGTGCAGAACCTCTTGCGCGGCTAATAGTTGTGATATCTGGAATAGCCCGAAAAAAAGGATGCAGATAAGGATGAGCACCAGGCAGGATTCGATCAGCGACTGCCCCGATCGCGACCCCCACGGTGCGGAAGGACGCTCCAACGCCTTTGCCGTCGGCACTTCGGGCACGGTGTTCTCCCCGCCGCTGTGCTATTTCAGATCCTTCATGTACTGTTCGGAGGATGTCTGCAGCGCCTGGTCCTTGGCCGAGCTGTCGCCGCCCAACTCCGTTACCGCGCCGCCCAGCTTCGCCCGGATGGTGTCGCCGAATACTCCGAAAATGGCAATGGCCGCCAAAGCAATGATTGCCACGATGATGATATACTCCACCATGCCCTGCCCGCTCTTTCCGCGCTTGCTCATATGATTCTCCTTCTTATGGATATTCCGACCCGACAAGATCCAGGATCCGGGTCCCATATTCCCGGAATGTTCCCAGAAACACCGTCAGAATGGCCACCGCCGCCATCAACATGCCTGCCACGACCAGAAACTCCACCATCGCCTGTCCGGCCTTGCGGCCTGAACGTTTCTCCTTCATGGCGTATTCCATACCTATATAACGATGATACCGAATCCCGTATTGTGAGCAATCTTCATTTCGCCGCCTCACGACCTGCCGCTTCCCGTCCGCCCCCTCGCCCCTGGAGAGCGCCCACCACGCTGTCCGCGATTCGGGGGCCGAATCCCGGAACGGCGGCAATCTCCGCTGCCGTAGCCCGGCAGAGTCTCTGCACCGACCCGAACCGGCGCAACAACTCCGCCTTTCGCGTCGCTCCAATCCCCGGTATGTCATCCAGGACCGATTCCCGGATTCGCCTGGCGCGCAAGCGGCGATGATGGCCCAGCGCAAACCGGTGCGCCTCATCCCGGGCCCGCTGCAGAAGACGCAGAGCGCTGGACCCCGAAGGCAGCCGGATCGGCTCCCGCCGTCCGGCCATGTACACCTCCTCAAACCGCTTTGCCAGCCCGATAACCACCGGAGCGGGCGACAGGCCGGTTTCCAGCAGTGCGCCCAGCGCCGCATTCAGCTGCGAGATCCCGCCATCCACGATCACCAGTTCCGGCGCCTCGCGACCCGGCTCTCCCGCGCGCCGGAAACGCCTCCGTATCGCCTCCGCCATCATGCCGGGGTCATCCGCCTGCTGGATCGTGCGGATCCGGAAATGCCTGTAGCGCGACGGCGCCGGACGCCCCTGTACCATGCACACCAGGCTGGCCACCGCCAGGGTTCCGGAAATATTGGAAATATCGTAGCACTCGATCATGGCAGGAGCCGCCGGAAGCCCCAGGACGGACTGAAGCTCACGCATGCCCGCCAGTGCATCCTGCTCGCCCCCCACAACGGGCAGCGCCTCCCGCGCCCGCTGATGGACAATCTCGCGCAACATCAACCAGGTGTCCCGCAAGTGCGCGGCTTCCTCGTAGCGACCCTCTTGTGCCGCCGACTGCATGGCGGCCTTGACCGACTCCAGCAAGGCAGGTCGCTCCCCCCGCAGGAACGCGCAGGCGTCCCCGACACGACGCAGGTAGTCTTCCCGCGATGTTCCCCCGATGCAGGGCGCGCTGCAAAACCGCACAATGTCGTTGATACAGTGCTTATGGTCTGCCGGTCCCGGAATACGAGGCGGGCACTTCCGCAACCCGAACTTCTTTTCTACGAAATCCATCGCCGCCCGCGTCGCCGCCGAGGACACATACGGGCCCAGGTACACCGCGCCGTCGTCCCGCCGGAAACGCACGGCCTTGAACATGGGCCATGGATCGGACGGATGAATGCGTAACATCAGGAAGCGCTTGTCGTCCCGGAAATCGATGTTGTAGCGGGGCTTGTACTCCTTGATCAGGCGGCTTTCGGTGAGCAGGGCTTCCGCCTCGTTGCGCAGGACGATCCATTCGACATCCTCCACGCTACGGACCAGACCGCGCAGCTTGGGGTCCGACTTGCGCCACGTCCCCTCGCGGAAATAGGACTGAACCCGCTTGCGGAGGGATACGGCTTTCCCGACATACACGATCTTTCCCCGCCGGTCCCGCATGAGGTAGCACCCGGGCTTGTCCGGGAGATCCCGCAATTTCGCCTGCACTTTCTCGGAAAGCCTGAACATCGGCTCGCCTCCCGTCTTTCGGCTATGCCAGCCACTGCGCCAGAAGGACAAACAGCGGCGCCGTCACGAGGCTGAGCGCCGTTGTCTGCAGGATGCCTCGCGACGCCAGGCTACGGTCACCGCCGTAGCTCTCCACAAGCACCGTACAACTGATCGCCACCGGCATCGACGCGATGATGACAAAGGTCGTCAAGTCCTCGCGCCCCAAGCCCCACCCTGTCATCCGCCGGATGAGCAGCAGAACACCCAGCGCAATGGCCGGCGCCGCCAGGAGTCGCCCCAGCAACACCCCGAATGCCGGACAGCCCCCGTCAGGCCCAAAGGATCGGTGCTCGTACAACTGCGCCCCCGCCACAAGCAGGCTCAACGGGATCGTCAGGCTGCCCAGCATGCGCAGCGCTGCCACAATCAGATCCGGCATCACCGCCGCACCTGTGCAAGCCCCGTCACCCCATGATTTCGACGCGGGGATCACAAGGGCTGTCACGATCCCCGCCACCGTGGCCATCAACCCGGGGTTTCGCCAAAAGGCCGCTACCGTCCCGGCGATCCTGTGCCCGGCAAGAAGCCCCGGCCCCAGCGTCCAGAACGCGATCTGGGCTCCGACATTGAAGAGCAGCACGAAGCGGATACCCTGGTCTCCATAAAGCGCCTCGGCGATGGGGAGCGGCAGATAGACCCAATTCGGCGAGGATATCAGAAGCAGAAAAGTGCCAACGGAAACCTCCGGAACGTGAAAGAGCCGCAACAGGACCCGCCCGGTCCCGGCCGCCGCCGTGAGGGTGCAGATTCCCAGCAACGGAACGTACCAGGTCTGCCGCAGGCTCTCCGCCGTCACGCATTCCAGCATCTGCGTGAACACCAGCGCCGGCAGGGCGGCCTGAACCACCAGTGTCGCGACCGCCTGTCCCGTCCGGGGCTCAAGCCATCGGCGGCGGGCCGCCCATGACCCCGCCAGCATGATCAGGAACATCATCCCGGCGCGAAATAGTACCGTCCAGCATTCCTGCATGGCCGTCACCCGCCCAGCGCATGCGACACCCGGTCCGCAAGCGCTTCCGGAGTCAGGCCGTGGTTCTTCATCAGGATCGAGGGCGCCCCGTGCGGCAGGAACTCGCGCGGCCAACCGCCCCTGACGATGCGTCCGCCATACCCGCGCCCGACAAGGAATTCCTCAAGACCGGATCCGAACCCGCCGGCAGACACTCCATTCTCCAGCGTCAGGAAACACCGCGCCTTCCCGCTCTGCGCCGACAACATTTCCTCGTCCAACGGGACAACGAAACGCGCGTCCACAATGCCTGTGGAGAATCCGCGCGCGGAGAGGATATCCGCCGTTCCAGCCGCCAGGGGGAGCATGTCGCCCAATGCCCAGATCTGCACTTCCCAGCCTTCCCGTACGACACGCGCCGTGCCGCATGGCATCTCCTCGAACCGCTCCGGCATCACGAACCCCGGACAACCGCCCCGCGGATACCGGATCACAACAGGCCGTTTCCAGCGGGTGGCCGAGTAGAGCATATTCACAAGGTCGACGCCATCCGACGGCTGCAGAATGACAAGGTTTGGGATGTTTCGCAGGAGGGCGATGTCGAAAACCCCGTGATGCGTTGGACCGTCATCCCCGACAATTCCCGCCCGGTCGAGACAGAAAATCACCGGCAACTGCTGCAGGCAGACGTCATGAATGATGCAATCGATGGATCGCTGGGCGAAGGTGGAATACACCGCGAAGACCGGCGTCCATCCCTCCGCCGCAAGGCCCGCGGCGAAGATGGCGGCATGTTCCTCGCAAATGCCCACATCGAAGAAACGCTCGGGATACCGCTGGGCGAACGGCGCCAGGCCGGTCCCGCTCTTCATCGCCGCCGTGATGGCCATGATCGAGGGATCCCGCGCCGCCAGGACTTCCATGGCCGATCCGAAGATCTGCGAATACGACGGGGAAACCCCCGAGGTCACCGGCTGGCCGGTGGCCACGTCAAACCCGAGCGTCCCATGCCATGCCTCGGGACAGGCCTCCGCCGGCGAGTAGCCTCGTCCCTTTTGCGTGGCCACATGCAGAAGAATCGGGCGATCGTAGTCGCGGGCGATTTCCATCGCGGCGATCAGCCGGGGCAGATCGTGCCCGTCCAGCGGTCCCACATAGCGAAGGCCGAGTTCCTCGAAAAGCCCACTGTGGAGGAACATGCTCTTGATGGCTTCCTCCATCCGCCAGTACGCCCGCTGCAGCAGACGGGAACCTCCCGAGACCTTGGAAACGGCGCTTTCGATGCCCGCTTTCCATCGGTTGTACCGGGGATTGGCCAGGAGTTCACCCAGGTACCGGGACACCGCGCCCACGTTGGCCGAGATGGACATCTCGTTGTCATTCAGGACGACCACCATCCGCCGCGCGGTGGCTCCGATGTTGTTCAGCGCCTCCAAAGAGATCCCGCAGCCCAGCGCCCCGTCGCCGACAACCGCCACAACGTGCTCCGCGTCGCCGCGCCGGTCACGCGCCACAGCCATGCCGAGGGCCGCCGACAGCGCCGTGCCGGAATGTCCCGCCCCGAAAGCGTCATAGGGGCTCTCCTTCCGGCTCAGGAACCCCGAAAGCCCGCCGAACTGGCGCAAGGTGTGGAACCGGTCCCGCCGCCCCGTCAGGATCTTGTAGGCGTAGGCCTGATGGCTCACATCCCACACGATCTTGTCGGCCGGCGGGTGAAACACCCGCAGGAGCGCCAGGGTTAACTCCACCGAACCCAGGTTGGACGCGAGATGCCCGCCGGTGCGGCTCACCGTGTCCAGAATGAGCGTACGGATTTCGGCGGCCAGCGTCTGGAGTTCCTCCACGCTGAGTCCGGCCAGATCCTCAGGGCCGTTACTGTTTGCCAGAATCCCGCTCATTCGCTTGCCAAAGGGTTGTTCCCGTCCTCTGTCATCGGCAGAGGGTAAACGTGCTCGTGGCGTTCAGAAAAGCATTTTCCAGCGGCAGTTTCAATGAACATCGCACATGAACATCGCACAGAAGGATGCTTCCGGGCAGTGGCAAGCGCTTCCCTGCGGGCATTTCCAGGAAGCATACGGCCACTTTCGTGGTGCTGCAGTTTCATACCGTCAGCGTCATTCTGGGAATACCAAGCCTGCGCCGGTCGGTTTCGCCGGGCAGTTTCTCGCCGCGTCGCGCCGGCGTGGCATCGCGCGGCATGGCCGGTTTATCCCGCAGAATCAGTCCGGAACCCGTCTGCACTGTGTACCGGCCATAGCGCGCATTGATTCCATCCACCGCCACGGCCGCGCACCGCATCGCATCCCTCTTGGAACGATCTTCGAACAGTTCCAACTGTTCGGCGGAATCCTCTTCCAGTGCACCCAGCCAGATGAGCGTCGCGCGGTATTCCATTCCCGGCCGGTAGAGGTGTTCAAAGAGGGTCCGGATCAGTGGCAGCACTTCCAACGTGGAGGCGGTCGCCCGCTCCAGCTTTGCCTCCAACCCGTCATGTTGGAAATCCTGCCGCCGCAATACCACCCCCATCACCCGTGGCCGTAACCGGTGCCGCCGCAGCTTGGCAAACGCCTGTTCCGCGTTGCGCACCAGTTGTGCATACACAAACTCACGGTCGCAGGATGGCGGCGTGAAGGTCTTGGACTTGACGACCGATGCCTGGGGTTTGGGCAGATCGGGATTGACGGCATAGACGGACTCCCCGCGCAGTTCATGCCAGATTTCCCGCCCGATCTTTCCGAGAAGACGGGCCGCCCACGCCTCGGGCCGCATCACAAAGTCATAGGCTGTGCGCAATCCCTGTTTTTCCAGCAGACTCACCGTGTTGTGCCCGAAACCCCATACCTTGCCCAGGGAGATTTCCGGCAGGAACCGGTGTATCCTGCGTCCTTCCAGGGCTGTGAACCCATCCGGTTTCCGGAACTTGGAGCAAAGCTTCGCAAGGCTTTTCGATGGCGCCAGGCCGACGGAAACTGTTATCCCAAGCTCACGCTGGATCGCGGCCTTCATCGCCAGGGCGATTTCCTCGTACGACGTCCTGTGCAGCCGCCGCAGGCCTGTCAGATCGGCAAATCCCTCGTCAATGGAATACTCTTCCACCGCCGGCGTGAAGCGCCGCATGATCGTGAACATCCGCCGGGAATACAGGCCATAGGTTTCGTAATCGCTCGGGAGCACCACCAGCCCCGGACACCGGCGCCGGGCTTCCCCCAGCGTCATGCCCCGCGCAATCCCCAGCGCCTTGGCCTCGTAGCTCGGGCAGGCAATGATCCCGCGCTCCTGCCCGGTCACCAGCGGGCGTCCCCGTAGCGCCGGCACCAGCGCCTGCTCGACCGACGCGAAGAACGCATCGCCGTCAAGATGCGCGATGGCGCGCGGAAAGGTCCCCGGGAGAAATGGCATTTCATTTGTCACATCCACAGTATACTGAACTATGGTTCCCTGTGGCAAGAAATGGAAATTGCATTGTTGTCACCCCTTTCATGCTCTATCATGCCTTTCACAACTTGAATCCACAGGAGGGTTTCATCATGTCCCGTCAAAGCGCTTGTTGGAAAGGGTTTCTCGCACTGCTCGCCATCGCCATGCTGGGCTCCGGCTGCCGGGCCTTCCGCGCCTCCGTGCGCGAGGTGGATGTCGCCACCGCCAAGCCCATGGACACCGGCTACGACTACAGCGATCTCCGCTGGCTGGGCAACAGCGTTGGCAACGATGTTTCCTCCTGGAAAACCCTGGATCAGGGGGGCCGGAAACCCATTCTCGTCGTCATGGGCATCCAGAACCGCACCACCCGCCACATTGATACGAAGGCCATCACGGATACCATCCGCACTGTGGTGATCAACAACGGCAAGGCCGATTTCGTGAACGAAAGCCAGCGGGACACGCTGCTGAAGGAACAAGGCTATCAACTGGCCAACTGCACGCCGGAAACCCGTGTGGCGATCGGACGCCAGCTCGGCGCCCGCTACATGCTCACCGGCTCCCTGGTGGAACTCAAGAAGGAGGAACCACGCCAGGTCCGGGTGTCCAAGGCCGAGGAAGTCTTTTATCAGCTCACGGTGGAGATTACCGATCTGCAGACCGGACTGATCGCATGGACCGCGCAGAAGGAGCGCGCCCGCGGCGCCAGCAAGCCCGTTATCGGGTGGTAAGATTCGCGGACGACGTCCCATGATCCGGCGCCCAAGCCTGTGCCTGGTGGGGTTCGCTGCCTTGTGGATCGGCGCCGGATGCGCCACCGTCCCCTTGGATTCAGCCCTCCGGCATTTCCACGACGGCGAACTGGAAGCCGCCGATGCCGCTCTGAACACCCTTCCGGAAGGGCGTGACGCCGTACGCCATCTGATGGAACGGGGTATGATCCGTCACGTGCGTCGCGACTATGACGGCAGCGCCGCGGACCTCGCCCGCGCCATCCGCCTGGAAGAGGAACTGGAGACCCACAGCGTCTCGAAGGCCGGCGCCAGCATGCTGGTCAACGATTCCATGCTGTCCTTCCGCGGTCTTCCCTGCGAACGCACCCTGCTCCATTCCTTCCAGGCCCGCAACTACCTGGCCCGGGGGCAATGGGAGGGCGCGGGCGTCGAGGCGCGGAATATTATCCGCCTCCAGGAAAAGCTGGATGGTTTCGCCGACGACGCTTATAGCCGTTACCTGGCCGGACTGTGCCTCTCGCTTGCGGGGGACGAAAGCGCCGCAGCCTTCCAATACCAGATTGCCGCCTCGCTTCTGCCGGAGACACCGATGGATCCGGCCACCGGCAGGTTCTCCCCGGCCACCCCGGCGGGGAATGCCGACCCTTCCCGCTTCACCGGTTCTGAACTGGTCTGCCTTGTGGATCTCTCCGGCAGCGCCGGCGCCGCCGGTGCAGACCTGTATGCCGGGGGCCGGCATCTTGGTTCCGCCCGGATTCTCACGGATACCGAAACGCTGCGGGCGCTTCACCGGGAGAAAATGGCCTCCCGCCGTATGGCCAAGGCCGTTGCCCGCATTGCTGTCAAGGAAAGCATTGCCGCCGTGGTTGCGGCCCATAACGAGGACCTGGGCGATATGGTCCGGTTCCTTCTGTTTGCCGTCGAAACACCCGACGAGCGAACGTGGCGTACCTTGCCGCGCTCGCTGGCGGTGGCGCGGGTTCAGTGCCCGCCGGGGCTGGACTCGTTCGATGTGGTTTTCACCGGCTGGCACGGCGATCGTCGGATCACCGTCAAGGGGCCTTTTGCCAGACAAGGCGGAATCTTTGTGGCCCTGTGCCGCGATTACCCCTGAAACCGCCTAGAACAGCAGTTGGAACACCCCGTAGAGCACGATCATGGCAATGACCACCATCACGATGGCCTTGTTGCGCTGCACCCGTCGCTCCTGACGAAGCGGACGCACGGACTGCAGGCCGCCAGTCACGAAATACTGCGCGAAACGCTGGTCGGGGTCCGATCGAGGGGCCACACCCCCCCCATCCGTCATGTTTTCCTCGTCCGGCCCCTCCGCTGTGGTGTTCGGTGCGGCGGACGCCTTCTCGAAGAGATCCTCCCGCGGAACCAGACGACCGTTGCCCGACTCCTCGTCGGAAGCGCTCCGCGGCCGCCCCGTCCGCTTGGATAGCTGCTGACGGATTTTCTGCAAGGCTTCCTCGCGGTCGGGATTCTCCACGGCTGTGGACAATGTCTGGAGCGTAGTCTCCACGCGCGACATTTCCCGATTCAGGGAGTGGAGTCGTTCCTGCAAACGTTGATTCTTGGCCGCTGGCCGTCGCATACGCGTCTCGCCGGGGGCGTTACCGCCCCGCCATGAGGATAATCAGCGCCACGATAATCGTCAGGATCAGCGGCGCGCTGACGGCTATGCCGATCTTTACCCAGCCGAGGAACCCCCGCGCCGGTTCCGTGTCCGCTTCCACCACCGCCGGCCGCGGCCGAGCTTCGTCAAACAGCTTGACCGGACCGCCCACGGCTTCGACCGCCGCCTGTCCTTTGACGAACTCCTTGCGGATGGCGTCTATCTGCACAACCGCCTTGTTGAGTTCCTCGCGGAAGGCATCGTCGGACCATGCCGCGTCATTCAACCCGTGCAATTCCTCCACATACTGCCCGAATCGCGCGCGGAGGCTGGAATAGATTTCGGTCTGCCGGGCCGCATTCTCCTCGAGTTTCTCCAGCGACACGACGCTTTCGGAAAGACGCTGGATCATCTCCTGCTTGCCTCGCTCGTACTGGTCCTGCTTGTCCATCAGGTCCTCGAGGGACTGTTTCTCCCGCTCCAGATCGCCCTGCCGGCGGCGCAGCCGCTCGATCTCCACTTTGGCTGTCGCAACCTGGGTGTTCACCTCTTCCCGGTGCCGGGCCATGCGTGTAAGGTTCAGGTCCGACAAAGGCCGTGCCGGCAGTTCATCGGGTTTCAGGTTTCCCACGACGTCCGTCGCCTGCCCCAATCCACCCTTGGCGGAGCCCCGCCGCTGCAAATCCATGTCGAAAAAGTCTGTCGTACCCATGTTGACCTCCTTGTCGTCCTGTATGCACGCGCGTTGGTTATGCGAATATGACGCTACCATCCGCACGCCATCCGTTCAAGCCCGGGGATATCACTCCGGAACCACAAGCATCTGCCCGGTCCTGACATCCTCGGGCTTCTGCAACAGGTTGCGGTTGGCTTCGTAGATATCGCGCCACCGGTCCTGGCTGCCATACACCCGCATGGCGATCCTTCGCAACGTGTCGTTCTTCTGGACCCTGACCGTTCGTATGGCCGGCCGGATGTCCGTGGCCGCCATGCCTCCCGCCTCCAGCGACCGTTCAGCTTGCGCGGCCAGCCTGGCCTGGCGGTTCTGGTAATTGCGCAAGGAAAGCTGCGCGTGGGCAAGGCGTGTTTCCAGATTCGCCTTCTGCACCTTTAAGTCCTGATGTTCCCGCTCGAGTTCCGCCAGCCGGCTGGCCACGGAAGCTTCATTGGTGTAAACGGCACGCACCATCGCGGCAGTGGCCCCGCGAATCCGGCCTTCGATCATCTTGCGCTTCTCGGTGTCCGGCCGCAATTCCAGGTACCGCTGATAGTGATAAACCGCCCGCACCGGATCGCCGCCGGGCCGGTCGAGCAGCAGGGCCAACCCCAGGTGCGCACGGCCCATGTCGGCGTGCTTTTCCAGCATTACCGTGTAGATCCTTCGCGCGCCCTCGATGTCGCCCTGCTGTTCCAGGTCCCGAGCCTTGATCATCATCGGGTGGTCCATTTCATCCCCGTCGGCCTGCTGCACGGGCCTGGAACATCCGGCGGTGCACAGTCCCAGCAGCAATACCCCGATCCACGCCACTCCCCTCATTGCCTGCCCCCCCCGAGCATCTCCCGTGCAACCTGGTACACGGTTTCCGGTCGTATGGTCCGCATGCAGTCGGGAATTTCCCGACGGCACTGCCGCCCAAGGCACGGACGGCATGCCAGATCGGCCTGCACAACGCGATTCCGCGGGCCGTACGGTGCCGTCCGGACAGGATCCGTGGGGCCGAACAGGGCCAGAACAGGCGTTCCGGCCGCCGCCGCCATATGCGCCGGTCCGGAGTCATTGGCAATAACAAGATCCATGGCCTTCAGCCACCCGCCGAGTTCCGCCATGCCGGTACGCCCGGCAAGGTTCACCACCCGGCTGCAGGCATGCCCCGCCTCAACCGCATGCTGGATGGCCACACAGGCCCCTCGTTCCTGTTCGGAGCCGAAAAGATGAATCGTCACCCCTTCCTGATGCATCAGGAGGTGCGAAATCTCGGCATAGTACTCCACCGGCCAGTTCTTGTTGGGCCAGCGTGAGGCCGGAATAATCCCCACCCGCAGGCTGCTGGTAAAAGGCGTCACCGGCGGAAACTGGACCGGGAACACCGCTTCACCCATCGGCAATCCGAAATGCCGGACGATGTCCAAAGCCTCATCCACCGCGTGCCGGTTCCGGTTGGGAGGGCCGGCCACAGCATCATACAGGTATCGGCTGCCTTCACGGCAGAAGGAGGGGCCGATTACCTTGCCGGCAATCGCCATCCGGGCGGCAAGAACGCTTTTCAACAACCCCTGGAGGTCAATGACCAGATCGTACCGCCTGCGCCGCACAGCGCGCCAGTATCCCGGCAGGCCCATGACAGCGCCACGCCGTGGAAACGGGATCACGTCGCGGATGTCCGGGAAACACCGCACCAGGGGCGCATATTCCGGCTGGGTAACCCAATCCACCTCTGCATCCAGGCCGTTCCGCAGGGCGTGGACGGCAGGCAGCGCGTGGAAGAGATCTCCCATCGAACTCAGCTTGACCACCAGTATTTGTTTCGTTGCCATGGCTGCCATGCATTGCGCGGGCAATCAGCGGATTGTCTTCCGCTCCGCATTCTCCCTGTCCCGGATCCGGGCTGCTTCCATCCGCATTGTTTCCTTCAGTTTGGCCGTCTTGTCGGCATCGCCGGCGGCCTCGGCTTCGGCCAGTTTCTTTCCGTAGACGATTTCAAGCTCCGCCAACGCGGCTTTGGCCTTGGCGGCAATGCCGGCCAGGGATTCCTTCTGCTCAGCGGTTAGTTGTGTGAGACCGTCGCCCTTGCTGGCCAGGCGTTCCATCGCCAGGTCGAACGCGCTCTTAAGGCCCTTCTTCTCGTCGGTCATCTTTTCATCTCCAAGGTGCATGTTCCTTAGCTGTCAGCCCATCTCTCTAATGCAAGCCGGGGAATATGGAAAGCGAAAAAGACTCAGCCGGGATTCATCAGCCTTCAGCCCATCAGCCCATCTCTTTCCACTTGCGCAAAGGGGCCATGCGTTTTCGGGGTTGCAAGAGATTTCCCGGCTTGCCACGGCGTAGCCCCGTACACGGGGCGAAGACTGGCCAGGCGTTTCCGGGTTGCGGTTGTGCAGGTGTAGGCCATGGTCAGCGGGTCAGGTCATTTGTCGAATGTGGAGACGTGAGGTCTCCTGTCCCTCAGCCGCTCAGATGGCAATCTTCTCCAAAGCAAGCACCAACTCCGGAATATCGGCGGTGATCGTCCGCCACAAGATATCAAGGTCGATCACGTCGTATCCATGGATCAGTCGATTCCTCATGCCAATGACCTGCGCCCAAGGGACAGCCGCATTCGCCTTGCGGGTCTCCTCCGTGATCCGTGTCGCGGCCTCTCCAATGATCTCCAGCAAACGCACCAACGCGAGCGCCAGCAACTCATCCTCTTCCAAGTCCTCCCTGCCGCGGCCTGCAGTGAACGCCTGCACCTTCCGGCCGGCTTCAAGCATGTGGCGGACATGCGTGGGATCGTCAGGACGCGGCATAAAGCACCTCCGCCTCAGACAGAACCCGTCGCCTGAGCGGTTCGCTGAAAAACCGTGGAGTATTCAAATCGACTTTTCGCCCCACCAGCTCCGACAGTCCCATCTCAATGCCGGCAAAACCGATCAAGCCCGGCACGAAGTCGGGATCAAATTCCACCATTACATCCACGTCGCTTTCAGGGCGGAAATCGTCCCTGAGCACGGAACCGAAAACGGAAAGTCGTCGGATGTGGTGTTGCCGACAGAACGGCACCAGTCGCTTCGCATCAAGATGGATTCGCTCCAAAACCATATCTACCTAGTGTTGTCAAACCCACACTGCCCACAGTATTGACCATCCTCAACACCGCGTCAACATGGCTTTCTCGCAGTTTGCCATGACAAACGTCTGCACGGATTTCCACTCTCGTGTTCATGGAGAAATACCGGCGGCCATGCGTTTTCGGGGTTGCAAAGGATTTCCCGGCTTGCCAAGGCGGAGCCCGTACACGGGGCGAAGACTGGCCATGCGTTTTGGGGTCGAGTCGAGGTTGTGTAGGGGTAGGCCATGGTCAGTGGGTCATGTTAGCGACCATGCGTTAGCAGTGCGTTAGCAGAGGAGCAAGAAGGGACACACAAACTGTTCAAACCTCCGATTCCTTCACCCTGTTTTCGTCTGGAGACATCGCAAAGCCCTCAATCGGAATGGCCGATGGCCATCGGCAGCCACTCCACGCTCATTTCATGGTCGGGATTACACCAGACCGGCCGATCCCGAGGAGCAAGAAGGGACACACAAACTGTTCAAACCTCCGATTCCTTCACCCTGTTTTCGTCTGGAGACATCGCAAAGCCCTCAATCGGAATGGCCGATGGCCATCGGCAGCCACTCCACGCTCATTTCATGGTCGGGA
>CAYWKN010000002.1:0-50884 GCA_964458765.1 uncultured Verrucomicrobiota bacterium
CCGCCCCGCCGCCGCGCCCCGTCCGGCCCCGCGGCCGGTTCCACCGGCGCCAACCCCAAGCCCGGAACCGCTGCCGGCTCCCGCCCTGGCCATGGCCGAACTTCCGGAATTCAAGTGGGATCAGCCGCTTCCCGGAATACCCATGCCGGCCATGACGATGGAAACGGCGTCCACGGGGGGCACAACGGTTCGTCCCCGCCGCACGCGCCTCTTCCATTCCAGGGACAGCCTGCGGCAGGTCATCGTCGGCGCGGAAGTCCTTGGCAAACCGGTGGCCCTGCGCTGATCCGCCATCCCCGCGCCCGTCACGGCAGCACCGGCGGCAGGCGCAGTTCCCGCACGCGGCTCAAATAGGTCAGGATCCCCCGGGCGATCCCTTCCGCCAGACGGTCCCGGTACTTCGCATCCGCGATCTTCTCCGCCTCGCGCTTGTTGGAAAGGAATCCGCACTCCACCAGCACCGCCGGGCATTCCGCATTCCGGATGACAAAGAACCTCGCGCGCCGGATGCCGCGGTCCTCCGCGCCGCTATGGGCCACCAACCCCTTGTGGACGAAACTGGCCAGCGCCATGTTCGCTCCGTCAAACCGGTTGCCGGGGCATCCCGTGGCTCCGCGCCGGCTGTTGCGCCGCTCCTCTTCCGCCGTGGCGGGATAGCCCGCCGCCGGCACCACGTAGGTCTCGACCCCCGACGTGGCGGGATTCCGCGACGCGTTGAAGTGCACGCTCACGAAGACATCCGCCCGCAGTTTTCCCATGCGCCAGCATCGCTCTTCCAGGGTCATGGCGGTGTCCCCGTCGCGGGTCATCCATACCGTGACACCGCACTCCTGGAGCATCGCCCGGATCCGCTTTGCCATGTCCAGGGTCAGTTGTTTCTCCTGAATGCCGTTCCCCATCCGGGCGCCGGGGTCGCCGCCCCCATGCCCCGCGTCGAGCACCACGGTCACCGCTCCGGCCTTCTTCAAGGCCCGCATGGGATAGAACACCACGCCCAGGGCATCCACCGCGTCCACCGGCGCGATCATCCATCCGCCGCGGGATTTCTCCACGGCCCGGTTCAGGTAGAGCGACATTCCATCCACCACCACCCGCCGGCTGCCGGACTCGAATACCACCGTCGAGGTCCGGCTGCGATACACGGCCGCTTTCCTGTATTCGCTCGGCGGGCCGAATCCGTGCGAGGCCATGACGTCGTTCAAGGCAAGCCCCTTCAAGGTCAAGGCGCTGGCGGGCAGGGCGGCCAGCCCCAGGAGGAGGGCCAGCATGATCTTCCGAAACGTTGCGTCTGGACTGTGAGGCGCCACAAGCTGTTCCCCGGGGTTTTTTCTGGATGACGAACCCGCACTTTGATATACGCACTCCATTGATGTCAAGCGGTGAAGCCGTTGGATGCTTTGCCGCGTGAGAGGGATGCGTATGGCCGAAGTGACTCTGGAACAGGCGCCACAACAGGTCCGGGACATGTTCAACCGCGGATTCTCCGCGATGGAACGGGGCAATCTGGATTATGCCGTAGACATGTTCAGCGCCTGTATCCGCGCGGAACCCATGTTCCACAGGGCCCGGCGTTTCCTGCGTGCCGCCGAGATCAAGCTGTTCAAGAGCCGGCCCGGCGGCCAGGTGGCCGCCGCCATGACCATGCTGTCCGGCCTCCCCGGCGCCATGATGGCCCAGGCCATGCTGGGCGCCGGCAAACCCATGCAGGCGCTCGAAGCCATCGAGAAGCTTCTCCGGAAGGACCCGCTGAACCTCTCGCACATCAAACTGCTCGTCACTGCCGCCCGGGCCGCCGGGGAACCGGAGATCGCCATCCAGACCCTGTCGCTCGCCCGGGAACACTTCGGCGCGGATACCGAACTCCTCGAAGCCCTGGGGACACTCTATATGCAGACCGACCAGCCACGGCTCGGACGCGAATGCTTCGAGAAGCTGGCGGAACTCAAACCCAATGACCCCGCCGCCCTCAAACTCCTCAAGGATGCCATGGCCATCGACAGCATGACCAAGGACGGCTGGGCGGAAGCCGCCGCCGCCGGAACCACATTCCGACGGATGATCCGCGACGAGAAGGAAGCCGAACGGCTCGAACGCGAAGGCAAGGCCGTCAAAGGCAAGGACGATATCGAGGCCCTGATCGCCGATAACAAGGCCCGCATCCAGCGCGAGCCCGCCAACATCAACTACCGCCGCGCCCTGGCCGCGCTGTATGTCAACAACAAGATGTTCGCCGAGTCCATCTCCGCCCTGCAGGACGCCCAGGTGGTGGCCGGGGGCCGCGACCCTTCCATTGATCATGCCATCAGCACCACCCGCCTGCTGGCTTTCGACGAGGAAATCGCCAAGCTGCGCGAAAGCGGACTGACGGCCGCCATCGAGGCCAAGGAGAAGGAACGCGAAGCGTTCATCTTCAACGACTTCCGGGATCGCGTCGCGCGCTATCCGAACGATCTGGGCATCCGGCACGACTTCGGCGTGCTGTTGTTCAAGCAGGACCGGATCAACGAGGCCATCCAACAGTTCCAGGCCGCCCAGCGTAATCCCCAGCGGCGCGTCAGCGCCATGCACTATCTCGGCCTGTGCTTCCTGGCCAAGCAGCAAAACGACATGGCCCTCGAACAACTCCAGAAAGCCGCCGCCGAACTGCCCGTGATCGACGAGCAGAAGAAGGAAGTCCTCTACGATCTGGGCCGGACACTGGAAAAACTCGGCCGCCCGTCGGAAGCCATGGACTGCTTCAAGCAGATCTACCAGGCGGACATCGGCTATAAGGATGTCGCCGACAAGGTCGAGCACGGCTACAAGACGCCGGCCGGCGTCTGACGCGGTCGCCCCTTGTCTGTTCGAACCGTGGATGGTTTCAGGTTCTCACCCGAACCGGTCGCCAATCCCCATCGAATACTTTTCCAGGATCATGAGCGCTCCTTGCCCGGCTTCGATTTCCGCAATATCTCTTCCACCACCTGGTCAATGCCAAGGCCTGTCGTGTCAATCACCTGCGCGTCGGCGGCCACGGCAAGGGGGGCGGTCTTGCGGCCCCGGTCGCGCCGGTCGCGGTCGGCCAGGGAATCCAGCACCCGCGAGACATCTGCGGCGGCGCCCGGCGGCGCCAGTTCCGCCGACCGGCGCCGGGCCCGCTCCTCGGGGCTCGCATCCAGGTAGAACTTGGCGCGCGCATCGGGGAACACGACCGTCCCAATATCCCGCCCCTCCATGACCAGCGGCCCGAACTTCGTCATCCCCCGAAGCCAGTCCGTGACCGCCGCCCGCACCTCGGGCACCGCCGCCACGGCGCTGACATGCGCGCTGACTTGTTCCGTCCGGATCTCCGCCGCCGGTTCGCAGCCATCCACGCGGTAGCGCACCGCGCGGTTGACCACCACGCATTCCACCTTCATCGCTCCCAGCGCGGCCACGATGCCGGCGGCATTGCCCGTGTCGCGCCCGGAGGCCATCGCCTTCCACGCGATGCTGCGGTACAACGCCCCGGAATCCACATACACGCGGCCCAGCCGTTCGGCCACCTTGCGGGCCACGGTGGATTTCCCCGAGGCCGAGGGACCGTCAATGGCGATGACATCAAGCGACATGGCCACCCACCTTCTTCAGGTCCTCCCAGAAGGAGGGATAGGACTTGTTCACACAGGCGACATCCCTCATTTCCACCGCGCCCGTGCCGTGCAAGGCCAGAATGGAAAATGCCATCGGGATGCGGTGATCCCCGTAACTGTCGATGGCGACCCCGCTCTTCCGCCGCGCGCCGCCCCCGACCCGCATGCCGTCCGGGCGCTCCTCGACGGGGACCCCCATCCGCGTCAGGTTGTCCACCACGCTGCGGATGCGGTCCGACTCCTTCACGCGCAGTTCCGCGGCGTCGCGGATCACCGTCGGCCCTTCGGCCAGCGCCCCGGCCACGGCCACCAGCGGCAGCTCGTCGATCAGGTCGGGAATTTCCGCCCCGCCCACCTCCGTGCCGCGCAGAGTCCGGCCTTCCACGCGGATCGTACCCATGGTTTCACACGCGGAAGCATCCGCGCCTGGAATGAACTCGATGTGCGCACCCATCCTCTGCAACACCTTGACCAGCGCATTGCGCCGCGGATTCCAGCCGACATTCCGCAGCTCGATGGAACCGCCCGGCGCAACCGCCGCCGCCACGATCCAGAAGGCCGCGGAGGAGATATCGCCGGGCACCCGCCAGGCACGCGCCCGCAAACGGGGTCCCGCCGCCCCATACCCGCGCAGGCTTACCCGCAGGCCGTCCGTGGCCACGGGCACACCCATCGCATTCAGGAGCCGTTCCGTGTGGTCACGGGTCGGCGCCACCTCGGTGACGCTCGTGACCCCCTCGGCATACAGCCCGGCCAGCAGGACGCAGGACTTCACCTGGGCCGAAGCCACGGCGGGGCGGTAATCAATGGCCTTCAGGGTCCCGCCGGTGATGCGCACGGGGGCGCAACCCTTGGGACCCAGCAATTCCACCTTCGCGCCCATCTGCAGGAGCGGCTCCTGGATCCGCTTCATCGGCCGCGAACTCAGCGAAGCATCCCCGACCATCTCGGAGGTGAACGGCTGACCGGCGAGCAAGCCGGCCAGCAGCCGCAGTCCTGTGCCGGAGTTGCCCATATCGAGCGCGTCGGCAGGAGCACGGAAATGCCCGCCCGTGCCGGTAATCCTGAGGGATTCCCCTTCCAAGGCATGGGAGGCCCCGAGCCGGGAAAGGACCTTGAGAATGTTCAGGCAGTCCGCGCTGCGGAGAAACCCCTCCACCCGCGATTCCCCCTCCGCCAACGCCGCCAGCAGGGCGATCCGTTGCGAGATGCTCTTGTCGCCCGGAACGCACAGCGATCCTCCGATCCTTCCGCCCGGCGAAACCACGACCGATTGTGAATTCGATCCGCTCATAAGCAAGGGCGCCACTCTACCCGTACCCACCTCCAAGATCAAGCATGCCGCAGGCAGTTGACCTATATAAGACTGTGCTGCGTCGCGGATGATTTGACAGCAATACAGGTATATGGTTAACTTGTTTACATGAAAGCCACCATTGACATTCCGGATGATCTGTACAGGCTGGTTAAGGCGAAGAGCGCCTTGAGCGGGCAACCCGTCCGCGAGGTTGTCATCGGGTTATTCCAGGACTGGATCGCGGAGGAAGAGATGCTGCCGGAACCGGCACCCTCCCATGCCGGAGAGCCGCCTCCCGCCTGGTTTGGCGTCGCGCGAAAGTACGCGGAGAAAGTCCGCCACCATGATATGGCCTCCATCCGCCAGAGTGTCGCGCACGGCCGGGCTCAAAAAGTCCCATCCAGGAAAGAAACACCATGAATGTTGGTCTGGATACTTCCGTGGTTCTCCGTCTTCTCACCGGCGCACCCGAAAACCAAGCCGTTCTGGCGTTGACCGAGGTCCAGGCCGCCATGCAGAAGGGCGATTCGGTTCTGGTATCGGACATGGTGGTGTCGGAGGCGTACTTTGCGCTCCAATACCACTACGGCGTACCCAAGGAGGAAAGCCTGGCTGTCCTTGCCAGGTTCCTGACCGAAAGCGGTGTCCGGCCGCTGGGGGTAGCCGCTTCGGTGCTGACCACACCCAACCTTGCCAGAAGCAACCCGGGATTCGTGGATCGAATGATCCATGCGGAATACAGCCAATCCACCGGGGAACTGCTGACGTTCGAGAAATCCGCGGGCCGGTTGCCAGGCGTTCGTGTCTTGTCGGCTTCATAGAAGATCGCTAGAGTCTGCCGCATGAAACGCGTGTTGTTCCTCTGCTCCCAACCCTTCTTCCAGTGGCGCGGATCGCCCATCCGGGTCGGGTTCGACGTCACCGCCCTGGCGGAATCCGGCTGGGAAGTGGACTTGCTCACGCTCCCGATCGGCGAACCCCGTTCCATCCCAGGCGTCAACGTCATCCGCGTCCCGAACCTGTTCCGCGCCCGGAAGATCTCCATCGGCCCCTCCCTCCTGAAGGCCGCGTTCGACGTTTTGATCCTGTTCAAGGCCATCCGCCTCATCCGGACCCGCCGCTATGCGGTCATCCACACGGTGGAGGACACCGGGCCCATCGGCGTTCTCGTCGCCCGCCTGGCCCGCGCCCGGCTGGTCTTCGAGAAACACTCCGATCCCTCCTCCTATCACGGACAATCCCTGCGGAATCTCGTGATGTGGGCCTACGCCAAGGTCGAACGCTTTGCCGCCCGCCATGCGGATGCCGTGATCGGGACGGGGCCCGGTCTTGTCGCCCAGGTCCGCGCCCGGGAGTCCGGCAAGACCGTCCACCACATCCCCGATATCCCCTCCTCGCGGGTCGAATCGGACCCCGCGCGCGCGGCATCGGTCCGCCGCCGGCTACAGGCCGACCCTGACGGCATCCTTGCCCTGTATGTGGGATCCTTCGCCGCCTATCAGGGGATCGAACTGCTGTTTGATGCCATTCCGAAAGTGGCGGCCGCCAACCCAAGGGTCCGGTTCGTCATCATCGGCGGGTCCGATTCCGAAATCCGGGACCGCACGGCCCAGTTGCAGCGGAACGGCGCGGACTCCGCGGTGATCTGGGCCGGCCATATCGCACCCGACATCCTGCCCGATTATCTCTCCGCGGCCGATATCCTCCTCTCCCCCCGTCTGGCTGGCGTGAATACCCCCCTCAAACTTCTCGATTACCTCAAGGCCGGCCGCGCCATCGTGGCCACCGACACACAGGCCAACCGCTTGATCCTCAACGGGGCCAACGCCTGCCTGACCGCCCCGTCGGCCGAATCCTTTGCCGACGGCATCCTCCAACTGTCCGCCGATCCCGGACGCAGGCAACAACTCGCCTCCCAGGGCGCCGAATTGATCCGCACGGTGTACAACTTCGACGAATTCAAACGTCGCCTTGCCGCCTGCTATGCAGTATTCTCATCCATTAACCATTAACCATTCCCCATTAACCATCAACCATTGCCCATCAACCATCAACCATTCCCCATTGACCATCAACCATTGCCCATGATCTACAAACCCTTCGGTTCCACCGGCCTGAACATCTCCAGCCTCGGTTTCGGCGGCATGCGCTTCGAGGACCAGAACAACGTCGAGGCCTGTGCCGATCTCGTCAAGGCCTGCTATGACGCCGGCATCAACTACTTCGACACCGCCATCGGCTACGGCAAGTCGGAGGAAGTGATGGGCGTGGCCTTCAAGGAAATGGCCGCCACAAAGGCCAAACGCCCCTTCTATGTCGCCTCCAAGACTTTCGGCTCCACGGAGGACGAGGTCCGCCGCGACTGCGAAACCTCGCTGAAGCGCCTGCAGGTGGACGCCATTGACTTCTATCACATGTGGTGCCTCCTGGAACCGGGCCGCTTCGAGGAACGCCGCGCCCAGGGCGCATTGCGCGGTTTCGAGAAGCTCAAGGCGGAGGGACTGATCCGGCATATCTGCGTTTCCTCGCACATGCATGGCGACCAGATCTCGGAAGTCCTCAAGGCCTACCCTTTCGAAAGCGTGCTGCTGGGCTATTCCGCCATGAACTTCGCGTTCCGCGACGCCGCTCTCGACAGCGCCCACCAGCTCAACCGCGCCGTCGTGGTCATGAACCCGCTCGGCGGCGGGCTCATCCCCCAGCACCCGGCGCGTTTCGATTTTGTCCGCTCCCGCGCCGGCGAAACGGTCGTCGAGGGCGCCCTGCGGTTCCTGTTCAACGACCCGCGCATCAACGTCGCGCTTGTGGGCCTGTCCAACCGCAAGCAGTTGGCCGAAGCCCTCGCCGCCGTCAACGGGTTCCGCCCGCTGGCCGCCGACCAGGTGGCCCGTATCCGGAGTTCCATCCGGGAAGCCTTCAACCGGATGTGTACCGGCTGCGCCTATTGCGACGAATGTCCGCAAGCCATCCCGGTGCCCAAGCTCATGGACGCCTACAACCAATACATGCTGTCCGGCAAACCCGTCAGCATCACCGACCGGCTGAATTGGCACTGGGGCATCCTCCGCGAGGGGCATCATCTCGACCAGTGCACCGAGTGCGGCGCCTGTGAGCGGGCCTGCACGCAGAAGCTGCCGATCATCCAGCGGCTGAACGAGATTCGCGCCGAGGTGCAGAACCGGGCCCGGCAGGATGAAGCCAGGAAGAAGACGAAGGAAGACGAGGAGTAGGAATCCGGCGCCATGTGGAAGGAACTCGCCAAGAACGGGAATCTCAGCGACCTGAGCCAGGCCATCACCCTGGGCCTGACGTTTGCCGTCGGGGTGGCCGTATTCTCCTTTGGCGGTTTCCTCCTCGACCAGCGCCGGGGCGGGGGGATTCTGTTCACCCTGATCGGCATTTTCCTCGGGCTCGCGCTCGGCGCCTACGAGACATGGAAGGTAATCCTCCTGCTGAACCGGCAAGCCGGGAACCATGCCCGCCACCAACCCCCGCAAGAGGGCGGCGACCGGGACAAGGATACAGGCGCCACAGGCTCCTAATCGGTGGCGCCTAATCGCTTGCACGGCAGCGTCACCTGCGGTATATTTTTCCGGTTTTGTTTTGCGCGGGTTTGATCGGCGATCCTCTGCTGCGTCTCCGCCCGGCCCCTCACGCTCCCCCTGGAGCGCGACCTGCCGGCCTCCGTTGTAGACCTCCAGGCCGGGACCGGCCCAGCCCCTCCCGCCGGAACACCCATGACCAACGCAATGGAAACAGTGAATGCGGCAGCCGACAGGAGCGCGGCGGTGACGGCGTTTATCATGCACCACGTCTCCGATGCCCGCACCTGGAACTGGCTTCCCGCCGGCCACCAGCGACTTCCCGAGTTCCTTACCCTTCACGGGATCATGGTCATCCTGTCCGGCCTGCTGCTCGTTTGGTTCCTGGCCATCGCCTGCCGCCGTCCGACCCCCGTGCCGACCGGCTGGATGAATCTTGTCGAGTTTTTTGTCAAATTCATCCGCGACGAAATGGCCGTCCCCTTCCTCGGCGAAACCGATGGACGCAGGCTGACCCCCTTGCTCTGCAGCCTCTTCTTCTACATCCTGGTCATGAACCTGGCGGGCCTGGTGCCCTGCTTCTACACGGCGACAGCCAACATCAACGTCACCGGCGGCCTGGCCGGCGTGACGCTGTTCTTCATGATCGCGGGCGCCGTGTACCGGACGGGTCCCGTGGCCTTTGTCCGCGGTTTCATCCCGCCTGGCGTCCCATGGCCGTTGCTCCTGATCATCGTCCCCATCGAGATGGTCGGGCTCTTGATCAAAGCCATGGCCTTGGCGATCCGTCTCTTCGCTAACGAACTGGCGGGGCATATCGTGGTATTCTGCCTCCTGGGCCTGCTTGTCATCTTCGGTTGGAAGGCCCTTCCGGTCTTCCCCATGGCTGTGGCTATCTTTATCATGGAGGTGTTTGTGGCTTTCCTGCAGGCCTACATTTTCACATTGTTGTCGGCAGTGTTCATTGGCCAGCGATACCATCCATCACACTAACCACAAGACGAAGGGAGAAACCATGACGGCGGAAATGACAGGTTCCATTGCGGTAATCGGGGCGGGATTGGTAACGATTGGAGCGGGCATCGGCATCGGGCGTCTGGCGTCGGCAGCCATGGATGGGATGGCGCGTCAGCCGGAAATCGCGCCGAAGATCCAGGTCACCATGCTGATCGCCGCGGCGCTGATCGAGGGCGTGGCGCTCTTCTGCGCCGTGATCTGCTTCCTGGACAAGTAGGGCGGCATGGAGGGGGATTTCCACACACAGGCCGTGACGGAAGCCGTTACGGCGGCGGGTCATGAAGCCGACGCGGGGCTGATCAACGTGTCCGGTCCCATGATGGGCCTGACGTGGGTCACGTTCGCCCTCGTGGCGTTGATCCTCTACAAGGTCGCCTGGAAGCCCATTCTCATCGCGCTGGATATGCGCGAGCAGGGCATCCGCCGGGCGCTGGAAGATGCCGAGAAGGCCCGCCGGGAAGCCGCCGCCAGCGAGGAGCGGAACCGGAAACTGATCCAGGACGCCGAACAGGAAGCCCGCCGGATCGTGGCCGAGGCCCGCGCCGCCGCGGAATCCGGCGCCCAGCAGCTTCGCGAGGAAGCGGAACAACGCGCCCGGAAACTGGCCGAGGAAACCCGCCGCGACATCGCCGCCGCCGCCGAACACGCCCGCGAAACGCTGCGCCGGGAGACCGCCGACCTGACTGTGCGGCTCACCGCCAAGGTGCTCGGCCGCAAGGTGGACGAAGCCGCCAACCGGGAACTCATCCAGGAATCGTTGCGGGAGATCGCCAAGTCATGACCCCCCGCCCCAAGACCGCCAGGCGCTATGCCCAGGCGCTCCTTTCGCTGGCCTTGGAATCGGACTCCGAACACCGGGTGGCCGCGGATATGGATCTCATGGCCCGCGCGCCGGCCGGCTCTCCGGAATTGACCGGGTTCCTGCGGAACACCCGCCTCCCGCGCGACGTCCGGCGCCGGACCCTGGAAGCGCTGTTCCGGAACCGCGTCCACCCCCTGACCTGGAAATTCCTGCTGCTCCTGGAAAGCAAGCGCCGCCTGGACCTGCTCCCGGAAATCGGCGCCGCGTTCCGTTCCCTGGACGATGCCCGCCGCGGCATCGCGCGGGGCGAACTGACCGCGGCTGCCCGCACCGCCGATGATGCCGTGAATGCCATGGCGGCCCGTTTCAGCGCCCTCCTGCGCAAGACGGTGCTGTTGCAGCAACGCGAGAATCCCGCCCTGCTGGGTGGATGCCGGGTCCAGGTGGGCGATCTTGTCTACGATTACAGCCTGGCGGCGCGCCTGCGCCTCGCCCGGCAGGCCCTGACCGGAACTTGACCGACGGGAGAATATGCTATGGCCTTGGATTTGAGACCGGAAGAAATTACCTCGATACTGAAGAAACAGATCGGCGAGTTTGACGGAAAAGTCGAAATCTCCGAGGTCGGCACCGTACTCAACATCGGCGATGGCATCGCCCATGTCCACGGCCTGGCGGGCGTCATGGCAGGGGAACTGGTGTCCTTCGAACGCGGCGGGGCCACCGGTCTGACGCTGAACCTGGAGGAGGACAACGTCGGCGTGGCTGTCTTCGGCGAGGACAGTTCCATCCGGGAAGGCGATACCGTGCGCCGCACCGGGCAGATCGCCTCGGTCCCGGTCGGCGCCGCGCTGGCCGGCCGCATTCTCGACGCCCTCGGACGGCCGATCGACGGAGGCCCTGCCCTTGCCGCCGCCGAAACGCGCAAGATCGAGCTCAAGGCGCCGGGCATCATTGACCGCGCGGACGTGCGGGAACCCCTCCAGACGGGCATCAAGGTCATTGACGCCCTGACTCCCATCGGGCGCGGGCAGCGGGAGCTGATCATCGGCGACCGCAAGACGGGCAAGACCTCCCTGGCCATAGACACCATCATCAACCAGCGCGGCGAGGACGTCGTGTGCTTCTACGTCGCCATCGGCCAGAAACGCTCCACCGTGGTCCAGGTGTGCGAGATTCTCAAGCGCCACGATGCCATGGAGTACACCACCGTGATTGCCGCCACGGCGTCCGATCCCGCCCCCATGCAGTTCCTGGCCCCCTATTCCGGCTGCGCCATGGCGGAGCACATCCGCGACAGCGGACGGCATGCCCTGATCATCTTCGATGACCTGACCAAGCAGGCGCAGGCGTACCGCCAGCTCTCCCTGCTCCTGCGCAGGCCGCCCGGCCGCGAGGCGTTTCCCGGCGACATCTTCTACCTGCACAGCCGGCTTCTCGAACGCGCCGCCAAGCTCGGCCCCGCCCGCGGCGGCGGCAGCCTCACCGCGCTCCCCATCGTGGAAACCCAGGCGAACGACATTTCCGCCTACATCCCCACCAATGTCATTTCCATCACCGACGGCCAGATCTTCCTGGAATCCGACGCCTTCAACGCCGGCCAGCGTCCCGCCATCAATCCCGGCATCTCGGTCTCGCGGGTCGGCGGCGATGCCCAGCTCAAGGCCATGAAGCAAACCGCCGGATCCCTGCGGCTCGACCTCGCCCAGTACCGCGAACTCGCCGGCTTCGCCCAGTTCGCCTCGGACATGGACGCGGCCACCCGGCGCCAGTTGGACCGCGGCCGCCGCCTCATGGAAATCATGAAGCAGGACGTCCACGTCACCATTCCCGTCGCCAAACAGGTGGCCATCGTCTACGCGGGGACCCAGGGATACCTGGACGGCATTCCCGTCAACAAGGTGCGTGAACTGGAAAGCGCCCTTTTCGAGACGCTGGACCGTGAACCGGCCGAATACCTCCGGCTCTTCGCCCGGGACAAGGCCATGACGCCCGACGTCAAGGCCGCCCTGGAAGCCGTCCTGCAGCGGGTCGCCGTCAGGTCCCGAACATGACGCGGAGCGTCCATGCCCAGTCTCAAGGAATATAACGTCAAGCTCTCGCGGCTCCGGAGCACCCGCAAACTGACCCGGACCATGAAACTGGTTTCGGCCAACAAGCTGCGCCGCGCCCAGGAAGCGGAGAAACGGGTTGCCGCCTATGCGGAGCGCGTACAGGCCCTGCTGAACCACATGAGGGTCCAGACGGATCATCACCCCCTTTTCGTGCCGCGCCGCAAGGTCCGCAGTGTCCTTCTGCTCGCCATTGCCTCGGATCGCGGACTCTGCGGCGGATTCAACAACGCCCTGTTCCGGGAAGCCGCGCGTTGGATCGCGGAGCGGGAAGCGGGCGGCCACGCCGTGCAGATCAGTTGCTGCGGCCGGAAAGCCCATTCCTTCTTCAAGAGCCGTTATTCCATGGACCGCTTCTACGACCAGGCGGTGGCCCACCCGGACTTCGCCGCCGCGCGCCAGGTCGGCCACGAGCTGATTGCCGGTTTCCTGGGCGGGCGGCTCGACGAGGTGCATGTGGCCTCCAACCGGACAGGAAGCCGCGGCGAGGTCACACCCTCGTTCGAGCGGCTGATTCCCGTGCCGCCGTCCGCACTTCCGGCTGGAACCGGCGAATCTTCTCCCGCGGGCTGGCTGATCGAACCGGACCCCGCCACGGTTCTGGAATTCACCCTGCCCACACTGATCAGCCTGCGCCTCTACGAACTGCTCCTCGCCAGCGCCACCGGCGAGCACGGCGCGCGTATGCGGGCCATGGAACAGGCGGGTTCCAACGCCGACAGCCTCATCCGCAACCTGACCCTGCAACGCAACCGCGCCCGGCAGGCGCAAATCACCACGGAACTGACGGAAATCGTCGCCGGCGCCGAAGCGCTGCGCTGAAATCGAAAATCGAAACCAGAAGATATTCCAAGGAAATCCCATGAACGAAACAAACGCCCCTGTCCCCGGCCGCGTCTCCCAGGTGTTGGGCCCCGTCGTGGATGTAGAGTTTCCCGAGCGTTGCCTGCCCCCCATTCTCACGGCGCTGCAGGCCACCAACGCGTTTATCAGCAGCCATCCCTGGAACCTGACCCTGGAAGTCGCCCAGCACCTCGGCAACAATATCGTCCGCACCATCGCCATGGATTCCACCGATGGACTCGTCCGCGGAACCGAGGTCAGGAATACCGGCCGGGAGATCACCGTGCCGGTCGGTCCCGGAACCCTCGGACGGGTCATGAATCTCCTGGGCGAACCGATGGACGAAGCCGGGCCGATCGAGGCCAGCCAACGCCTGTCCATCCACCGGCCCGCCCCGCGCTACGAGGAGCAGGAAACCCGCGACCATATCCTCGTCACCGGCATCAAGGTCATTGACCTGCTCGCCCCCTACAAGAAGGGTGGAAAGATCGGCCTCTTCGGCGGCGCCGGCGTCGGGAAAACCGTCCTGATCCAGGAACTGATCCGCAACATCGCGACGGAACACGGGGGCTATTCGGTCTTTGCCGGCGTGGGCGAGCGCACCCGCGAGGGAACCCAGCTTTACCGCGAGATGCGCGAGTCGGGGGTGATCCAGAAGACGGCCATGATCTTCGGCCAGATGAACGAGCCGCCGGGCGCCCGCGCGCGCATCGCCCTTTCGGCGCTTACCGTGGCGGAGTATTTCCGCGACGAGCTGCGCCAGAACGTGCTGCTGTTCATCGACAACATCTTCCGCTTCACCCAGGCCGGCGCCGAGGTATCGGCCCTGCTCGGGCGCATCCCCTCCGCGGTGGGTTACCAGCCCACGCTGGGCACCGACATGGGCGAGTTGCAGGAGCGCATCACCTCCACCCGGTCCGGATCCATCACCTCCATCCAGGCCGTCTATGTCCCGGCGGACGACTACACCGATCCCGCGCCGGCCGCCACCTTCGCCCACCTGGACGCCACCACGGAACTCTCCCGCTCCATCGCCGAGCTGGGCATCTACCCCGCCGTGGATCCCCTCACCTCCTCCTCCAGCATCCTCAGCCCGGACATCGTCGGCGCCGAGCACTACCGCGTCGCCCGCGATGTCCAGGAAATCCTGCAGCGCTACAAGGAACTCCAGGACATCATCGCGATCCTCGGCATGGATGAACTTTCCGAGGAGGACCGGCTGACCGTCGAACGCGCCCGCAAGGTCCAGAAGTTCCTCTCCCAGCCGTTCTTCGTGGCCGAACAGTTCACCAGCATGCCGGGCGCCTATGTGGAACTGGCCGACACCGTCCGATCCTTCGCCGAAATCCTGGACGGCAAGCACGACAAGATTCCCGAACAGGCGTTCTACATGGCGGGCGGCATGGACGATGTCCTGCGCAAGGCGCGCAAGATGAGCGAGGCCGGCAGATGACATTCCGCCTGCGGATCCGCACTCCCGACAAGACGTTCTTCGAGGAGGACGTCGCCTCGGTGGTCTGTCCCGGCCTCCGGGGCCGGTTTGGTGTCCTGTCCCGGCACATCCCCTTGATTGGCGGCCTCGACTCGGGTATTGTTGAGGTCAGCCGCGCTGGGGAAGACCTTTTCTTCCTGGTGGACGGCGGGTTGGCGGAGGTCCGGGGCACGGGGGTGGAGATCCTGGCCAATGCCGTCTTGCCGGCGGGCAGCGCCGCCGACGCGGAGGAGAAGATGCAGGAATGGAAGACCGTCCGACGCCGCAAGACGCCCTACGCATGAATACACCCGCTCCATCCGGAAAAAGACCGGCCATCAGCGCCATGGCCGCGGGCTTCCAGTTCGCCGTCTGTATCCTGCTCCCCGTCTGGGCGGGCATCTATATTGACCGGCACCAGAAGACCCACCCCTGGGGCCTCGTCACGGGGTTCATCCTCGGCCTGGTTGTGGGCACCTGGAGCGTTTTTGTGCCGCTGTGGCGCGAGTCGGATTCCCACGTCCCCAAGCCGCGGGACGAGGACGAGTAGGCCGCGCGAACGCCATTTTCTTCCTTTCGTGTGCCGCGTGTTTTTCGTAGGGTTCCCGCCGTCATGCAGCCCATTCCACAACCTGTCCGGATGCCGTGCGTCTTCTTCGACCGCGATGGCATCGTGAACCGGTCCCCCGGACCCGGCTATGTGGAGCGCTGGGAGGATTTCCACCTCCTGCCGGAATTCCCCGCGGTTCTGGCGACCGTCACGCGACTGGGCTATGCCGCCGTCATCGTCACCAACCAGCGCGGGGTGGCGCTCGGGAACATGACGCTCGAAACAGTGCAGGAGATCCACCGGCGCCTTCGGGATGTCCTCCGGACCCGTCATGGACTGGAGATCCTGGACGTTCTGTGCTGTCCCCACGACCGGGACGAGTGCGACTGCCGCAAACCGAAACCCGGCATGCTGCTCGAAGCCGCCCGGCGCCACAGCCTGGACCTCGCCCGCTCGTGGATGATCGGCGATTCCGCCAAGGACGTCGAGGCCGGCCGGGCCGCGGGCTGCCGCACCATTCTGGTCGGCGACGCCGAGCCGCCGGCCCCGCCGCCGGACCACCGTTTCGCCAATATGTCCGCGCTGGCCTCCGGCATTGCCAAACTCCTTGCGGCAGGCTAACCTGCAGGGAATTGTACGCATGGGATTGCAGGGAACCGGACTGTCAGGGGAAACACCATGAAACTATTCGTACCGGGACGGATTTGCCTCTTCGGTGAACACAGCGACTGGGCGGGAAGTTACCGCCGCATCAACGGCGCCCTGGAAAAGGGCTATACCATCATCACCGGCACCAACCAGGGGATCCACGCCGAGGTCAAACCCCACCCCTCGAAACTCATCGTCCGGTCCACCCTCAGCGACGGCACCCCCTTCGGTCCGTTTGAAGTGCCCATGGACCGCGAGGCCCTCCTCGCCGAAGCGCAGAAGGGCGGATTCTTCAGCTACGCCGCGGGCGTCGCCTACCAGGTGCTCACGCACTACCGCGTCCGCGGCATGGAAATCAACAATACCCTGACGGACCTTCCCATCAAGAAGGGGCTTTCCTCCAGCGCCGCCGCCTGCGTCCTCGTGGCCCGCGCCTTCAACCGCCTGTACGATCTCAAGATGACCGTCCGGGGCGAAATGGAGTTCGCCTACCTCGGCGAAATCACCACCCCCTCCCGCTGCGGCCGCATGGACCAGGGATGCGCCTACGGGAACCGTCCCACCCTCATGACGTTCGACGGCGACCGGATCGACGTGGACGAGCTTTCCATCCCCAACGACCTTCACTTTGTGATCGTGGACCTGCACGTCGGCAAGGATACGAAGGAAATCCTCAACCGCCTGAACCATTGCTACCCGTTCGCCGAAGGCGAGGTCCAGCGCGGCGTGCAGCAATATCTCGGCCCCATCAGCGCCGGGATCACCCACCGGGCCGCGCAGGCCCTGCGGGAAGGCGACGCCCGGGCCATTGGCGCCCTCATGCGCGAAGCCCAGGCCAGTTTCGACAAGTACTGCATACCCGCCTGCCCCTCGCAGCTCACCTCGCCGGTGCTTCACAAGACGCTGGCGCATCCGGCCCTGCAGCCGCATATCCTCGGCGGCAAGGGCGTCGGTTCCCAGGGCGACGGCGCCGCCCAGTTCATCGTCCGCGACGCCGAGGCCCAGGAAAAGGCCATCGCCGTCATCGAGCGCGAGCTGGGATTGTCCTGCCTGCGCCTGGTCATCCAGGGAGGCCACCGGGTTCGGAAAGCCGTCATCCCCGCCGCCGGCTTCGGCACCCGCTTGTTCCCGGCCACCAAGGCGCTCAAGAAGGAAATGTTCCCCGTGATGGACCGCTCCGGGCGAATCAAGCCCGCCATCCTCGCCATCGTCGAGGAAGCCGTGAACTCCGGCATCGAGGACGTGGGCCTGATCGTGCAGACATCCGACAAGGATCTGTTCGAGGACTTCTTCAACGCGCCCCCGCCCATCGAGAACTTCAACAAGCTTTCCCGCGAGAACCAGGAATACAGCCGTTATCTTCTGGATGTCGGGCGCCGGGTGCACCTGCTGACCCAGGATGTCCAGGAGGGATTCGGGCACGCGGTCCACTGCTCCCGCAAGTTTGTCGGCAAGGAGCCGTTCCTGCTCCTGCTGGGCGATCATCTCTATGCGTCCGACACCGACCGTTCCTGTGTGGGCCAGTTGCTGGACGTCTATGAGCGGACCGGACGCAGCGTGGTCGGCCTCAAGGTGATGCCCGGGCGGGAGGTCGGCAATTTCGGCTGCGTGACCGGAATCTGGCAGAAGGAAGGCGAGATCCTGAACATCACGGAATTCGTCGAAAAACCGGATATCGAGTATGCCCGCAGCAACCTGCAGGTGGAGGGCCTGCCGGCGGACAGTTTCCTGACCATCTTCGGCATCTACATCCTCAAGCCGGAGGTGTTCGAGCTGCTGGATCACAACATCACCCGCAACCTCCGGGAGCGCGGCGAATTCCAACTGACGTCGTGCCTGGATGAACTGCGCAAGCTCGACGGGTTCACCGGTTGCGTCCTCAAGGGCCGCCGCTTCGACATCGGCCTCCCCGAAGCCTACCGCCAGACAATGATCGATTTCCGCAACGCGTAACCGGGAAGGCCCTGAAAAAAGCCTTGACGCGTACACTATGTTATATCATAGTGTATGCATGATTACACCTGATCTTGCCAAAACCGTGCGGATTTTGCGGTCACGACTGCAACTCAGCCAGGAACAACTCGCCCAGCGGCTCAACGTCTCTTTCGCCACCGTCAACCGCTGGGAAAACGGAAAATCCGAACCCCAGGGTGCGACACGGGACGCTCTCCAAGCGCTTCTTGACGAAGTCGGCGAAGGCGAATTGGGGCTCCGCACGGAATCGGTCCAGGAAACCATCCCCGCGCGCCGGAAGCGGGGCACCGCCCGGAGCAATGTGCTTTCCACCAAGTCCATGGAACAAATGCTCTGGGATGCCGCCTGTTCCATCCGCGGGGAAAAGGACGCCCCCAAGTTCAAGGATTACATCCTCCCCCTGGTCTTCATCAAACGCCTGTCGGATGTCTTCGAGGACGAAGTGCAGCGACTGACCGAAACCTATGGCGACGCCAAGACCGCCTTGGAGATTCTTGAGTCCGACCACACCCTGGTCCGATTCTATATCCCACCGGAAGCCCGGTGGCCGGTCGTCAGCGGTCGCCAACCCTTCGCCTGGCCCGCCAACCACAAGCCCAAGACGCTGGGCGAACAACTCACCACCACGATCCGCGCCATCGTCAAGCAGAACCAAAGCCTGAGCGGCGTCATCGATATCGTGGACTTCAACGAGACCCGCAACGGCGAGCGCGAAATCAGCGACAAGGCCTTGTCCGGCGTCATCGAAACCCTTTCCGACCCCCGTTACCGGATGGGCC
This sequence comes from uncultured Verrucomicrobiota bacterium, assembly GCA_964458765.1. Lineage (GTDB taxonomy): Bacteria > Verrucomicrobiota > Kiritimatiellia > CAIKKV01 > CAITUY01 > CAIVSY01. The sequence continues at coordinate 18,646 of CAYWKN010000002.1, forward strand.
TGCACGATGTCGAACCGGATTTCCTCGGCCGCGCCTACGAATACCTCCTGCGCAAGTTCGCCGAGGGCCAGGGCCAGAGCGCCGGGGAGTTCTTCACCCCGCAGGAAGTCGGGTGGCTCATGGCCTACATCGTGCGGCCACGACAGGGCGAGAACGTTTACGATTACGCCTGCGGCTCCGCCGGCCTCCTCATCAAGTGCGAATTGGCTCTGCAACAACGCGAACGCCGCATCTCGCGTCCGCTCAAACTCTACGGACAGGAACTCACCGGCTCCAGTTATGCCATCGCCCGCATGAACATGGTCGTCCACGACATGGAGGGCGAAATCGTCCGCGGCAATTCGATGACCAACCCCAAGTTCCGCGACTCGGATACCCGGCTCCGGAAATTCGACATTGTCGTGGCCAACCCCATGTGGAACCAGCCGTTCGAGGAGTCCACCTTCCAGAACGATCCCTTCGCACGGTTCGAGGAACAGGGCGGTCTCCCCGGCGGCAAGGCCGACTGGGCCTGGCTCCAGCACACGCTGGCCTCCCTCAATCCGACCGGGCGCGCCGCCGTCGTGCTGGATACCGGCGCCGTCACCCGCGGCAGCGGCAGCCGCAACGAGGACAAGGAGAAACGCGTCCGCAAGTGGTTCGTCGACCAGGACGTCATCGAGGGCGTGATCCTTCTGCCCGACAATCTTTTCTACAACACCAGCGCGCCCGGCATCATTGTGGTGCTCAACCGCGCCAAACCGGCCTCGCGCAAGGACCGGATCATCCTGGTCAACGCCGGGGCCGAGTTCAAGAAGGGCCAGCCCAAGAACTTCATTCCCGAGCCCGGCATCCGGAAAATCGCCGATGCCTTTATCAAGGCGGAGGACGTGCCGAACTTCGTCAAGGTCATCCCCACCGCCGAGGCGGTCCGGAACGACTACAACCTCTCCCCGTCCCGCTACGTGGGAGTGGCCACCGAGGAAGTTTACCGCGAGATTCCGGAGATCGTGGCGGAATTGCGCCAGCATGAGGCCAAGGCCGCCAAGGTCGGCAAGGAACTGGCGCGGATACTCAAACAGATCGGGGTAGCGGGATGAAAGCAAAGCGGGAAAAGCAGGTGCCTTCGCTTCTCCAGGTAAAACGTAACTCGGATGCCGTCGCCCAAGAAGAGACAGGCAATTATCGGGACATGCTCGATGGCGTGATCCTCTTAATTAAGGAGGGCCGCCAGGTATCCGCCCGCACAGTGGACACCGTGATGACAGCGACATATTGGTTGGTTGGGCGGCACATTGTGGAATTCGAGCAACAAGGCAACCCGCGCGCCCCATACGGTGTCGAATTGCTAAAACGCCTGGCAAATGACTTGAAGTCCCATTTTCAACGGGGCTTCGACGTGGACAACCTCCAGCGGATGCGCCGTTTCTACCTCGCATATGTTTCCGCCGAAAATTACGCGACACTGTCGCGTAAATCCGACAGCAGAACACCGGCAAATTACGCGACAGTGTCGCGTAATTCATTGCCACCGCGTCTCGCAAGTCTCACGGCCCGCTTCCCATTGCCATGGTCCGCCTATGTCCGCCTGCTCTCGGTGAAAAACGAACACGCCCGGCGCTTCTACGAAACCGAAGCCATGCGGGGCGGATGGGGAGCCCGCCAACTCAACCGCCAAATTGACGCCCTTTTCTATGAGCGCACAGCCTTGTCCACAAACAAGGCAAAAATGCTGAAAGAAGGCGCGAAACCCCACCAAGGGGAAGAGCCCGCCGCCGAGGAACACATCAAGAATCCCTATGTGCTGGAGTTCCTGGGACTCAAGGATGAATATTCCGAAAACGATATCGAAGAAGCATTGATCCTGCATCTCGAAAGGTTCCTTTTGGAACTGGGGGGGGATTTCGCTTTTGTCGGACGGCAACGCCGGTTGCGCGTGGGTGACGAGTGGTATCGCATTGATCTGCTTTTCTACCATCGCAGGCTACGTTGTCTGGTCATCATTGACCTGAAACGCGGCAAGTTTACCCATGCCGACGCCGGTCAAATGCACCTCTATCTCAATTATGCGCGGGAGCATTGGACCCTGCCCGGCGAAAACCCACCTGTTGGCCTTATTCTCTGCACACACAAGGATGAAGCCCTTGCCCATTATGCATTGGAAGGTCTACCCAACAAAGTTCTGACCGCCGAGTATCGCACAACCCTGCCTGAGGAATCCGTGATAGCCGCCGAACTCGACCACACTCGCCGCCTTCTGGAAGCGCGGGAGAAGAAAGCATGAACAAGGCAAAAACAACCCTTCCGCGCTCCGCCTCTCTCGCGCCACCTACTAACGCGCACCACGCTGCAAACTTGAAGTCACAATTTGTGACCTCAAGTTACGAGGACAACCGGTCACACATTGTGACCGGTCTGCCCCATGGCGGACACCGAGAACTGCCTCTCTCTCCTTCACCAAAAGGCTGAATCCATGGGACAAAAAACAAATAAACCACCCACCCGAAAAGGTGACACAGGCTTCCAGCCTGTGATTCCCGACAAGATCACGGGCAAGATGCCCGTGTCACGTTTGCCGGAAAACTGGCGCCAAACACGCATTGGCGATGCCTACTGTTTTACCCGACGGCCAAAAGGGTTGCGTTATTCCGATTACGCCACAATCCCTTTCATTCCGATGAACTTGATCCCACAGGGAGGAGCGACACAACCATCGTTCGTCGACAAGACAGCGGCGCAGATCACCAGCGGCACCTACTTTGAACAAGGAGACCTCTTGCTCTCCAAGATCACCCCGTCTTTTGAGAACGGCAAACAGGCCATCGCATCCAACCTCCCCATTCCATTCGGGGTCGCGACAACCGAGGTTATCCCTATCCAGGCCCTCACTGGAACAAGCGACACCCATTTCTTATTCTACTGCCTGCTACAGCCGGAAGTGCGGCAGGCCATCGCATCGAAAATGGAAGGCAGCACGGGTCGTCAACGCGTTCCCGAGCACGTCATCAGGGACTGGATCATCCCCCTCCCCCCCCTGGCCGAACAGGAACGGATTGCCGCCATCCTATGGAAGATCCAGGAAGCCATCGCAAGCGAGGCGGCGATCATCCGCAACGCCCGGGACCTCAAGAAATCCCTACTCCGCCACCTCTTCACCCACGGCCTCCACAACGAACCGCTGAAGGAAACCGAGATCGGACGAATGCCGGAGAGTTGGGACGTTGTGACCATCGGCCATGAGTGCGGCACATGTACCTCCGCTATGAGTTACACCCAGTTCATTCATCTGGAGGAATCGGTCGAAGGGGTGATAGTACATGGTGTCAAAGTGTCAGATATGAACTTGCCGGGCAACGAAGTGCGCTTCGAGTCGGCAAACCTTGTGAAGACGCTTCCACTATCAATAGCCCAAAAGAGAACGGTTCCGTCCGGATCAGTTGTTTTCCCAAAACGAGGGGCAGCGATTGCGACGAACAAGAAACGCCTGACCACCACTTGGACAGTGCTCGATCCAAATCTGATCGCAATTGTGCCGGGCAAAGACGTCGAGTCAACTTTTCTCCTAAACTGGTTTCTCACTTTCGACTTGGCGTCAATTACTGAACCGGGGCCGACGCCGCAACTGAACAAGAAGAACGTCGTGCCGCTTTTATTCCCGAAGCCCACAAAGGAAGAACAGCGCGAAATAACTCCCATTCTGAGCACCGTGGACGAGAACATCGCGATTCACGAGGCAAATCAGCAGACCTTGCGGGACCTGTTCAGGGCGGTGCTGAATGGGTTGATGAGTGGAAAGATGAGGGTGGGAGAGTTGGAGATGGAGGAGGCGAGGTGAACAAATGAAACCGAAAAACAAACCGCAACTGCGACTTCTTGATGACTTACCTGCCGGCATGACGGAAGTCGCGGGGGACCGTTTCAACCATGGTGTCTATGCTGACAGTCTGCGCGACATCCTATTGTCCAACAGGCCCGGCATCAGTGTTGGCCTCCTTGGCAAATGGGGACAGGGGAAAAGCACCATCGTCAACCTGCTCCACAAGACGCTGTCGGGGAAGGCTCAGGTTGTCGTTTTCAACGCTTGGAAGGCCCGGGGTGATTCTGTCCGGAGGCAGATGCTGCTTGAAGTGCTTCGACAAATCGGGTCGGGTGAATATGAGAAACTGAGGCGGTTCACCAATACGAGGTTGCCGTTTGCGTTATGGACTGCGGAGGAGCGTGAACCGTTCTCTTCCGCCAATATCCGCCACTTCCTGTTTAAGGTTCGCCATCTGCCACTATGGATTCAGGGTGCGATCGCACTGGCCACGATCTGTGCCGTTGCTGTCACGATAACGACAATTGGCGTCTATCACGGGAATTCCACGGCTAAAGATTTTGCTGGTTCAATCGCATTCCTAGGAGGACTTGTGATCTCATCTTTCGCTGCCGTTCTAGGATGGTTCAAAGAAACCCGCAAGAACGAATTAATGGTGTACACAGAACCTGTATCAGAAAGCCTTACGCTCAAGTACCCGGAACAGTTCCAACGCGTATTCGAACAGGAGGTCGCGAAACACTGCAAGGCTTGTGGACGCCTGATCATCGTCGTCGACGATCTCGACCGATGTGAACCGGCCACCGTTGTTGAAGTTCTAGCTGCCATAAGGCAGTTCTCCTGCGGACATATCCACGACCCCGGTTGTGCAGTCCAAGACTCACTGGACTGTCAATTTCTCGTTCCGTGCGACGAAGAACAGCTGGTCTTGGCGTTGGAATCAGATGGGCACAGGCGCAAGGGAACTGACGTTTGTTACCATAACTACCGTGATGAATTGTTGCGCAAGTTCTTTGATATCGTTGTAAGGATGGATCCTCCACTGCCTCAGGACTTGGTAACTTATGCTGAGACCTTGGTGACATCAGGAGTTATTGACATCGATGTCTCAGCAGCAAAAGAAATCATTGGAGTGGCCGATCCACGCGATCCACGGCAGGTCAAAAAACTGCTGAACGCACTCACACTGGCACTCGACAAGGCGCACCGGTTTCACGACATCGGCTTATTGCCTGGCTGCGAGGAGTTTCCAGATCTCCAAAAGACTCTTATCCTCTTGACGGCTCTTCGGGAGACGACCCCCTATGTCTACGATGAAATATGCAGAATGCCAGACGTCCTGGACAATCTATCATCACTCCCTCTTGAGAAGTTCAACAAGACAGAGATCGAAAAGGCAACAACAATAAGGCAACGTTGTGGATACGTGTCGTCTGTGACTGTCAGTCTCCTGACCTCTTTCCACTGGGACTCCCGCCTTTCCGGCATAAAGGACGGACCTGCTTTTATCAAAGCGGTCGGGGATGGGGACGAAACTTCCTTTAAGAACATCCTTCAGCAAGTTGAGGAGGGAGACCGAACTCGCCTGTTAGGGTTCTTCGGTGACAACGTCACAACAACCACACGTACACCAGCCCAACTGCGAAAGTCGCTTATGCTCCTGGGAGACTATGGCCTGTTGGGTGACTTGCATGAGAAGGCCGCCGCTTCAGTTCTGGATGCACTTCTGAAGACTGCGGGACTCCACCACTACTTCCCTAACGCATTGGAAGGATTGGCGCGACTGGATTGGATATCTCGACAAATACCCGCCCTGCATACTGATGCCAGGGATGACTTGGTTGAGTTTGTACTCCAGAACTACATGAAAGAACCGAAGACACGCGAACATGAACTCAGATTCCTACTACAAACACCGTTACTGATGCGAGAAGACCTGAAGTCGCGCTTCTGTGGTACACTTGAAAAGTACCTGAAGGATCTGAAAGATCCCGAATGGCAGATGCATGTCGAACGCATTGTTCCGATGCTCCCAAGTGACCAAAGGCAGTGTGCTGGGTTTGTCCCTGACTTGGTCCCGTGGATGGTGCAGCGGTTATGGACCGATGACGTGAGAACGAAAGATCCGGCGGCGTGGTCCACACCTAAGTTGGCCGCCGCCATGATCGGGCATGATGCCGACAAGGCAAAAGAATGTCTTCAGAATCTCTTCGGCACCACTGGTAAACTGCAATCACCCCAACGGATTCAAAGCACGCCAGGCATTTGGCCACTCTGGAAGTTCATAACGCACCTGATGACAATCCTCGATCCCAAGAGTATTCCTGACTTTTATCCGCATCTCCAGAAATGGTTGTCGCAACAGAGTTCGAAAGAGGAAGTCGAGTGCGTCCTCAATGCCATGAAGGCACAGATACTTGCATTCAAGACTCCACAACTGAAGGAGATCGCGCAGGTCATCTTCACTTCCATTCAAAATCAACCCGACCAGACCTGGGCGTTGACGTATCTCCCATCGAAAAGCGCCGCCACCTCCCAAAAGGTCCAATGGGACTTCTTATGCCAGTCATTCTTCGCGAAGTTTAAGGAACACGCTTTGCAGAACGGCGTTTTCCCCAATTGGTATCAAACCATTCTCAAAAGGGTCGTTGACGACCAGTGGCCAATAACGGCCGAAGCCGACATTCTGCTGGGATACAAGATCAGAACGCAACAGGAGTCGGAGAAGTGGTTCAGCAACCTTGAACCAGTGATTAGGGGTGAGTGTCCAGTAACAAGAAAGGATATCCTTGCGCGAATGGCAGCGCAAACGGACAACATAACGGCATTTCGAATGGGAATCAAGGTGTGGACCAGCAATATGGAGGAAAAGGAAAGGGATGAGACGTGCCGAGCAATCGCCAGTTTCCTTGAAAAGGCACCGGCGGCGGTTCTTTCCTCGAATTCAGGCGAACTCAATGCCTTCACCGACATATCTTTGGCTGGTGCAGCACTGGATTATACTGTGGATCTACTGAGAGAGGATGAAAAGTGGTTACAGGGAAAAGAGCAACTGCTTGGCTTTCTTGCGAGTCGAGTTCAACTGCTGAATGGCGAGCACCGGGAGGCATTGAAGCGCAGAGCCAAGTTCCTTCAGGCTCAAAGTGACAATGTTCTGAAAACGCTTGGTTCCAAGGTGTTGGACGTTATGGAAGAGAATCAGAAACACACATCAACATTTGTGAACGACCCTACGTAATCGACAACGACATTCATCCACATGAGTTCACTCGCCGTAGAATCGACAACCGTCCAATCCCCTCTCCTCCGTTATGCGGCGGAGGCCGGCTGGACGCCCATTCCCCCTTCGGATGCCGTGAAACTGCGCCAGGGGGAGGCGGGCACGATGTTCTACGGACTGGTGGAGAAAACACTGCTCAAACTGAATCCCGGCATCGTCACCACCGAGAACGTCGCCGAAATCGTCCGGCGCATCGAAGGGGTTCGCAACTCCATCGAGGGCAATGCCGAAATCCTGGCCTGGCTTCGCGGGGAACGATCCGTCTATGTCCCCTCGGAAAAACGCCAGCGGAACGTCCGGCTCGTGGATTTTGACAAGCCAGCCGCCAACACCTTCCACGTCACCCCGGAATGGCGGTACACCAATGGCTCGCAGTCGAACCGGGCCGATATCATGTTCCTCGTCAACGGCATCCCCGTCGCCCTCGTGGAAACCAAGAGCGCCAAGAAACGCAACGGCATCGAGGAAGCCCTGATCCAGGTCCGCCGCTACCACCGCGAAACCCCCGAAATGCTCACCGCCCCCCAGGTGTTCAACCTCACCCACCTCATCGACTTCCACTACGGCGCCACCTGGAACCTCGACCGCAAGGACCTGTTCCGATGGAAAAGTGACACAGGCTTCCAGCCTGTGTCAGCACAACCGTCCGCACGTGACACAGGCTTCCAGCCTGTGATCCCAACCAACACCACAGGCAAGATGCCTGTGTCACCCTCCTTCGAAGCCCTCATTAAGTCTTTCTTTGACCGACAACGATTCCTGACCCTCATCAAGGAATGGATCCTGTTCTACGTCAAGGACGACGAACTCCGGAAAACCGTCCTCCGTCAACACCAGGTCCGCGCTGTGGAAAAGGTGCTCGCCCGTTGCGCCGACCCCCGGAAAACCACCGGCCTGGTCTGGCACACCCAGGGTTCCGGCAAGACCTTCACCATGATCACCGCGGCGCGCCTCCTGCTGGAAGGTGACACAGGCTTCCAGCCTGTGATCTCTACCAACTCCACAGGCAAGATGCCTGTGCCACCCTCCCAACGTGACACAGGCTTCCAGCCTGTGATTCCTTCCAAGCCCACCGTCCTCCTCATCATCGACCGCAACGAACTGGAAGGACAACTCACCGGCTGGGTGGAACGACTGCTCGGCGAATTGACCGACGAGGATATCGCCATCGAACGGGCCACCGGCAAACAACGCCTCCGGGAACTGCTGGCCTCCGACTTCCGCGGCCTCATCATCTCCACCATCCACAAATTCGACGGCCTCCCCAAGGCCGTCAACAAACGCGACAACATCTTTGTGCTGATCGACGAAGCGCACCGCTCGACCGGCGGCGACCTCGGCAATTACCTCATGGGCGCCCTTCCCAACGCCACCTTGATCGGCTTCACCGGCACCCCCATCGACAAGACCGCCTATGGCCAGGGCACCTTCAAGACGTTCGGGCGCGAGGACAGGGACGGCTATCTGGACAAGTATTCCATCGCGGAGTCCATGGCCGACGAAACCACGCTGAAACTGAAGTACGCGCTCGCCCCGAACGATATCCGCCTGCCCGACGAAATCCTGGAGAAGGAATTCCTCGCCCTGGCGGAAGCCGAGGGCGTCAGCGATGTGGAGGAACTGAACCGCATCCTCGACAAGGCTGTCACCCTCAAGGCTTTCCTCAAATCGGAGAGTCGCATCAAGGCCGTGGCGGCGTTTGTGGCGGACCATTTCCGCGCGAATGTCCACCCGCTCGGCTACAAGGCCTTCCTCGTGGGTGTGGATCGCGAAGCCTGCGCCCTTTACAAGCAGGCGCTCGATAAACTCCTGCCCCCGGAATGGGTGACCCCCATCTATACCGCCGCGGCCAACGACAGCGAACGCCTCCCCATCGTCGCTGCGCACCAGACGGCCGGTCCCGGCGAGACCACCGCCCGCAAACTGTTCATCAAGCCGGGTATGGATCCCCAAATCCTGATCGTGACCGACAAACTCCTGACCGGCTATGACGCGCCCATCCTGTACTGCATGTACCTGGACAAGCCCATGCGCGACCATGTCCTGCTCCAGGCCATCGCGCGCGTGAACCGGCCCTACGAGGCGGAGGACGGCACCAAGAAACCCTGCGGTTTCGTTCTGGATTTCATCGGCGTATTCGGCAAATTGAAGAAGGCGCTCGCCTTCGACTCGAAGGAAGTCAGCGGCATTGTCGAGAACATCGAGGTCCTGTTCGCCCGCTTCAAGGAGTTGATGACCGGCCGCGCCGGCAGTTATCTGGCGCTGATCGGGAAAGCGATGGACGACAAGGCCGTCGAGCGCGCCATTGACGCCTTTGCCAACAGGGAAAAGCGGGAGGAGTTCCAGGCCTTCTTCAAGGAGGTCGAAACCCTGTACGAAATCCTCTCGCCATCGCCCGAACTGCGGGACTTTATCGAGCCTTTCGCGAAACTGGCCGCGTTGTACGGGATTGTGCGGAACGCCTTCGAGGTCAAGACGCCGCTGTACACCGACATCGCCAGGAAGACCGAAACCCTCGTCCGGGAAACCGCGGCAGCCTACGGGCTCAAGGGCGCCACAAAAGTCGCGGAAATCAGCGCCGGAACGTTAAAAAGCATTCAGGAGGGCGCCTCCTCCGACGGCAGCAAGGTTGTCAGTCTCGTCAAGTCGCTTGTCAAGGCGGCTGAGGACAGCGGCGGTGAGGAGCCCTATCTGATCCCGATCGCCGAACGTGCCAAGGCCATCATGGAGGCGTTCGATGACCGGCAGGAATCCACGCGCCATGCCTTGGCCGAAGTACAGAGCCTGGCGCGGCAAAAGATCGAGGCGGAGGAAGAACGGCGGCGCACGGGCATGGGCATCAATACGTTCACCCTATACTGGGTGTTGAAGGGCGAGGGCATCCGGAATGCCCCCGAACTGGCGGCCACCCTCAATGCCATCATCGAACGCTTCCCCAACTTCAAGGACAACGGCGAGGAACGCCGGCAACTCAAGGCCGAGGCCTACCGGGCGCTGTTGCCGGTTGTCGGGGGGAAGACCATGGTCGCCCTCGCGGAACGTATCCTCGCGCTGAAAAGGAAATGACGCCGTGTCCCGCAAGAAGTCATCGGCACCATGCAGGCGCTCACGTTTCAAGGCCGAGGTCGCCCGATGGTCGGAAAAGATCAAGGTCCGGCCCAGGCAGATCCGGTTGCAGCGCATGACGCGGCGATGGGCCTCCTGTTCCGCCGGGGGCCGGGTCTCCTTTAACGCCGACTTACCGGACAAGCCCCGCCGTTTCCGGGAGTATGTGATCGTGCACGAACTTCTGCACCTGAAAGTCCCCAACCACGGGAAGTTGTTCAAGAGTTTGCTCAAGGCATACCTTCCGGGCCGGGACTCGCCATCGTAACCCGGCTGCTTGTTGGACCACTTCCCGTTTGCCTTGGGCCGGCCCGTTGCGCTACACTTCGGAGCTATATGACCACAAGGATTGCGCTCCGTGCCCTTCCGTGCCGCCTCTTCGCGGGCTTGATTCTGTTCGCCGCAGCCGTCACGTTCTGCGGAGGCTGCGCCAGCACAATGATCAAGTCCTTTTCCGCGCTGCCGGAGGAACTCCATGCGCCCGTCGTGGCCGTCACTTCCTTCGAGAACCGTTCCGGTTTCGCCGGCCAGTGGCAGTTGGGCAGCGGTATGGCCGACCTGCTGGTGCCCGAACTGATCGCCTCCCGCGGCTTCACAGTCGTCGAACGACAGCATTTCGAGGGGCTGATAGACGAGCTCCAGCGCCAGCAGAGCAAGTTTTTCCGCAACGAGGGGAAGACCCCCATCGGACGAATGAAGAATGCCCAGTACCTGATTCGGGGCGTCATCAACGACTTCTCCCAGACCAGCGGCGGCAGCCTTTCCGTGGCCTTCCGCAGCCTGTTCTTCCTCGGGCGCGGGCACAACGCCCGTGTCGCGCTCACCCTGACGATCGTGGATATCGAAACCGGCCAGATCCTCGCCTCCGTTCAAAGCACGGGACTCGTGCGTACCCGCGAAGCGTACGTTGAAACCGACTACAAGGGCGTTTCCTTTGGCGGCGACATCTTCTTTGCCACTCCACTCGGAAAGGCCACCGCCCGCGCCATCCGCGGCGGCGTCCGCCAGATTCAGCGCGAAATGCCGGAAAACCCCTGGCGTCCCATGATCAGCGCCATTAAGAACGGCGTTGTCATTCTCAACGGCGGCAAGGACCGGAACTTCCGCGAAGACACCGTCTACATCGTCAGGCTGCCCTCCGAACCCGTTACTGACCCGGCCACGGGGGATATCCTGACATTCCTCCCGGGCGCACGCCTCGGCACGCTTCGCGTTACACGCGTAGACGATAAGGTGGCCTACGCCCAAGTCCTCCAAGGCTCCGGATTCGAACGCGGACAGTGCCTCAGCGAAGTCCGCCAGGACAACAGCCCTTTGCCTTGACCTTTCCTTTTTCCCATTGCACACCATTCCCGCCTTCGGTAATTTGTGCGCCATGTTGACGCTGTGTCAAAACGACCATGAAAGCCGGATTTCTCGATAAGTTGATCGCCCGCCTGAACCGGCTCGATCCGGAGAGCGTGCAGACGCATTTCCTGCGGCTGGCAAAGGAAAAGGGCCTGCTGGAGACCATCTTCCAATCCATTCAGGAAGGCGTGGTGGTTCTGGATGGCCAAGGCAACATCACGTATGCCAACCGCGCCGCCGGGAAGCTGATCGGGTTCCGCCATGAGGAGGTCATCGGAAACCCGATGGCCCGCTACTTGCGGGACTTGGATTGGGATCGGATCCTGAATCTCGACACGCAGGAATGGACGAAGCTTGTCAGCCATGAGATCGAGGTCGCCTATCCCAAACGGCGTTTCCTCAGTTTCTATGTTGTCCCTCTTTCCGCCGTGGAAAGCCGGGAGGAGGGCGCCGTGATCATCCTGCGGGATGTCACCCAGGACCGCCAGCATGAAGCCAGCCTGGTGGAGTCCGAACGCCTGAATGCCGTGACCCTTCTGGCCGCGGGGGTTGCCCACGAGATCGGCAATCCGCTCAATGCCCTGAACATCCACCTGCAATTGCTCGACCGGGAACTGAAGCAGGCCGGACCCGCGGGCAGGGAATCGCTGCTGGAACTCGTGGATGTGGCCCGCAAGGAGGTCACCCGCCTGGACCTGATCATCACGCAGTTCCTGCGCGCCATCCGCCCGACGCATCCCAACCTCGAACCCATGCCGGTGCTCGCCGTCCTCAAGGACACCCTCCGCCTCCTGAAGCAGGAAATCGAGAACCGCGGCGTCCACGTGGAACTGGAAAGCCCGGCCGGCATTCCGCCGCTGCGCCTGGACAAGGACCAGATCAAGCAGGCGTTCTTCAACATCATCAAGAACGCCCTGCAGGCCATGGCGGATGGCGGCCTCCTGCGGATCTCGGTGGCCGCGTCGGATCATTTCGTGGCCGTGGCCTTCCGTGACAACGGCCCGGGAATCTCGCCGGAGGATTTCGGCCGCATCTTCGAGCCTTACTACACCACCAAGAAGGGCGGATCGGGCCTGGGCCTGATGATCGTGCAGCGCATTATCCAGGATCACGGGGGCCGCATGGATGTCCACAGCGAACCGGGATTCGGCACGACCTTCACGGTCTTCCTGCCGCTCGACGAACGCCGCACCCGCCTGCTGAAACCGCCAAGCCGGACCCGGTCCGAGGAGGAGCACACGGAATGAGCCGCCGCACCATCATGATCGTGGATGACGACAAGAACACGCGCGAGGGCCTCAAGCGCGCCCTGCAGTCCCTCTACGATGTCATCCTCGTGGACAGCGCCGAACGAGCCCTCCCCACCCTGGACGAGCGCCGCGTGGATGTGGTCCTGAGCGACATCCGCATGGTCGGCATGGACGGGCTGACCCTCCTCCAGCGCGTCATGGCCCGGAGCCATCCGCCCATCGTGATCATGCTGACGGCCTACGGCAGCGTCGAAACCGCCGTCGAAGCCATGAAACGCGGCGCCTACGATTTCCTGATGAAGCCGGTCAACCTGGATCATCTCGACATGCTCCTCAAGCGCGCCGTCCGGGCCTCGGAGGTGGAAGACGAGAACCTGCGCCTGCGGGAGCAACTGGACAACCGGTTCGGGCTCGAGGCCATCATCGGCAACTCCGCCGCCATGAAGGAGGTCTTCGAGGTCGTCAAGCAGGCGGCCCCCACGCAGGCCACCATCCTGCTCCAGGGCGAAAGCGGAACCGGCAAGGAACTGGTCGCCCATGCCATCCACCAGATCAGCCCGCGCTCCAAGGGGCCGTTCGTCGCCGTGCATTGCGCCGCGCTGTCGCCCACCCTTCTGGAAAGCGAACTGTTCGGCCATGAGAAAGGCGCCTTCACCGGCGCCACGGAACGGCGCCGCGGGCGCTTTGAACTGGCGGACGGCGGGACCCTGTTCCTGGACGAGATCTCGGAAATCCAGCCCGCCATCCAGGTCAAGTTGCTGCGCGTCCTCGAGGAGCGCATGTTCGAGCGGGTCGGCGGCCATGATACGCTGGAGGTGGACCTGCGGCTCGTGGCCGCGACGAACACCGACCTGCGCCAGATGGTGGCGGAAGGCAAGTTCCGCAACGACCTGTTCTTCCGTCTGGACGTCGTTTCCGTCACCCTGCCGCCGCTGCGGGAACGGACCGACGACATCCCCCTGCTGTGCGCGCATTTCCTCAAGGAGTTCAGCCAGCGCAACCACAAGCCGGTGGAGGATATCTCGGGCGACACCATGGCCGCCCTCTGCGCCTATTCCTGGCCGGGGAACGTGCGGGAATTGCGCAACGTCATCGAGCGCATGGTGGTGCTGACCCATGGGACCCGCCTGACGGTCCGTGATCTGCCGGCGGCGGTCCGGGCCTCGCTGCCGGCGGACAGGCGGAACCTCTGGCGGATGGAACCCGCGCCGGGAGGCGCCCCGGGTTCCATCGAGGAAGCCGAGCGCGCCATGATCTACGCCGCGCTGAAGCGTCACAAGGGGAACCGTTCCCGCGCCGCCGTCCAGCTGGGCATCAGCCGCCGCACCCTCCAGCGCAAGCTGAAGGAATACCGACTGGAGGCCTCGGCCCCGGAACCCGGGGCGGCTACTTCGCCGGACGCTTCTTGAGGTGCGAGATGATAAACGCCATCCGGAGGTTGTTCTCCAGATCCGGATCGGCCGGCAAGCCCAGCTCCCGCGCCCGCTGGTAATGTTTCTCCGCGGCCACGGGATCCGCCGGCCGCAGCGTAAGGAAAATCTGCGCCATGTTGTAGTGGGCTTCGGCCGATTCCGGATGCAGCGCCAGCGCCTTCTCCGTGGCGACGCGCGCTTCCCCGATGCGCCCAAGTCCCATCCATGCCGTCCCCAGCGTCAACAACGCGTCCGCGTTGGAGGGCTTGCGCGTATCGTACGGTCTCAGGAGACCGACAGCGACATCGAACCGGCCGGCCCTGCAGGCCGCCACGGCGGCCAGGATATCGAACTCGCCCCGGTCGGGCAGCACATCCGCCGCCTCCCGGAGAAGATCGAACGCCTTCCCGAATTGTTCCTCCCGCATCAGCCGCGCGGATTCGGAACGGATGGCGGCAGCCAGCAACACGGGCGCATTGGTGGAGGCTTCGGCTTCCCCCTGGCCATACTTGCGCAGCTTCGCCTCCAGCCTGGCCGCCTGACGGACCGCCGCCTGCGCCTGACGGATTGCCTGGTCGCGCTCCCCGCTCAGTTGCCGGATCTCCTGCTCCAACAGGATCGTCTTGCGCCCCTCCGAGGCCTCTCCCTGCGCCAGCCATGCCCGCGCCAGCTTGAGTTCCTGCGCAAGAACCCGCAGCCGCGCTTCCGCGGATGCGGCCGGAATTTCCGCCGCCGCCTTGTTGGTCACCGCCCCGGACTCGAGAAGGGCGATCATGTTCTGGCAATCCGCGACACGATACGACACCATGTCCTCGCGCCAGCCCGGATACTCCGCCTGCAGGCGGCCGAACAAGCTTGCCGCCTTCCTGTACCCCGATACCGCCTCCTCCACGCGCTGCTCCACACCCGCAAGCTCCGCATCCACAACTGCCACGTAGGCCTGCCGCAAGATATCTTCCGCGCCACCAGCCGCATTCGTCTGCGCCCGCACCGACACGGCGGCGAGCATGCCTGCCGCCAGGAGAACAACCGCACGTTTTCCCTTGCCTGCCTTGTCCATTGCCACGTCCTTCCTCTGTCTTCTTGCCCGCATTCTCTTTCAAAGTGTCTCTTACTGCAAGCCGGGTGTTTGCTTGAATCCCATGGTCAGGAAGAACCAGCCCCTAACCCCTCCAAGGAGATATCCAGCGTAACATCGGGAAATCCTCTTGTTTTTCCGCCATTTCGGGCATCCGGAAGACAGCAGCTAAGTCACAAGTGATTCACGGAAAACAACTTACTGCATCCAATTGCCGGAGATAATTGCTCGTTCAAGAAAAGTGAAAATTGTTAGGCTTTTTCCTTGCTGGCCACTACAGGTAGTGGTAACAGTCAATTCTTGGTAAGGGAACGTAGCATATCTGGTGTTGCTTCCTGCATCCGACAAACCGTCAATAGATCACGATTCATCCAAACCCGTCAGGAGACCCTCCATGTTCGATTCCAACGAGACCGTGGCGACCGTAGCCAAGCCGACCTCCGCCTCCCCGCAGGCCAAGACCCATGCCCCGAAGAACGGACGCAGGAGTAATGGATCCCGCAGTGCCACGGAGAAAGGCTTGAGCGTGGAACGGGTTTTCGCCGCAAAGGCCGGAGCCCCCTTTGACGGCATCGAGTGGGATCTGCGCACCGCCTCCATCACCGACGACAAGGGGAAGGTCATCTTCAACCAGGAGAACGTGGAAGTGCCCAAGACCTGGTCGGTGCTGGCGACCAACATCGTGGCCTCCAAGTATTTCTACGGGGGCGCCAAGGCCACCAAGCGCGAAACCTCCGTCCGCCAGCTCGTCCACCGCGTGGCCCGCGCCATTGCCGATGCCGGCCTGCGGGAAGGATACTTCGCCACGCCCGCCGACGCCGAGAATTTCTACACCGACCTCGCCTGGATGTGCATCCACCAGCATGGCTCGTTCAACAGCCCGGTGTGGTTCAACGTCGGCTTGCACGAATCCTATGGCGTCTCGTCGGAAAGCCGTTCCAGCTACTATTGGAATTCCGAGTCCGGCCGGATCGAATCCTCGAAGGACAACTACAAGCACCCGCAGGCTTCCGCGTGCTTCATCCAATCGGTCAAGGACACGATGGAGGACATCATGCGCCTGGCGGGATCCGAGGCCTTGCTGTTCAAGTACGGATCGGGCACCGGCACCGACCTGAGCACGCTGCGCAGCAGCCGCGAGAAACTGTCCGGCGGCGGAACTCCCTCCGGCCCCCTGAGTTTCATGCGCGTGTTCGACCAGGTCGCGGCGGTCATCAAGTCCGGCGGCAAGACCCGCCGCGCCGCCAAGATGCAGAGCCTGAAGGTGTCCCATCCCGACATCGTGGATTTCATCACCGCCAAGACACAGGAAGAGAAAAAGGCCTGGGCGCTGATTGACCAGGGCTACGACGGCTCCTTCGGCGGCGAAGCCTATTCGTCTGTCATGTTCCAGAACGCGAACTTCTCCGTCCGCGTCACGGATGAATTCATGGACGCCGTCGAAAAGGACGGCGAGTGGCAGACCCAGGCCGTCACCACCGGCAAGGTGGTCGACACGCACCGCGCCCGCGATCTCATGCGCAAGATCGCCGAGGGCACGCACATCTGCGGCGACCCCGGCGTCCAGTACGACACCACCGTCAACAAGTGGCACACCTGCATCAACAGCGGGCGCATCAACGCCAGCAATCCCTGCTCGGAATTCATGTTCATCGATGACAGCGCCTGCAACCTGGCTTCGCTGAACCTGATGAAGTTCATGGACGGCTCCGGCAAGCTGGATGTCGAGCGGTTCCGCCATGCCGTCCGCCTGTTTATCATCGCGCAGGACATCCTGGTGGACAGCGCCAGTTACCCCAGCGCCGAAATCGCCCTGAACTCGCACCTGTACCGGCCGCTCGGGCTCGGTTACGCCAACCTCGGCGCAGTGCTGATGAGCCTGGGCCTGCCCTACGACAGCGATGCCGGCCGCGACTTTGCCGCCGTGATCACGGCCCTCATGACCGGCTGCGCCTACGCCACTTCCGCCGAGATCGCCGCCGAACACGGCACCTTCACCGAGTTCGAGAAGAACCGCGAACCCATGCTGAAGGTCATCGCCATGCATGCCGAGGCCCTCGGGAAGGTGGATCGCGAGAAGTGCCCGACAGCCGTCCATGATGCCGCCACGGACGTCTGGGACCAGGTCCAGCGCCTCGGGGACAAGCACGGGTTCCGCAACGCCCAGGTCACCCTGCTGGCGCCCACCGGCACCATCGGGTTCATGATGGACTGCGACACCACCGGCGTCGAACCCGACATCGCCCTCATCAAGTACAAGCAACTGGCCGGCGGGGGGACGATCAAGCTGGTCAACCGCACGGTGGAAGCCGGCCTCCGCCGCCTCGGGTACAACGGCGAAATCCCCGGCATCCTCCGCTACGTGGACGAGGAGGAAACCATCGAGGGCGCGCCGGGCCTGCAGGAGGATCACCTCCCGGTTTTCGATTGCGCCTTCAAGCCGAAGAAAGGCACGCGCTGTATCTCCTACCACGCGCATATCACCATGATGGCCGCCGTCCAGCCGTTCCTCTCGGGCGCCATCAGCAAGACCATCAACATGCCGCGGGAAGCCACCGTCGAGGAAATCATGCAGGCGTACATCCAGGGATGGAAGACGGGCCTCAAGGCCGTCGCCATCTACCGCGACGGCTCCAAGCGCACCCAGCCCCTGAACACCGGCAAGGTGACGGATGCCGCCAAGACCACCCTGCCCGGGCGGCCTTTCCGCGCCCGCATGCCCGCGACACGCCGGTCCATCACCCACAAGTTCGAGATCGGCGGCCACGAGGGCTACATGACCGTGGGGCTCTACGAGGACGGGAAACCCGGCGAGGTATTCATCACCATGGCCAAGGAAGGCAGCACCGTCGGCGGCATCATGAACGCCTTCGGCACGGCCATTTCCCTGTGCCTCCAGTACGGCGTGCCCCTCAGCGCGCTCGTGAACAAGTTCTCGCACAGCCGGTTTGAGCCTTCCGGCTACACCAGCAACCCCGATATCCCCATCGCCAAGTCCCTTGTGGATTACATCTTCCGCTGGATGGACATCACGTTCCCCAACGGAACGGTGAAGGAGAACGCCACCAGCCAGCCTCCCGAGGAGTCCGCGCAGGCGGCCGCCCCGGCGGCGCAGGACGCCGCGGCGTTCGTCCGCGAAGCCGATGCGCCAATCTGCGATCGCTGCGGCCACATCACCACGCGCAACGGCGCCTGTTACCGGTGCCACAACTGCGGCAACTCCATGGGCTGTTCCTGAGACAGGCTTACGGGCCTTTTAGATCCAGACAGACCAGACGGCCTTTGTCGTTGCGGCAATACACCAGTCCATCGCTGAGCGTCGGCATGGTCCAGCAGATGCCGTCCAACACTTTGCCCTGCCACAGTTCACGGTACTGCTCCGGCGTCGCTTCCGTGACCGCCAGAACCCCCTTCTCGCCCTGGATCAGCAGCTTGTCCCCTGCCAGCAGAAGGCTCCCGTAGGACATCCCCGCATGCTCCCACTTGACGGAGCCAGTGGCTACTTCGATACAACGGATACTGCCCCGCCCCGTATTCCCGTGTCCGCCATAGGCGAATCCCTTTCGCAACACAGGCGTTCCGAAGTGACTGCCCATGCTCTTGTTTTCCCAGGCCACAACAGGCGCGCCCTGTTGCATCTTCAGCAGGGCCCCGCCGCGATCATACCCGGATGTGATAAACACGTTGCCGTCCACCACAACCGGATCCGCGGCATTGACATCATAACTCGTGCTCCAGGGATACTCCCAAAGCTGGCGGCCGCTCGCCAGGTCCGACGCCACCACCTGCTTGGCCGCAAACACGATGACCGACCGGCCGGCGCCGCTGCCCGCGACCACCGGCGAGGAATAGCCGGTGTTGGCTCCGCCGGAATCCCATTTCGTCGCGCCGGTCTTCCTGTCCAGGGCCATGCCCCGCGCGCCGACGTTCAGGAGAAGCAGATCACCCTCCACCACCGGGGAGCCGGCGATGCCCCAGCCCGGCAGTTTCACGTTCAGGTCCGCCTTCAGATTCCGCTGCCACCGGCATTCGCCGGAGGCGGAATCCAGACAGAACACCTGGCCCTGGCGGCTGACGGCGTAGACCGAAGAGGAATCCGTCGCCGGCGTGCTCCGCGGTCCCGGATAGTCTCCCGCCGGGCAATCGTACGAGAACTTCCAGATTGTATTGCCCGTCCGGGCCTCCAGGCAGACCACCACATCCTTGTTGTCGCGGTTGCCCGCCGTGTACAGCTTCCCGCCCCGGATGGCCACCGCGGAATATCCGGCGCCCACCGAGCCCTCCCACACCATCCGGGCCGATGCCCCCTCCTTGAACCATCCGGTTTCCGCCGAGACCCCATCGCGGCCGGGGCCCCGCCATTGCGGCCAATCCGCGCCGGTCGCAACGCCCGCCACACAACACCACATCGCCAGCTTCATGCCCAAGGATTTCATGGTCTTCCTTTCCATTGCCTTCCCGTGGCTATATACACCAGAATCCCGCGTTTTGAAAGGGCCGGGAAACCAACACCGCCTGTTTGCGCCTGTACAATTCCGGCATCTGTGTTGTACCCTGTTCCGCCAGCCATGCAGAAGGAAGTCAAAGTTGTCTTTGAGCCTTCCGGCAGGACGGTGTATGCCCTTCCCGGAACTGTGATCCTGGAAGCCGCCGCCCGTGCCGGCCTCATCGTGCAGACACCCTGCGGCGGCGCCGGGAAGTGCGGGAAATGCCTGGTGCTCGTCCAACACGGCGAGTGTCCGGCCTCCGAGACCGACATCGCCACCCTCGGCGCCGTTCGCGTCACCGAAGGATTCCGCCTGGCCTGCCACTCGCGCATCGCCGGCCCCGTGACCCTCGAGATTCCGGACCGCTCGCTGTTCCAGTCCCAGCAGCAGATCCTGACCGCCGATTCCGGCGAAACCGTGGACATCCGCCCCCGGGTGCGGAAACTCTGCCTCCGGCTCGCCCCGCCCTCGCAGCAGGATACCCTCTCCGACGCGGAGCGTTTGCTGGCCGCGCTGCCGCCCTGCTCGATCACCCTTGAGGCCCTGCGCGCCCTGCCGGGCACCCTGCGGATTTCCGATTTTACCGTGACCTGCACCCTGGTGGAGGAGGAACTCGTGACAGTGGAGCCGGGCGACACCACCACCGCCTGTTACGGAATCGCGGTGGACATCGGCAGCACCACGCTGGTCGCCACGCTGGTCAACCTGAACACCGGCGCCGACGTGGCGGTGGCCGCGCGGGTGAACCCGCAGACATCCTTCGGGGATGATGTCATTTCCCGCATCCAGAAATGCCGGACGGAAAAGGACGGCCTTCCCAAGCTGCAGGGATCCGTCATGGACGGCATCAACCATCTGATAGACGAACTCGAACGCAAGACCCACGTCAGCCGGAATCATATTTACGAGATCGTGTTCGCCGGCAACACCACCATGCAGCAGATCCTGTGCGGCATAGACCCCTCGGCGCTGGGAGAACTCCCGTTTGTTCCCGCGTTCCGGAATGCGCTGGAAACCCAGGCCGCGGAACTCCGGCTGCACCTGCCGCGGCAGGCCAGGGTTTTTGTTTTTCCGCAGATCGGCAGCTTCGTGGGCGGCGACACGGTGGCCGGCATCATCGCCACCCGTCTCGACCGGGCCAGTGGCCCCAGCCTGCTGGTGGATATCGGCACCAATGGCGAGATTGTCCTGGCCGCCAACGGCCGCATGCTGGCCACATCCGTGGCGGCGGGTCCCGCCTTCGAGGGGGCCCGGATCGTGAACGGCATGCGCGCCGCCCCCGGCGCCATTGAGAAGGTCCTGCTGGACGGCGATGTGCAACTGAATATCATCGGCAATGCCAAGCCGGCCGGCATTTGCGGAACCGGCCTGATAGACGCCGCCGCCGAACTTCTCCGCACGGGGATCCTCGACACCACCGGCCGTCTCCTGGCGCCGGACGAACTCCCTGCGTCCGTGCCCGGGACCTTGCGGAACAGGTTGGTGGAGAAGGACGGCGAAATCAACTTCCTGCTGGTGGATGCCGCCCATTCCGCCTCGCGCCAGCCCTTGTTCCTCTACCAGCGCGATATCCGCGAACTGCAACTGGCGAACGCGGCCATCCGGGCGGGCATCAACATCCTGCTCCGCCTGGCGGGCCTTCAGCCCCCGGATCTGGAGGCTGTATTGCTGGCCGGCGCCTTTGGAAACTTCATCCGCCGCAACCACGCGCGCCGGATCGGCATGCTGCCGCCCATCCCCTGCCACCGCATCCGCTTTGTCGGCAACACCGCCTCCTTCGGGGCCAAGCGGGCGCTGTTGTCGGTGGAAGAGAAGGACTATGCGGACCGCGTGGCCCGTTCGGTGGAACACGTGGATCTGTCGCTGGATCCGGAATTCCAGATGGAGTTCAGCACGGCCATGCTGCTTCCGGAAACGGAACCCGACCACTGCGCGGAGTAGAACCGCCGCCGCTCAGAACCATCGCTGCTGGTCCCGCTCCCGCCGCATCAGTTCGTTCTGCAGTTCGCGCGCCCGCGTATCCACGTCCTGCGTCCGTTCCGATGTCCTGAGGACCAGGTTCAGGCTGTCGCGCGCTTCCTTGAAGCGGCCGATCCGCAGTTGGGTTTCGGCCGCGTTCAGATACACCTCCAGCCAGGCATAGTCGCCCTTCTTGACATAGTCCAGGGCCTTGCGCATGTGTTCGTCGGCGGCTTTCAAGTCGCCCGTTTTCATGTACACGAGCGCCGCCGTATCGTGCAGGGCGAAATCGTCGCGGCCTCTTTCCAGGAGGCTGGGCAACAGGGCCTTGGCTTCGGCCAGCAGCCGGTCGTCCTGCGCCAGGGTGTATACCAGGTTGTTCAGGACGTTCGGATCCTTCGGGTATCGGACAGACGCCAGTTTCAGGATCCGGATGGCGCGCGCCACATCGCCTTCCCGCCGGGCCGCCTCCGCGGCGATCAGATAGGTTCTCGGACTCGCAAACTTGTCTCCCTGTTCCCGCGCAATGGCATCCTCCAGGATCCCGACGGCGCGCTCCGTCTGCCCCTGCAGGAAGTACAATTCCCCCAGCCGCTCGCTCCAGATGCTTTCCGAGGGATACTTGGCCGCCAGGGCTTCCAGCGCCTTGGCAACATCGGGATCCCGCAAGCCCCGTTTGCCCTTGAGCGCAACGATCATCTTGTAGAACGACCACGGCTCCAGCGCCTGTTCCGCACCGTTCCGCGCGCATTGCACCGCCCACGCCTTGTCCCCCGTCTTGATGCCGCACTGGATGCCCAGGACGTAGGCGGGCAGAAGCCCCTGGCCCGTCTTGATCGCCGCCTTCGCCGCCTCGCACGCCGCGTTGGTCATGCCCTGCCGGATGAGGAAGTCCCCCGCCCTCACCAGGGTGCCCGGGGAATAGGCTCTCGCCGAAACCACGTCCGCAATCTCCCGGCTGGCCCAGGCCGCATCCTTGCCGCTCTTCACTTCCGTGACGAGATACCCGAGCCACAGTTCGCTGTCCCAGGGACAAGCCTTCCTGGCCTTGTCCGCCAGGAGGGGATCCTTCTTCAGGATCAGGTTCAGCCGCCACGTCAGGCTCCACTCGGGCGCGTGTTCCAGCGCCCGTTCCGCCGCTTTCACCGCTTCCTCGTTGCGACCCTGCCGGAGAAGCAGGAGGGTAAGCTCCGTCAGCGCCAGACCCTTCTCCCGCGGGTCCCGCCCCGCCGACTCCCACGCGGCGAGATCGGAAACGGCTCCGCTCCCCCGGGCTTCGTACCAGCGCCGTTTGAGATCCATCAGCCGTTTCAAGTACGGCGTTGTCCGGGACGGCAACTGTTCTTTTTCACGGACATAGTCTTCGTCCAGGAGTTTTCCGCCGCGCCACTCCACCGCCCATTCCGCGGGCGCCAGAAGCTCCGTTTGCCGCGGGCGCACTCCGAGATCGCCGAGGTGTTCCACGATGGAAAGCTTTTCCCCTTCCACGATTCTCCCCGTTTCCAGGAGCAATCTCGCCTTGACCGACGGGTGCGGAGGCACCTTCATCCCGTTCGCCAGGAAGAGAGCCTCCTCGGGGAAACCGTAGTAGTTCAGCACCCCGGCCATGGCCAGGCACCATTCCTCCGATTCCGGGAACTTGGCTCTTGCCACTTCCAGCATGCCCATGGCCAGCGGCCCGACACCGAGCGACATCCCCGCCCCCGCCATGTCCAGCCATATCGTCAGCGGCGGGAATCCCTCCAGCCGCATGTATTCGCCAAGGGTTTCGAACACCATTTCCCAGTCCTGTTTCGCCCTGAACAAGCCCGCCCGGGCCAACAGGAATTCCTTGCTCCGGCGCGGGTTGTTCTTTTCAAACGCGCGCAGCTTGGCATGGGCTTCCTCCCAGCGTCCCAACTCGCCCAGCACCTGCCCGTACAGCAACTGCAGCCGCAGATCCAGCTTGCCCGCCGCCTCCAGACGCTCCAGCGATTCCAGGCAAAGCCGCAGGCGCCGTTCATAGCCCTGCCGCGTTTCAATGCGTCCCAGTTCGTCCGCCAGCGGTATCTGCTTCCACAGGTCCTTCCACGGAGGGAAATACCGCGCGCACTGGTAGAACAGCCGGGCATCCACCACCGGTTCCCCCCCGGTCATACCGGTTCTGAGAACATTGCGGCGGAACGAGAACCACCGCCGGCCGTGTTCCGCCGGGGCGATCATCAGTATGGGATCGTCAGGCGCCTGCACCTCCATCATCCGGTACGCCAGCCAACCGATGTCCGGGCGTCCAACGGAAAAACCGGCATCCATGGCCATGGACAAATCGGCCGCGCGCCATGTGACAAGATTGGCCTTGAATACGGTGTCGAACCGGTCCACCCACTCGGAGTCAGGCCACTCGCGCGCCACCCGGATCAACGGCCCGAGAAAGAGCGGCTCCCGGTCCCGGCCGGCCATGGCCCTCCGCAACACGTTGGCGGCGCCGCTGATGTCATTGACCCGGAGTCTCGCCTCGGCCGCGATCACGCCCTGCACGGCCAGGGCATAGGGAAGTTCCGAATCGCACTGCCGGATGGTCGCCCACAGGTCGCGTGCCGCCATGTAGGGGAAGAGCAAGCGGATCCGCTCCTGGGTCCCCAGTCCCCGCGCCGCCTTGACGATGTGAAGGGCCACTTGAGAAGGTCTGTCGAGAATGGCGTTGAATTCCGCCAGCACCAGCGCAACACCGGGGAGGTCCTGCTCCCCGGGGGTAAAGGTCCGGATCAGCGCCGTGACCTCCTCCATGCGCTTGAGATTCAGCAGCAGGCGCACCTCGAGGACCCGCTCGCCGAGGAGGCGTTGCGCCAGCGGCCTGCGTCGCACGATCTTCAGCCCCTCTTCGTTCTTCCCCCTTCCGGTCAGGACCATGGCAAGGTCATAGAGCAGTTCCTCGTCTTCCGGCTTCAGGGCCAGCGCCGCCCGGACCGCCCGCTCGGCGTTCTCGATGTCATGCGGCATCAGCCCCTTGCAGACCCCGCGCAGCATCTCCGCCCGGTGGGCGGGCCGGAGCCGGTAGACCACCAGCGCCGATCCGCCCAGGACCACCACAAGGGCCAGCACGGGGGCCCACCACCGGAACAGAACCCGCCAGAACGTGGGCCAGCGCCGCAGTTTCTCTTCCGGCTCGCCGACGCTGTCGCCCACCTCATCCAGTTTCTGGCGCACCCAGAACCGCCAGACCTTCTGCCGGATCAGGATGGCGTCCAGATGAATCAATCCGACCGCCAGGAGCAGGAATACCCCCATGGAGTCATGCAGGACCTTGTCGCTCCAGAGCGCCGACCGGTCCCGGCCCAGCCACACGATGCCGGAGATGCGCAGGACATTGAGCAGGAGCACCTGCACCATGCCGATTCCCAGAAGGATGGTGACGATCCACCAGCGGAACCGCATGATCAGCCCGATACCCAGCCCGCAGAAGAACACCGTCATGGCGGTCTTCAGCCCGCTGCACTCCTCGGGAACCCCGAAGATGCGCGCTCCCGTTCGCAGAACCAGACCGTCGCCCCAAACCCGGATGTTGAAGAAATGCAGCAGCGCCTCGCTGAGTTTCACGGACACCGACTGCATCCAGAGTTGGATGGGGCCGAAAACCTGCCCGGGCAGGGGATGCACCCAGTAGATAATGAACAAGGCCAGCAGGAGATCCCGGCTGTAGCGGACCGGCAATGCCCAGGCCAGGCACGCATACAGGATCAAGAGAACACCCAGCCACTCGAACTGGTGAACGGGCATGATCAACCCCACCACCACCAGGATGGTCCCCGCCAAAGCCAGCAGCGCCAGGATCTTTCCCGAAGGCCGGAGAGGCTTCTCCTCGATTTTCGGCCGGAAAATGAGGACGAGCCCGAACAGCACGCCAAGCCCGAAGGACAACCCCCCGCCGGGCCCGGCGGCCAGCCTGGGCACGTTCACCCAGCACCAGGCGGCCAGCAGCACAAAAGCGGACACCAGCACCGCCCTGCGGGAGAAGGGCATTTCTTGATTCTGTTTCGTCGCGTCCGTCACTAGAAGTCCCTGGCATAGGTGAGCGTAACGCCCGCCATATCACGCGTGAACGCCACATCCTCGGCATCGCTGAACCGTTCAAAATGTTCGACATACGTGTTGACCGTCCAGTGCCGGGCGAGGGCATAGGCCAGACCGATGTTGCTCGCCCAGGTGTCGTAACTCTCCTGCAGCAGGCGACTGTCCACACTAACATCGCCCGGCATGGCGTCCCCATTGTCCCGCATCGTATACGCCGTGGCAAGGGTCAGGGTAAGGTATTGGGTCAACGGCCGCACCACCGTCAGTTGATTGAACCAGTCCGTATAATCGTTTGAACGATACAGACGCGCTTCCACAGCCTGGTATTCGGTCCTGAACCCAATGGACAGATCCGGATTCGCCCAGGTGATACCGTAATTGAATGCATCCACCACTTCAAAACCGCCACTGAACCCTCCGCGCTGATTCTTGGAGTAGCCTGCCTGATGTGAAAGGCGTTCCGTCAACCGGGACAACAGCTGGATCATGCCTATGACCGTATCCGATGTGCCGTTCGTCTCCCACTGGTTTCCAGCCGTCAGTTCGGCCATGGAGTAGCCCAGCGCCAACTGCAGGGAAGTGTCCTCCGACAAATCCGCCCCGAGAAACGCGGAGTAATCCTGCTGGAACTGATCCCCCCGACCTGCGTCGTAAAGGCGCCAGATGCCGTTGGCGCGCCCGCCGCCCACAGCCACCGGATTGATCTGCTTCTGGTAGGCCAACCCCTGGTTGTAGACGACGCTTCGTTGGATGTCGAACTCATCATCCTGGGGCAGGGTGTCCACCCGGCTCCCGGAATACGCCAGATTCTTGTCCTTGGCCATCAACCAGTCCATGTCGAGTCCCAGCATGTTCTGGAATACGGTGTACTTGTCCCCGCTGACATTATCGACATACCCGCGCTCATCCACATAATCGGTACGATAAGAGGGGATGTCATAGATGCGGCCGCGGACAAGCGGTGTCAGTTGAAAATCAGAGGACACATTCGCGGAAACAGCCGATCCCCGGTCCCCCACGTAGGCGCTGGCCTGGCGTCCGTTGAAACTGCCCTGCCACGCGTCCTCGGACACCATGAAGGAAAACGAGCCCATCCGGGCAAAAACTGCGGGGCCGACGACATCAAACAGAAACTCATTGTCCTCTGTCCCCATAGGGAAGAACTGATAGCCCAGTGTGAAGGAAACATCGAGATCCATGTATTTGCTGATGATCAGGTAGTTCCGCAGGTTCACGCGGGCAATCAGCGGAAAATCCGATCCATCGTCAATGATCCTGCCGCGGTCATTCTGATACAGGTAACGGCTGCCTTCGCCCGAGGTAGTCACGTAGCGATACCCGGCGGAAAGACTCACAGCCACATCCGAGAAAAACGGCCCGATGCGCAGATTGGCATGGTCGGGAATCTGCCGTTCGCGGTACTCGTCGAACCGCAGCGTCTGGGCCATAGCGGCAGAGGCCGAAAGCAAGACCAGCATCGCCATCCTCGCTGTCTCTCTCATGCGTTGCATCCTTTCCAGTCGGGCACGCCGCCCGAGACAACACAACCACTGTCGGCGCCATGCCAACCCGCATGTCGGCCTTCACCCACGACACCCGGCAAACTCTGCACGCGCTCGCTCCATCAAGGCCAGAGTTTCATGCGTCATTCGCTCCCATGTGAACTTCCGACCCCACTCCATGGCTGCCGCCCGCGTACGCGCATACAGATCCCTGTCGGACAGCAGCGCATCGATCTGGCGCGCCAAGGCCTCGACGTCGCCATGGGGAACCAGGAAACCCGTTTCCCCATGCACTATCGACTCACGCAGCCCGGGCGAATCACTGGCCACCGCAGGTGTGCCGCAAAGATTGGCCTCCACCACTGACAATCCCCATCCTTCCTTCGGGGAGGTGTAGAGAAGCACTCCGGCCCGTTGCAGGATTTCGGTCTTTTCCCGCCCACGCTTATGTCCAACAAAAGTCACATTTTGCTCCACACCCGCTCGTCCGGCAAGCGATTTCAACGCCTCAAGATAGTCGCCGGAACCAACAATCTGGTACTCAATGGTCGGATAC
Source organism: uncultured Verrucomicrobiota bacterium (assembly GCA_964458765.1). Taxonomy (GTDB): domain Bacteria; phylum Verrucomicrobiota; class Kiritimatiellia; order CAIKKV01; family CAITUY01; genus CAIVSY01. The sequence continues at coordinate 46,468 of CAYWKN010000002.1, forward strand.
CTGGGTTTCAACACACGCACCGCCTCGATTCCCAACTCAATCCCCTTGTATCGCTTCAACCGCCCCAGATAGACGAGTATCGGATGGTCTGTGCGGGGCTTTTCCAGGGGTGCGTCGTACTGATCGTGGGACAGCCCGCTGTAAATCACTTCAATCTGCGCCTCCGGGATTCCACGCCTTTTCAAATCGTCTCGCGTGCCCTTGGAGAGAACGGAAAAGAAACAACGACGATAGGCCAGGGGGATGAGTCGCTCATAGGCATAGACATACGCCCCCACCGGAAACGAAGCTTCCTGGAAAACCGTGGTCCCGAATAGATGCGGAACCACGCACAGCACAGGCACCTCCCGCTCAAACCACGGCATCAAGAACGGAAGTTTGTCAATGCCTTCAACGATGATGTCATATTGGTTCCGCCGCAGCGCCGAACGATAGAACCAGGGAACCAAAAGGTTGAAATACGGCTGCCGCCCCCGGCGGATGAACCGAATGCCATCCATCATTTCTTCCGAAAGCGCCTGTCCATGGCCGTTGCAGAGGTAATCCACACTGTGCCCCGCGGCCGCAATACGCTTGAACACCTCCTGGAGTATCACTTCCGCACCCCCCGCCTCCGGGTGCGTGATGTCGCGGTATTCGATAACCAGTATTTTCATGATACTTCCGCCCCCCGCGCCATCCGGCGCGGCTACCCCGAGTCACCAAAGCAATTCATGTTGATTGACCCACCCGAGTAATCGTTCCACTCCCGTCATGGGAGTGGTCTTGGGCTGCCAGCCAAGCACAGAACGAGCCTTCTGGATGTCCGAAACATATGCCTTCTGGTCACTGGGCCGCCAATCCGCGAACTGGAGAGGAACTTTCCTGCCGGTCATGCGTTCAATCATCTCTATCAATTCGAGCAGGGAGAGCGTGTTTTCCGCGCCTCCGCCAATGTTGAACACCCCATGCGGAACATCCGCGGTGATGAACTTGTCATATGCCGCGACCAGATCCGACACCTCCAAGACGTCCCGCACCTGCTTGCCGTCCCCATAAATCGTGATCGGCCGTCCCTTGACAGCCGCAATGATGAACCACGCCACCCATCCTTGATCCTCAAACCCGAACTGTCTGGTGCCGTAAATGCACGACATCCGGAATACACCGGTCTTGTGCCCGTACAAACGTGCCCATTCCTGGACATAAAGATCCGCCGCCAGTTTTGAACAACCGTATGGAGTATGCTTGCAGTGATCAATGGCAAAGGATTCCGGAATGCCTTGATGATAGCGTCCCGCGATCCGATACCGCTTCGCATCCTCCACCAATTCCGCCTCGTTGACGTTGTCGCCATACACCTTGTTGGTGGAGCAGTACAGGACGGTTTTCTTCTCTCCGCTGCGACGCACGGCCTCGAGAACATTAAATGTTCCACAAACGTTGGTCTCGAAGTCCGGGCGAGGGTCCTCCACCGAAGTCGTGACGGCCGTCTGTCCGGCTATATGAAAGATCACCTCCGCCCGACAGCAGTACGGCGCGAGATCTTCATAGTCACGCACATCCTTGCATACTCTTTGAATGGTGGGGAATTGTCCCAGATACTTCCAGTTGTACTCCGCGTTCCGCTCGTCTCGCTTCAGCAATCGCCCCCGGGAGAGATTATCATAGACGACCACCTCGTTCCCCTTGCGGGCATAGTATTCCGCCACATGGCTCCCGATGAAACCAGCCCCTCCCGTTACAAGTATTCTCATAGGCTACCCTCCTGCTGCTTGCCGCTGTGGCGGTCTGCCTTTCGCGCCCCCCTGTTCTGTTCGAATGAGCCACACATCTCACCGGGGGCCATCCGCTCTACGACCCCGGATGCTCCATCGGCACCCCACCCTTGCACAGGGGACATTGGGCCGGTTCGTACACCACGGGTTCCATGTTCAACAAACTCACCACCGGGTGGCGGAAGCGCGCCTTGCCACCGCTGCGGTCCACCAGAACGGCAATCGCCGCAACCGTTCCGCCCTGCTTTTCCACGATGTCGATTGTCTCCTGCACCCGGCCGCCCCGCGTAATCACATCTTCCGCCACCACATACGCGGCCCCCGCCGGAATCTGGAAACCCCGGCGCAGGACCAGGACTCCTTCCTGTTTCTCCGCAAAAATGGATACCACATCCAGGGCCTTGGCAACCTCATGCCCGACAAACAATCCTCCCATGGCAGGCGCAATCACACCCTCCACCCGAACCCCCGGCAGGGCAGCCCGCATCTTCATCACAAGGGCTTCACACAAACGCCCCGCAATCCTCGGATGCTGCAATACCTTGGCACACTGGAAAAACTGGTCGCTATGCAGTCCGGAACGGAGTTCAAAATGCCCTTTCAGCAACGCCCGGGTATCCAGAAACACTTGCAGGACTTCTTTGTCTGTCATGGCTTGCACCTCGACGCCGTGTATAACACGTAAATCCCCAGTCCACAACCATCCTGTTCATCCTGTGTAGCCACGTTTTCCCGGGATTTTCCTGTCCTGCGATGGATTCCGTCCGCACGGAACTACATCACCGAAACGGCATCCACATCCACCGATGCCGACACCCCTGCCGGCCACCGGAAGGCACGCAAGGCGGGTTTCAGGGCCTCCAGAATCGTGCGGGTCACAGGCGCACGCAGGATCATCTGGAACCGGTATAACCCCTTGGCCCGCTCCAGCGGAGCAACGGCCGGTCCCGCCAGAACCACCGTCGCCGGCAAGAGCGGTTTGAGCTGCCCGGCGAATGATTCCACCGCCGCCTCCACCCGTTCACGCGCCGCACCTTTGACCGAAACACAAACCAGATGCCCGAACGGCGGATACCCCAGCTCACGCCGGTACTCGAACTCCTTGTCGCAGAATCCCTCGTAGTCCAGACGGCGCGCCGCCTGCACCGCGGCATGAAACGGCGTGAACGTCTGCACAATCACCTCACCCGGAACATCCCCGCGACCGGCCCGGCCCGCCACCTGCGTCAAGAGCTGAAACGTCCGTTCCCCCGCCCGGAAATCCGGCATGTGCAGGCTGGTGTCGGCATTGAGCACCCCGATCAGCGTCACATTGGGGAAATCCAAACCCTTGGCAATCATCTGGGTCCCCACCAGAATATCAATCTTGCCGGTCCGGAAGTCGCCAAGGATCCGGTCATGCGACCCTTTCTGCCTCGTCGTGTCCGCATCCATCCGCGCCACACGGGCCCCCGCAAAGACCTTCGCCGCCGCCGCCTCCACCCGCTGCGTGCCAATCCCCGTCAGCTTGTATTCCGGGTCCGAACAGCCGGGACACCGTTCCGGCACCCGCCGCCCCGCCCCGCACACATGGCATTGCAGGGACTCCTCCTGCCGGTGATAGGTCAGGCTGATGCTGCAATGGTCGCAGGTCGCCACATACCCGCACTTGGGACAAACCAGGGACGTCGCATATCCGCGCCGGTTCAGGAACAACATCACCTGCTCGCCGCGCGCCATCCGCGCCCGGACCGCGCTCACCAGTTCCCCTGAAAACACCGATACCCTCCCCGTCCGCTCCGCCTCCTGCCGCATGTCAACGATCTGCATGCCGGGCATGGTCCGGTGATCCACCCGGTGCCGCATCGTCACCAGGCGGTACTTGCCCTTCCGGGCATTGTGATAGGATTCCAGGGCCGGAGTGGCGGACCCCAGAAGCACGGCGCATCCCTGCATGTGCCCGCGCATGACGGCCACGTCGCGCGCGTTGTAGCGCGGCGCCTCCTCCTGCTTGTAGCTGTTCTCGTGCTCCTCATCCACGACGATCAGCCCGAGGTTCCGCACGGGCGCAAACACCGCCGAACGCGCCCCGATCACAATCCGCGCCTGCCCGTCATGGATGCGATGCCATTCGTCATGGCGCTCCCCGTCCGACAGGTGGCTGTGCAACACGGCGATCACCCCGCCAAACCGGCTCCGGAACCGTTCAATGGTCTGGGGGGTCAGGGAAATCTCCGGCACCAGCACAATGGCCCCCTTGTCCTGCCGGAGCGCGTGGTCCATGGCCCTCAAGTAGACTTCCGTCTTGCCGCTGCCCGTCACACCGTGCAGCAGGATCACCGGCGGGGCCAGCCGGTCAATGGATTCGCGAACCACTTGCAGGGCCGCCGCCTGTTCGGGCATGAGTTCGGGCGGAACGGACGGCAGAATCGTATGCCGGGCCATCGGATCGCGCAAGGAGGCCTGCTTCACGACCCGAACCAATCCCTTGCGCTCCAGCGCCCGCACGGTTCCCGCGTCGGCCCCGGAAACCTTGACCAGTTCTTGCAGGAACATCCCGCCTTGCGCACTCAAGGCGGCAAGAACAGCGGCTTGCTTCGGAGCCCGCCCCTCCCGCCCCCTTGCCCCTTGTTTCTGAATACACTCGCAACTCTTTGAAATTGAACATCCAACATCCAACA
>CAYWKN010000003.1:0-21346 GCA_964458765.1 uncultured Verrucomicrobiota bacterium
GTGTTGGATGTTGGATGTTCAATTTCAAAGACTTGCGAGTGTATTCAGAAACAAGGGATAGGGCGCGCCTGTCATCCGTCCCACGCCTGCATTGACACGCATTCCCGGTCCTACTATCCTGTGGCTTTGGAAATCGAGGAACTATGAAGCACATCATTCACAAAGTCCGGACTTGGATCAGCGGCGAGCAGCCTGCGGGCCAGCCCCCAACCCTGATCTATATCCTGGTCAATCCGAAACACGCGTCCTACGCCGAAATCTGCGCCGCCGACCCCGGCGCCGTCATCCGGCGCCTGGTTTCGTTCTCCAGCCGCGAGGCGCTTCCGCTGGCGGTCATCCTGCCCGGCCGCCCGAACAAGCGGTATCCGGACGGATCCCGGCAGAATGGCGTGCTCGTGCGCTACGCCACCAGCGATCAACTCCTGAAGGTCACCGAGGCGACCGTGAAGGAAACCGGGCGATCCCGCTCCATCGTGTTGATCACCGATAGCCCCGGCGTGGAAGCATACGCCGTGTCGCGGCATTTCAAGACCCTGCGCATCGATACGTTCGAGAAAGCGTTGGAATCTGTCGCCGGCCCGCTTCGCCGCGAAACCCGTAGACCGCCGGAAGGCACCGCCCCGCGCCCCGCAGCGCCGGCACCGGCGCCGGAGAATCGTCCGCCCGCGCCCGCAAAGGAGCCAGCGCCAGCGCCCAAGCCCGCTGTACCCACTCAGCAACCCGCTCCGGAGGAGAAGCGGGAACGGGATCAGGCAATTCTGGATCTGATTGATCCGTTGTAACACCATTGACCCTGGAGGCATTATGAATCTCCGTTCCACAGGCGCTGCCGTCGCCGTATGTTCATTCCTGCTCGCCGGCCTCATGATGTGGGCCGGTTGCGAAGCCGATTCCTCAAAGGAGTCCGTGGTGATCTCGCCCCAGTCCGTGGTCGTCCGGCGCGGGCAAACCGTCCAGTTCCAGGCCTCCGGCGGCTATGACTACAAGTGGAGCCTTTCGCCGGATGACGGCAGCGGCGCCTTGAACACCTTCATGGGTGATACGGTCATCTATACCTGCCTGGCCACCAACATCGGCTCCTGGCCCAAGAAGGTGATGGTCACATCAACCATTGAAGGTTCCTCCACCGGCTCCACCAATACCCCCGCGTACTCGGCGGAAGCCTTCGCCGAGATCTACTCCTCGGCAGCGTCCAGCACCAGCACCTCCACCAATTCGCCCTGACGCACACTGTCCTTCGAATGGCGCCACCGGAAACACGGATCACAAGCCTGCAAAATGCCCGCGTCAAGGGCGTCGTCGCCCTGCGCCAGCGTTCCACTCGCGACGAGCGGGACGAGATGATTATCGAGGGGTACCGCGAACTCAAACGCGCCCTGGATAACGGTCACCACCCGAAGGCCCTGTTCCACTGCCGGGACTTTTTCCTGGGAACCAATGAAGGCACCCTGGTGGAACGCTGCCGCGCCGACGGCGCCGAATTGTTTGAATGCACCCCCACGGTCTTCGGGAAGATGTCGTACCGGGACCGCCCGGAAGGGCTTCTCGCCGTGGCGCCCCAGATCCACCGCAGCCTGCGGGACCTCGCGTTCCCCCCGGCGCCTCTGATCGTCGTCGCCGAAGCCATCGAGAAACCGGGCAACCTCGGCACCATCCTGCGCACCTCCGATGCGGCCGGCGTGCATGCCGTCATCGTGTGCGACCGCTGCACGGATATTCATAACCCCAACGTGGTCCGGGCCAGCACCGGCACGCTCTTCTCACTGCCAGTCGTCGAAGCCTCGACGTCCGAAACGCTGGAATGGCTCCGCGCCAAAGGCATCCAGATTCTTGCGGCAACCCCGCACACGGAGTTCGAGTACTATTCGGCAAACCTCACGCGGGGAACGGCGGTCGTCGTGGGCACCGAGCAGTATGGACTCAGCGACACATGGATGAAAGCCGCCGATCTCAAGGTCCGGATACCCATGCTCGGACAAGCCGACTCCCTGAACGTGGCCGCGGCCACCACGATCCTTCTGTTTGAGGCCGTCCGGCAACGACGCTGTGCTCCGTCCGCCTGATTCCCCCGCCCCAACCCCAGTCCCCGCGCCTCAACGAAATCCGGCCGCCGCCAATGACTCCAGAGTGATGCCGCGCTGCGCCATCCCGCGAAGCTGTCGCAGCACATGCTTCCCCAGGAGGTCCGTTTCGAGGTTGACCTTTGAACCGCGCCGCAGCGACTGCAGCGACGTATTCTGCCAGGTGTGGGGAATCAAATGCACCGTGAATGTCCGCGCCTTCACTTCCGCCACAGTCAGGCTCACGCCATCCACCGCAATGCTGCCCTTGTAGACGATCTGCTCCATGACCTCGGATCCGCCTTCCACTTCCAGGATCCAGTCGCCTCCCCGGAAGGTCAGGCCGGCGACTGTGCCGATAGCATCTATGTGCCCGGTCACAAAATGGCCTCCCAGTCGGTCGGTGGCCCGCAAGGCCCGCTCAAGATTCACCGGGGCCCCCGGCGGCTGTCCGCCCAGCGTAGTCCGTTCCAGCGTCTCCCGCAGGACGTCACAGGCAAACTCCTCCGAAGACGCCCGGGTCACCGTCAGGCATGCGCCTTGCACCGCCACGCTTTCGCCCAACACCAACGGGTCTTCCCATGCCGCATGCCGTATATCCAGGCGCACACCATCGCCCCGTGGAGCTATCCGCTCGATTCTTCCGACCTTCTGCACAAGTCCGGTAAACATGATGTCTATCTCCAGGCCAGGTAACGCAGCATCACATCATCCCCGCAACGGCGCTCCTCCACCAGACGCAGACGCGGCGCGCGCCGCAAGAGCCAGCCCCTGCCCCCAACCGAACGCACACCCTGCCCGCCAATCACCAATGGCGCCAGGAACAGGACCATTTCATCCACGAGTCCGGCACGGAACAGCGATTCCGCCAGCGTTCCACCGCCCTCCACCATCACGCGCAGGATTCCCGCCCGTCCAAGATGCCGGAACAGGGCAGGCAAGGACACACCGCCACCCGATCCCGGCAGCACCACCACTTCGGCGCCCGCCATTGCATAGGCCGCGCACCGGCTGGCGGAGCACCGCCGTGTCGTGGCCACAAGTGTTCCGCCTTCCTCCCGGCCCCTGAAAACACGGGCCTCCGGCGAAACATGTCCCCGGGCATCCACAACGATGCGGAAAGGGCAACGCCCTCGAGCGGGTCTGGGCAGCAAGGAAGGGTCGTCCGCCAGAACAGTTCCCGCTCCGACCATGATCGCGTCCGACCGCCGTCGCAGGTCGTGTGCCTCCCGCCGCGAACTCTCGCCGCTGATCCACTTCGAACGACCAGTGGCATCCGCGATCCCGCCATCGAGCGATGCGGCGAGTTTCAACGTTACCATCGGCCGACGCCGCCGTATCCACACGGCAAACGGCGCGATCAGATCCCTGGCTTCCTCCTCCCGCACACCGGTATCCACGCGCAGCCCGGCGCGGCGCAATACCGCCAATCCGCGGCCCGCGTGGCGGGGATTTGGATCGCGCGTGGCGACGACCACGCGCCGGATTCCGGCGGCCAGGATGGCATCCGTGCAGGGCGGAGTCCGTCCCCACGTGCAACAGGGTTCCAGTGTGACATACAGCGTGCCCCCCCTCGCCTGCGAGCCGGCCTGACGGAGCGCATACACTTCGGCATGGGGTCCGCCGGCCTTGCGGTGATATCCACGGCCCGCAGCAACATTGCTGCGCACCACAATGGCGCCCACCGGCGGATTCGGCCGCGTCAGCCCCTCGCCCCTCCGTGCCAGGCGCAGTGCCTCGCCCATCCAGAACAAGTCTCTTGTCTCCTGCATCACCTTGCTCTCACACGCTTGCGTCCGCTCCGCCATCGGCGGCCGGAAGGCCAAGGAATCCATCCACAAAAGCCTCGCGGGAAAACGGCGCCAGATCCTCCGCGCCCTCGCCCAGCCCCACAAAACGCACCGGCAGGCCAAGTTCACGACGGACGCTGAACACAAACCCGCCTTTGGAGGATCCATCCAGCTTCGCCACGACCACTCCTGTCAGATGGACGCAATCCCTGAACACGCGCGCCTGGTTGACGGCATTGTGGCCCAGCGAGGCATCGAGGACAATCCAGCACTCATGCGGGGCCCCCGGCAAGGCCTTGTCCGCCGCACGGCGGACCTTCTGCAATTCCTCCATCAGCGGCTGTTTCGTGTGCATCCTTCCCGCCGTATCAACCATGACAACATCCGCCTTGCGGGCCATGCCCGCGCGTATGGCATCGAATACCACGGCCGCCGCATCCCCTCCATGCTGCCCCACAACAGCGTCCACGCCCAGACGATCGGCCCAGGTCTTGAGCTGGTGCGATCCCGCGGCACGGAAAGTGTCGGCCGCCGCCAGCAACGGAACATACCCGGCCTGCTTGAACCGGTATCCCAGCTTGGCCGTGGTGGTTGTCTTGCCGGAGCCGTTGACTCCCGTGACCAGGATCACCAGGGGTCCGCCGGCATGTGCCGGAACGAACTCCTCCTGCGGCGGGAACACATCCAGCAGCAACTGGCGTATGGCCGGCCGGAGGTCGTCACGTCCGGCCCTTCGTCTCACCTCTTCCATCCACTCCCCGACGAGGCGCGGGGAAATATCCGCTCCCACCAGCGCCTTCTCCCATTCCTCAAGGGCGGCGGGGTCCGCCTTCGCCAGTCCCGACAGAAGCCGGGAAAATCCGCCTGCGATCCGGTCCCGGGTCTTGGCCAGCGCCTGGAACCACGACTTCACTTGCCCCCCGGATTTCCCGCGGCCTCCGCCACGGCATCCGTGGCGTCCCTTCCCAGTTCCTTGCGAACCCTGTCCAGGATGCCGTTTACAAACCGCGGAGAGGCAACGTCACCCATGCCTTTCGCGATCTCGACCGCTTCGTCGATCGATACCGCCGGAGGGATCTCCGGCTTGAACAGCATCTCGAATATCGCAAGGCGCAGGATGTTCCGGTCCACCCCGGCCATCCGCGACAACTGCCAGTTCCGGGCGGTCTTCTGGATGACCTCGTCGATCCGGGGGCGATGTTCGATCACTCCGCGCACCAGTTCCTCGACAAATGTCCGCGACTTCGGTTTCGCCTCCACGCGCTCCGACCAGAATACCTTGAATGCCGGATCCAGATCACCCGGATTGTAATCCATCTGAAACAACAGTTGTACGGCCCACTCCCGGGCTTCCCGCCTCGAACCCATAGGTTGCCTACGCTCCCATCTGCTGATAGAGGTTGGCCATTTCAATCGCCGCCAGGGCTCCGCTCCAGCCCTTGTTGCCCGCCTTTGTGCCGCAACGCTCAATGGCCTGTTCGATGTTGTCGGCGCACACCACGGCATTGATGACAGGGATTCCGCTTTCCTGGGCAATCCCCGCCAGGGAGCGCGAGACCTGCGAATTGATCAGTTCCGCATGCGGCGTGGCCCCCTGGATGACCACCCCCAGCGCGATCACCGCATCCAGCTTTCCCTTGACGGCGACCTTCTGAACCGCCATCGGGATCTCGTTGGCCCCGGGCACCCAGGCCAGCACGACATCCTTCTCCGCCACGCCATGCCGCACCAGGCAGTCCACCGACCCGGACACAAGCTCCTTTGTAAACAGATCGTTGAAGCGGCTGACAACAATGCCGATCTTCAACCCCTTGCCGATCAACCCGCCCGACAGTTCCTTCACGTTCATGGTTCCTCCCTCTTGCGTTCGTTACTTCCATCTCCTCTACAGCCAATGCCCCATCTTCCTGCGCTTGGTTTCCAGATACCGGCGGCTGTACTCCGTGGCCGGCAAGACCAGCGGGACACGTCTTACAATCTTCAGGCCATGCGCCTGCAGCCCCACCATCTTGCAGGGATTGTTGGTGATCAGACGAATATGGCGCAGGCCGAGGCAGGAGAGAATCTGCGCGCCAACCCCGTAGTCGCGCATGTCAGGGCGGAAGCCCAACTGCTCGTTGGCTTCCACCGTATCGAGGCCCTGCTCCTGTAGCGCATAGGCGTGGATCTTGTTGGCCAGTCCGATGCCGCGCCCTTCCTGACGCATATACAAGACCACCCCCGCGCCTTCCTTGGCCACCATCTTCATGGCCTCATCCAACTGCGATCCGCAATCGCATCGCATGGAACCAAAAACATCTCCCGTAAGACACTCGCTATGTACCCGGACCAGCGGCGCCCGAGTTTTCTTCAGATCCCCCATCACAAGGGCCACGTGCAACTGGTCATCCACAATTGACCGGTACAAGTGAAGTTTGAACATCCCGGCATGGGTCGGCATGTCCACCTTCCGTACAAATTCCACCAGCTTCTCCCGCAGCTGGCGATGGGCGATCAGGTTCTCGACCGAAGTGATCTTGAGCTTGTGCCTGGCGGCAAACGCGAGCAGTTCGGGCAGCCGGGCCATGCTGCCGTCATCCCTCAGGATCTCGCAAATCACGCCCGCCGGCTTCCGGCCCGCCATGCGGGCAAGGTCGACGGCGGCCTCCGTGTGTCCGGCCCGGCGCAGAACCCCTCCCTCCTTGGCCTGGAGCGGAAAAACGTGCCCGGGGCTGACAAGATCGCCACGGTGCGCGGTCTTGTCCACCAGCATGCGTATGGTCTTGGCGCGGTCGTGCGCGCTGATCCCCGTGGTGACTCCGTGCCGGGCGTCCACCGACTCCATGAACGCGGTTCCGAAGCGATCCCCGCCTTCGCGGTTCGTCATCCGGTGGATGGCCAGTTCGTCAAGTCGTTCGCGTGTCATGGCCACGCAGATCAACCCGCGCCCGAAACGCGCCATGAAGTTAATGGACTTGTCCGTGGCGCGATCCGCGGCCATGACAAGGTCCCCCTCGTTCTCCCGGTTTTCGTCATCAGCGATGACAACGATTTCCCCGGCCCGGATAGCCGCGATCACGTCTTCCACCGGATCAAAGATCCCGGCATTGCTTGCCTTGCGACCAGTCTTCATTCCTCTACCCCGTTGGTCATCAACAAAAAACCCGAAGCAACGGCTTCGGGTGTTCTTCACGGGCCATCAGGCCCCGTTCTTGTCTTCTCCCATCCAGACTCGGAGGCAACTACGCCTCGGTACTGTCGGCCATGGCATTTCACCATGTCTGTTCCGCCGTGGCGGAACTCGCGGGCTTTCACCGCCGGTTGGGAATTTCCGCATCGTGCGGAGCACCCGTTCCCGAAGACAAACTACGATTCTATCAGCCCTCCGCGGCATTTCTCCGCCACAAAGGTGGAAACAATCTATCGCATGCGCCCAAGGTTATCAACAGCTTTCAGCGCATCCCATTACCTTTTCCGCACCCTTTTCCGCACCGGGCTCTTACCGCTTGACTCCCGACCCGGCTCCCGCCACCATACGGCGGCATTCTGGAAACCGTTTCCCGGCATGACGGCGCAAGAGACTGCACCGTCGTCCGTGAATCCTTCCTTGCCGTGCGCCTGTAGCTCAATTGGACAGAGCATCAGACTTCGGATCTGAGGGTTGCAGGTTCAAATCCTGCCAGGCGCGCCAGATCCGAGCGCGAGACGCTGGCAGCCGATTCGCCGATCTTCGCATCGCAGAAGGGCGGCCAGATGTCGAAGTCCGCGGTGTGGCGCCGCTGGAAGCGGCTGGTTCCCAACAAGCCTCTGCACTCCGCAAGGCACACGACCGGGACGATGATGTTCACGGCGACGGGCAACCTGCGCCTGGTGCAACGCATTTTGGGCCACGCCAAGATCACAACGACCCAAATCTGCAGCGACTGCCTGCCATCCACCATGGCCGCCGGCATCGATCAGACCGAGAAGCTGCTCCCCGGCATCAAGCGCCAACCCGAAGTGCTGGCCTGATCCACTTTCTGCTCCAGGCCTTCCCAGGAACGCTCGCTAATGTCCAAAGGGTTGCGTTCGGCCGCCAAAGAGCGCGTTTGTCGCAACATGCAGACGCTCTTTGCCCCCGGAAAGGGCGAGTTGTTTCGGGTTTGCGGACCAGAGAAACCGCCGCGGGGGAAGGCAACAGACTTTTCAGCCGTTATGCCCTTTTCAGCATTCGCTGAAAGCGTGCGCCGCAGCGCAACCAACGGACACGCCTCAGAAAGGAGAATGAGGCAGCCTTGCGCGCGGACCGACTCCTCTTCTTTTCGCTGTTGCGTCCGCTCGAAACAGGAGTATACTCCTGTTTTGTCAGTTGCTGACAGGAGTACATTCCGATGATTGACATTCTCAGAGAGTCCTACCGGCGGGTGCTGGCGGAGACGACCGCGCGCACCCATCGCTTCCTCTTCGATGCCTTCGACGTGAAGGGACGGCTCGTGGGGCTGGTCGGCCCGCGCGGCGTGGGCAAGACGACCCTGATGCTGCAGTTCATCCGCGACCGGCTCGGCAAGCCGGAGGAGGCGTTCTACGCCTCGGCCGACCACATCTTCTTCAACAGGGTCAGCCTCGTGGAGTTCGTGCGCGAGTTGTACACGACCGAGGGGACGCGCCTGTTCTTCTTCGACGAAGTCCACAAGTACGCCGGGTGGGAACAGGAACTCAAGAACATCTACGACTCGTTCCCCCAGGTCAGGGTCGTGTTTTCGGGCAGTTCCAGTCTGAGCCTGACCAAGGGCAGTTACGACCTTTCGCGGCGCGCCACGCTGCACCATCTTCCGGGCCTCTCGTTCCGCGAGTACCTGAACTTCAGAACCGGCGCCGATCATCGGGCCGTGTCGCTGAAATCCCTGCTGGAGAACGTCGCCTCGGTTTCGGCGAGGCTCGCGCAGGCTCCCAAGCTCCTGGGCCATTTCAGGCGGTACCTGCAGGAAGGATACTACCCCTACGTGTTCGAGGATTCGCCCCAGTACCACGAGAAGGTGCTCGCGGTGGTAGAGAAGACGATCTATGAGGACGTGGCGACGTACTACCGGCTGAAGACCGAGAACCTCCATTACTTCAAGAAGATCCTTTACTACCTGGCCACGATACCGCCCGGCACGCTCAACGCCCACAAACTGGGGGCAAGTCTCGGCGTAGACGCCAAGACGGCGATGAACTACCTCGTGATCCTGAACGAGACGGGTTTGATCCGTGTGCTGCTCCCGCGCGCCCGAGGGCATGCCTTGATTCGGAAACCGGAGAAGACGTTCCTCGACAACACCACGTTGTACCATGCTGTCTGCAAGGGGATCGGGCAGACCATGGACGCGGGGACGACGCGCGAGTTGTTCTTCCTCGCATCCGTCCAGAACGCGGGGCATGCGGTTTCCTACAGCGACCGGGGCGGCGACTTCAGGATCGGAGACGCCGTCTTCGAGGTCGGCGGGCGCGGCAAGGGCGCCAGGCAGATTGCCGGCGAGCCGCGAGGGGTCGTGGTCAAGGACGACATCCTGATTGGCGCCGGCAGAACCGTCCCGCTCTACCTCATGGGCTTTCTGTATTGAGCGGCATCTTCCATAGTACGATCCGTAGCGCGATCTGACACTTTTTGCGGAAAGGTTTTATCCGAGACGGCGTAAGCGACTGTTCTACAGGGTGTTGCGTTCGGAAAGGTTTTTCCTGGACGCGCGTCCTGACTTCGGATCTGAGGGTTGCAGGTTCAAATCCTGCCAGGCGCGCCAGACTTCCCCGGGGAGGGGCACGTGTTCACACTGTGCCGTCGGGACGATCAGGCTCGAACCGCCAAGACCTTCTTCTCGTACCGCTTGACTTCGTCCAGCCAGGCGGCGCCCACCGGCACGCCTTTTCGCGCGCAGTGGTAGTCCCATACCGCACCCATCGGAAGGCTCTTGAGTTCCTCCAGCAGCGCCAGCCGCGTTGTGTGGTCGCCCGCCGCCTCGGCGGCGCGCAGCCGGCCCGACGGCTCCAGCAGGGCCGCCAGCAGCGCCTTGAGCATGTTGCGCGATCCGATCACCCACGCCGCCACACGGTTGATGCTTGCATCGAAATAGTCCAGCCCGATGTGCACGCGCTCCAGGTAGTTCCCGCGCACCAGTTCCTCGGCAATGGCCCGCAGGTCGTCGGTCAGCGTCACCACATGGTCGCTGTCCCACCGCACCCCGCGGCTGACATGCAGCAGGATCTCGTCGAGATGTGTCAGTACCGACGAAATCTTGTCGGCTATCGTTTCCGTGGGGTGGTAATGCCCCGCGTCCAGGCAGAGCAGTTTGCGGTTGGCAACGGCATAGGCCAGATAGAACTCGTGCGAACCCACCACATAGCTCTCGGACCCGATCCCGAACAGCTTGCCTTCCACCGCATCCCGAACATGGCGCGAATCCAGGCGGACGGCGAACATCTGGTCCAGTGATTCCTTCAGGCGCAGGCGGGGCGCCAGCCGGTCCGCCGGCGTGTCCTTGTAGCCGTCCGGGATCCAGACGTTGTTCACACAGGGCGTGCCCAGCGCCTTGCCGATCGCCGCGGCGATCCGCCTGCAGGCGATGCCGTGGTTGACCCAGAACTTCCGGATGGCCTCGTCGCGGTGCGACAGGGTGAATCCGTCCACCGCCTTGGGATGAGAGAAGCAGGAGAGGTTGAAGTCCATGCCCATCTTGCGGGCCTTGGCCCAGTCAATCCAGCTCTTGAAAAGGTCCGGCGTCAGCGCGTCGCGATCCACGCGCCGTCCGGGGTTGTCGGCATAGATCGAGTGCAGGTTCAGGCGGTGCTTGCCGGGGATCATCCGGTACGCCACGTCAAGGTCCGCGCGCAATTCATCCGCCGTGCGGGCCTTGCCGGGGTAATTGCCGGTGGCCTGGATACCGCCGCCACTCAAGCCCTCCGCCGTCTCGAACCCGCCCACGTCATCGCCCTGCCAGCAATGCAGGCTGATCGCGACCTTATCCAGGCGCGCCAGGGCCTTGTCGGTATCCACCCCGATCGCAGCATACTGTTCCCGCGCCAACGCATACGCCCTCTCCACTGCCTTCTTTGCTGCCATGGCTGCACTCCCGCTATGGTTTTCTCACAATCCCGATGCGCTGCGCTGCATCAGGTCGGACGTGTCACAGGGACGGCTGACCGCATAGCCCTTCAGCGGCTGGATATGCTCGTGCACCGCATCCACCAGGTTGCAGGCGAACGGGAAGAAAGCATCCTCCACCTCGTCGGCCGGCGTGATCCAGTTGCGCGCGCCCACCACCACCGGCGGCGCATCCAGCTCGTCATACGCGAACTGGTTGATCTTGCTGGCCATCGTATGCAGGAAGCTCCCCCGCTCGCAGGCATCGCTCGCCAGCAGGATCCGGCGCGTCTTGCGGACCGACTCGATGACCTTCTCGTAGTTGAACGGCACCACCGATCGCGCGTCTATCACCTCGCAGGACATGCCGTGCTCCGTCTCCAGGATCTTTGCCGCCTCAAGGGCACGGTACAGAGTCGCCCCAATCGTCAGGATCGTCAAGTCCGTTCCCGCCTTCTTGACATCCGGTTCCCCGAACGGGACCTCGAAGTAGTCCGCCGGAACGCCGCCGGGATGGAATTCCTCGGCCTGATCATAGATCCTCTGGCTCTCGAAAAAGATCACCGGATCGGTGCCCGTCAAGGCGCTGTTCAGGAGCCCCTTGGCATCGTAAGGCGTTGCCGGGAAAGCCACCTTCAGGCCCGGGATATGGGCCACAAGAGCCACCCAGTCCTGGCTGTGCTGGGCGCCGTACTTGGAGCCTACCGATACACGCACCACCACAGGCATCTTCAGGAGGCCGCCCGACATGGACTGCCACTTGGAGAGCTGGTTGAAGATCTCATCGCCCGCCCGCCCCATGAAATCGCAATACATCAGTTCCACGAGCGCGCGCCCGCCTTCCAGGCCATAGCCCACGGCCGTGCCCACGATCGCCCCTTCGGAGATCGGAGAATTGAACAGCCGGTGATAGGGCAAGGCTTCCGTCAGCCCGCGATACACCGCGAAGGCGCCGCCCCAGTCGCGGTTTTCCTCGCCGTAGGCCACCAGCGTGGGGTCCTTGTGGAAGCGGTCCAGGACCGCCTCGAACAACGCGTCCCTCAGTCCGACGCATTTGCTCTTCGGGAGGCGGTTGCCCGCCGCGTCGAAAGCCGAACGGCTGCGCTGGGCCAGTTGCTTCACGCGCGGATTCTCCGCGATCGGGATCAGGACCTCGGGTTTGTCGTCAGCCATCTTCTCCATGCGCTGGTTGGAGAACATGGTCCGGTCGAGCAGGCACGCGGCGCGCTTCAGGTCCGCGCGGGGCGAGACCGCCAGGTCAACAGCCCGCTGGTAGGCTTTCAGGATGAGTGCGTCCACGTTCGCGGCCTGCGCCTGCAGGGACTCCTTCTTCGCCACCTTGGCGTCCACAAGGGACTGGGCGAACGTGACCAGCGGATCCTCCTTCTGCCACATCTCGATCTCCGACTTCTCCCGGTAGGAACTGGCGTCCGAGGGGGAATGTCCGCTGAACCGGTACGTGATCGTGTCCAGCAGTACCGGGCCGCGCCCGGCCTCGATAAGGGCGCGCTTGCGCCGGAAGGCGTCAATCACCGCCAGCGGGTTGAACCCGTCCACGCGTTCGGCGTGGAGCTGGTCCGGACGCAGTCCCGCGCCAAGCCGCGCCAGCACCTTGAACCCCATGGTCTCGCCCACCGGCTGGCCGCCCATGCCGTAGAAATTGTTGAAGAAGTTCATGACCAGCGGGAGCCCGCCGCGGTGCGCCTCGTCCCACAACTCGTAGAACTGGTCCATGGTCGCGAAACACAATCCTTCCCACACAGGACCGCACCCGGCGGACGCGTCGCCGATGTTGCAGACCACCAGCCCCTTGCGGTGGTTGACCTTCTTGAAGAGCGCCGCACCGACGGAAATGTCGCCCGACCCGCCCACAATGGCGTTGTTCGGATAGATCCCGAATGGCGTGAAGAACGCATGCATGGAACCGCCCATGCCCTTGTTGAACCCGTACTCGCGCCCGAAAATCTCCGCCAGCGCCCCGTAGAGCAGGAAGTCCACGGCCAGGTCCTTGACCGTTCCGGAAAAGCCCTTCTCCACCACCTTCAATGTCGTGCCGTCGAAGAAGCTCTTCATCACCTTCATCAGGGCGTCGTCGTCCAGCCGCTCGATCGCCGACAGTCCCTTGGCGAGGATTTCCCCGTGGCTGCGATGGCTGCCGTAGATGTGGTCGTCCACATCCAGTGTGTAGGCCATGCCCACCGCCGCGGCCTCCTGACCGATGGACAGGTGCGCCGGACCGCGGTGATTGTACTCGATGCCCCCGTACGACCCCTTGAGCTTGACCTCGTTGAGCATGCTCTCGAACGCCCGGATCACTGTCATGTCGCGCTGGATGCGGATCAGGTCCGCCGCGCCAAATTGCTTGAGCTCCTCCTTGACGGATTTCGCATACTGGTTACAGGGAATGGGCTGAAACTCGACAAATCCCGGACGGCGGGACTCGGCGGGGACAATCATCTTCTGTTTGGGCATACCGTTTCCTTTCTATGCATTGCTATTCAATCCATCCGGCCCGACGGTTCTTACGGCGGGCTCGGGAAACACCAACTCAATCTGCCTGCTCCGCAGGAAATCCTCCCATTCCGGGGACGGGCGCTGATCGGTAATGACGCACGAGATACCCTCCCACTCCACGATCTTGTAGAGGGAGGGCGCGAGAAACTTGCTGTGATCCACCAGCAGGAACGTCTCGCGGGCATGTCGCACCGCCAGACGGTAGAGGTGCGCACTCTCGATGTCGTTGGCTGTCAGCCCGAAGTCCATGCTCATGCCGTCAGCCCCGATGAAGGCGCGATAGCCACGCAATTGCTCCAGCGTGTTCATCGCCAGGGGCCCCACCGTGTCGTTGCGGTCCGCCCGGTACTGCCCGCCAAGCATGATCACCGCCACCTCCGGCGCCACCGCCAGCTCCTCGGCCAGCCTCGTGGAGTTGGCAATCACGGAAACCCGCCGCCGGTTCTTCAGCATCGGCGCCATCTCGAAGGTCGTGGTTCCGGAATCAAGGAAAATCTGGTCGCCATCCTGGATGCGTTCGGCCGCCAGTTCGCCGATCACGCGCTTGGCTTCCATATTCCTCTGACGCCTGGATCGGAACGAAAAATCCGAACCCCGACGCAAGGTCGCGCCGCCATAGACCAGCTCAATGTCCTGCTGATCCGCCATAACCTTCAGGTCACGCCGTACCGTCGCTTCGGAAATGTGGAGAAGTCCGGCCAAGTCCTTGACCAGCACATGCCCCTGCCGGTACAAGCACTCCATCACTCTTTCCCGGCGTTGTTTGGCCGAATGTACCATCGCTGAAACTCCTGACTTCTCCAACAATGGTGCCAACTATGACATAAGTATCGAAATGAAAGCAACAACAAATTGTTTATTTTTGATTGACTTCAATCACCAATCAGTCATAATTCGAGCAAATCGTTGTTTCAGGCAACAAATAAGAGGAGAACCACTATGTTCGACATTCTCATGCCGCAGGCTGGACAGTCCATGGAAGAAGGAACCATCGTGAAGTGGCACAAGGCCGAGGGGAACTCCGTCAAGGCCTCCGAGATCCTGCTCGAGGTGGAAACCGATAAGGCTGTTGTGGAAGTGGAGGCTGGGCATGATGGCGTGCTCCGCAAGATCCTGGTGAGCGAGGGGACGACCGTTCCCGTAAAGACCCGTATTGCACTCATCGGGTCCGCCGGAGAGGCGTTACCCGCCGATCTTGGCACAACGGCACAAGCGCCGGCCAAGCCTGCCAGCGTGGTTGCCGCTCCGGTCGCCACGGCCGCACCCGCCGCAGCTTCGGCGCCCTCCACCGTTCCCGCGACAACCGGCGGTGCCATCAAATCATCGCCGGCCGCCCGCAAGCAGGCGGCGGAACGCGGCATTGACCTCGCCGGCGTCGCCCCGGGCTCGGGACCGGGAGGCCGTGTGATCACCCGCGACCTGCCCGCCGCCGCAGCCAGGGCGGTTCCCGCCGTCCCTGCCGCACCCGGCTCCGCCATACGCAGGAAACTGACCGGCATGCGCAAGGCCATCGCGCGAAACCTGCAAGCTTCCAAGCAGACCGTGCCGCATTTCTACATGAAGCTCACCTTGAACGCCGCGCCGCTGATCGCCTGCCAGCGCGACGAGAAAGCCAAGTATCCCTGCTCCATCAACGACTTCATCACAAAGGCCTGCGCCATCGCCGTTCGCGAGTTCCCGGCGTTTCGCAGCCGCATCGAGAACGATGAACTGGTGGAACTGGCCGACGCCAACATCGGCGTGGCCGTGGGCATGCCGGACGGATTGGTAGTTCCCGTTCTGGCGAGCGCCGACACCCTGTCGCTCCGCCAGGTGGCCTCCGAGACCCGCCGCATCGTGGAAGCGGCCCGCGCCGGCAAGATCGAAAACATGGGCAAGGGCGTGTTCACCATCACCAACCTCGGCATGTTCGGCATCGAGGAGTTCACCGCCATCATCAATCCGCCGGAGTCGGCCATTCTCGCCGTGGGCACGGCCCGCGAGACCGTGATGGTTCATGATGGCGCCATGTGGCCGGGCAAGGCCATAACCCTGACTCTCAGCGCCGACCATCGCGTGGTGGACGGCTTGCCGGCGGCCAGGTTCATGGCGCGCCTGAAGGAACTGCTGGAATCCCCAGCCGGACTGGTGTGATCAACCGGGAGCAATCGTATGAGCCAGAACTTTGATATCCTCGTACTCGGCGGCGGGCCCGGCGGCTATGTGGCCGCACTCAAGGCCGGCCATATGGGCGCCTCCACAGCCATCGTGGAACAGGGACATCTGGGCGGAACCTGCCTGAATGTGGGTTGCATCCCCTCCAAGGCCCTCCTCGCCTCGGCGGACCTCCTCCACTCCATCCGGGGCGCCGCCTCCCTCGGCGTCACCGTGTCCGGACCCGCAGGATTCGACTGGACTGCCATCCAGGCACGCAAGGACAAGGTCCTCCAAACCCTTCGCGGCGGCATCAAGTCGCTGCTGGGCGCCCGCAACGTGACAATATTCCAGGGGCGCGGGACGTTTACCGGCCCCGGCCGCCTGGCCGTGCAGACTGCCGGCGGCGTCCAGGAAATCACCGCTTCCAAGGTCATCCTTGCCGTGGGTTCCATCCCCGCCCGCATCCCCGGCTGGCCCGCCGATCCGGCTGTGGTCTGCACGAGCGACGAGGCCCTCCACTGGAAGACCCTGCCCCAGCGGCTCCTGATCGTGGGCGGCGGCGTTATCGGCTGCGAGTTCGCCTGCATGATGCAGGCGTTCGGCGTCACCGTCACCGTCGTCGAGATGATGCCCCGCCTCCTGCCGGAACTGGACGAGAGTTTTTCCGACCCCCTGGTCAAGATCTTCTCCAAACGCGGCATTACCTGCTTTACCGGCGCCAAGGTGGAGTCCCTGACGGCGGAAGGCGGCGTCCGGGCCACCCTGAGCAACGGACAGACCGTGGAAGCCGACCGGGTCCTGCTCTCCATCGGCCGACGTCCGAACACAGCGGACATCGGGCTGGAGAAGGCGGGCCTGGCGACCGATCGCGGTTTCGTCCGAGTCAACGACTTCATGGAAACCCCGGTGGCCGGGCACTACTGCATCGGCGACGCCAACGGACGCTGCCTGTTGGCGCATGCCGCCTCGGCGCACGGTATCACGGCGGTCGAGAACGCGCTCGGGCATCGGAGCCCGTTCACCGCGCCCATTCCGTCCGCCGTCTACACCTTCCCGGAAATCGGCGCGGTCGGCATGACCCAGGCCCAGGCCAAGGCGGCCGGCCTGCCGGTCTCGATCGGGGCCTTCCCCCTGAACTTCCTCGGCAAGGCAATGGCCGTGGGACACACCGAGGGATTCGTCAAGGTCATCCGCCACCGCGAAACCGATGCGATTCTCGGCGTTCACATGCTGGGCCACAATGCCACCGAGTGCATCGCCGCCGCCGGGGCGCTGCTGCACAAGAAAGCCACCGTGCATGAGATGGCCGAGGTGGTCTTTGCCCACCCCACCCTCAGCGAGAGCCTCAAGGAGTCGGCGGAGGATGCGCTCGGCGCCGCGCTGCATATGCCGCCGCGCAAGATCCTTCGCGTCGCAGCCCAATAACCGAAAGGCGAAACCTCATGTCATCCCCGAACACGGCCATCAGGAATATCTTCAAGCGTCTGCTGGCCAACCACGCCCTGGACACGATCCGCCTCCAGGCGGAAGCCGGCGCGCCCGCCCTGCCGGAGGGCGGGATCAACACACACATCCATCTGCCGCCGAATTTCTGCGCCTTTGACAACGTGGCCCAGGCCGCCCAACAGGCCGTGGACCAGAAGATCCGCGTCGCAGGCATCAGCAACTATTACGACTTCGGCGTTTATAGCGAATTCGCCCGGCTCACCGCGCCGGCAGGGATCTTCCCTTTGTTCGGCGTCGAGATCATCGCCCTGATCCAGGGACTGGTCGAGGCCGGTATCAAGGTCAACGACCCCGGCAATCCCGGCAAGATCTACGTCTGCGGCAAGGGCATCACACGCTTCGAGACGTTCTCCGCCGAAGCCGGACGTCTGATGTCCGGGATCCGTTCCAGCGACAGCCTGCGCGCCGAGGCCATCGTGGCGCGACTGGCGGCGATCTTTGAACAGCATGGCCTGCGCACCGGCCTTACGCCGCAAGTCATCAAGGACCGTGTTGTGACCCGGCATGGCTGCCCCCCCGCCAGCGTCCACCTCCAGGAGCGGCACATCGCCATGGCCTTCCAGGAGGCGGTCTTCGCCCTCGTGCCGCCCGACCGGCGCGCGGAAATTCTCGGACGCGTCTTCGGCGCCGCCTCGAAGGCCGCACCGGATGGCGCCGTGAAGGTACAGGACGAGATCCGCACCTACCTGATGAAGGCGGGGAAACCGGCCTACGTCGAGGAAACCTTCCCGACCTTCGAGTCCGCGCGACGACTGATCCTCGAACTCGGCGGCATTCCCTGCTACCCGGTTCTCGCGGACGGCGCCACGCCGATCTGCGGTTATGAAACCCCTGTGGACGACCTGGTAGCCTCGATCCGCGCCGCAGGCCTTCATGCCGCGGAATTCATTCCCTTGCGCAACAGCCCGGAAACGCTTTCCGCCTATGTCCTTGCCATGCGCAAGGCGGGGATCATCGTCACAGCCGGCACGGAACACAACACGCTCGACCGGGTCCCGTTGGCGCCCACGTGCCGGGGCGGGGTCCCCATCCCCGCGGATGTCCAGGCCATCTTCCGGGAAGGCGCCTGCGTCGTCGCCGCCCACCAGTTCCTTGCCTGGCATAATCTCGCCGGCTATGTGGACGCGAACGGCATTCTCCATCCCGGATATCGCGACGCCGAGTCTCGCATCGCGGCCTTCCGGAAGCTCGGCGCTGCTGTCATCGCCTTTTGGAGCCATAACGCATGAAAAAGCCCACGAACGCGTCGTCCCCCCCCTTGCTCAACATCCTTGGCCCGGTCCTGCGCGGCCTTCTTGCCTCCGGCCCCACCCTGCCTATCGTTGTCTTCGACGATTCCCCCCCCGTGCGTTCGTTCACGGGAAATCGCCGCCGGATGCAGTCGCTTGCCGAGGCCACAACCTCCCGCGATGCCGACCTCCAGGGGCTGGATTTCCCGCTCGTCACCAAGGCGCCCGCGGATGGCAATCCCGCCGCCGCCGCGGAGTCGCTGCGCCCGTCGGTTGCGAAGCACGAAAAGACCTTCGGACGCAAGCCCCGGATCGTGCTGGTTCCCGGACTCGGGTTATTCGCGGCAGGCGGCGACTGGCGCGAGGCCGATGCCATGCGCAGGCTCGCCATCGGCGCAATGCAGTCCATCCGCGGCCGGCGCCGGTCGTCTCCGGATGCGCCACGGCACGGGACGGGTTGCGGCACAGAGTGCTCGTGCAATGGATCGTCCTGTTGCACAACCGGCGCCGCTCCGCGTGCGGCGAACAAGGTGGTGGTCATTACCGGCGGCGCGCAAGGCTTCGGGCTGGAGATTGCCCGCCACATGGCCGGCGAAGGCGCTCATGTCGTGCTCTTGGACATCAACCAGGAAGGGGCCGCGGCCGCCGCTGAATCCCTCGCCTCGCAATTCGGCCCCGGGCGTGCCATGGGCCTGGCGGCCAACGTGACCTCGCCGGATTCGATCGCCGCGGCGCTGCACGCCGTGGTCCGGCGCTATGGCGGCTTCGATATGTTCATCTCGAACGCGGGTGTCCTCAAGGCCGGCAGCGTAAAGACCCAGAGCCCCGCCGATTTCGATTTCGTCACCGCCGTCAATTACAAGGGCTATTTCCTCTGTGTGCAGCAGGCGGCGCCAATCCTGGCGGCCCAGCACGCCGCCCACCCCGGCTACTGGAGCGACATCATCCAGATCAACTCCAAGTCGGGACTGGAAGGCTCGAACCGCAACGGGGCGTACGCCGGCAGCAAGTTCGGCGGCATCGGCCTGACCCAGTCCTTCGCCCTTGAGCTGGTGGAAGACAACATCAAGGTGAACGCCATTTGCCCGGGGAACTTCTTCGACGGCCCGCTGTGGTCCGACCCGAAGAACGGTTTGTTCGTTCAGTACCTGCGGACCGGCAAGGTCCCGGGCGCGAAGACCATCACCGACGTCCGCCGCTTCTACGAGGCCAAGGCGCCTATGCGCCGCGGCTGCGAGGCACCCGATGTGGTCAAAGCCATCCTGTACCTGATGGAACAAACCTACGAAACCGGCCAGGCAGTGCCCGTGACCGGCGGCCAGGTCATGCTTTCGTAACAAGGAGTATCATGCCAACCAAACAACCCGCCCCCATCCCCGCCACTCAACACGCCGTCCAACTGACCGGTCCAGGCCAACTCAAGCTGAATTCCGCGAAACCAGTGGAACACCCCGGCCCCTATGGCATTCTCGGCAAGGTGGAAGCCGTGAGCCTGTGCTTCTCGGACCTGAAACTGCTCAAGCAGTTCACCGAACATCCGCGCAAGAGCGCGCTCGTCGCTGGACTTCCGTCCGAAACCATCGCCACATTGAATGGATACGTGCCCGGCGACAAGCCCACCGTCCCCGGCCATGAAGCCGTTCTGCGCATCGTGGCGGTGGGCGACAAGGTCCGGCACCACAAGGTCGGCGAGCGCTGCCTCGTGCAGGCCGACTACCGCCGCCTGCGGACCGCCGGATCCAACGGCGCCTTTGGCTACAATTTCGAGGGCGCCCTTCAGGAATACGTCGCCCTGGATGAACGTGTCGTCATGGACGAAAGCACAGGGGAACGGTTCCTCATCCCGGTCCCCGATTCCCTGAGCGCCTCGGCCGTGGCGCTGGTGGAACCGTGGGCCTGCGTCGAGAACTCGTACGTCACCCCCGAACGGCAATGCATCAAGGCGGGCGGCCGTTTGGCGGTCGTGGTGGAAAGCGGCCATGTCGCGCAAGGACTCGCCGAATGCTGCACCGGCGGCAAGCCGGCAGCGGTGTCCTGGGTCGGCGCCGATGCGCCTGGCGAGATGGCGGCCCTGGGGCTCCCCGTCACACGTGTCGCCGCGCCCGCGGATCTCCCCCCGGAGGGGTTCGATGACATCGTGTATTTCGGCGCCGCGCGCCGGACTCTGGAGACGCTGAACGACAAGATTGCCGCCTATGGTCTCCTCAACATCGTCACCGGCGGCCGCCGGATCGGCGAACCGGTTTCGGTCGGCGTGGGCCGCATCCATTACGGCATGACCCGCTGGATCGGAACCGCGACCGCCTCGCCCGCCGACGCCTACCGGACGATTCCTGCCACGGGCGAACTGCGTAACGGCGACAGCCTGTGCATCGTCGGGGCCGGCGGCCCCATGGGCCAGATGCACGTCCTCCGCGATGTCTGCACCGGGCATTCCGGACTGACGGTCGTCGGAACCGACTTCGACGATGCACGCCTGGCATCGGTGCTGGCAAAGGCAGCCCCCATGGCCAAGGCCAATGGCGTGAAACTGCGCATGATCAACACCAGGAACGCGGCCCCGGGCGGTCCGTTCAGCTATTCCGTGATCATGGCGCCCGTCGGCGCCCTGGTGGCGGAAGCCATCCGCAACAGTTCGCCGGGCTGCCTCGTCAACATCTTTGCCGGGATTCCCGCGCCGGTCCGCCAGGAACTCGATCTCGACCTCTATATCGCAAACCGCTGTTACATGTTCGGCACCAGCGGATCCACCATCCGCGACATGCTGCTGGTCCTCGAGAAGGTGGCCTCCGGACGGCTGGATACGAACCGCAGCGTGGACGCCGTCTCCGGCATGGCAGGGGCCGTGGCGGGGTTGGACGCTGTGGAAAACCGCACACTGGCGGGAAAGATCGTCGTCTATCCCATGCTGCACGGAATGGGCCTGACGCCCTTGAACCAGATCAATCACACGCTGCCCGCCGTGGCGGTGAAACTGGATCAGGGGTACTGGACACAGGCGGCCGAAAAGGCACTGGTGGGCGCCTACTGAACGAA
>CAYWKN010000003.1:21446-42869 GCA_964458765.1 uncultured Verrucomicrobiota bacterium
CCATCGTGAGGCACGCCTGAGGTGAAGGAAAGAAGGGGAAATATGCCTAAGTCGGCCCAGAGTCGTCGCTCGCCCGTGAACGTGCTGGTGGTCAACGCCGGAAGCTCATCCCTCAAGTTCACCATGTTCAGCATGGACCACGAGAAGGTGCTGGCCCGCGGCATCGTGGAACGCATCGGCCTGAACGAACCGTTCCTGAAATACGAACGGCATGATGGCAACGTGTTCAAGGAGCAGGCGCTGATTTCCACACATGACGAGGCGTTGCGCCTGATCTGCAACCGCCTGGTGGATCCCGAAACCGGCGTGCTGAAAAGCCTCGCCGAGGTCGAGGCCATCGGTCACCGGGTGGTCCACGGCGGCGAGGAGTTCCATGACTCCGTGGCCGTCACCGAAGCGGTCAAGCACACCATCCGCGAGTGTTCCAACCTCGCCCCGCTGCACAACCCGCCGAACCTTGGCGCCATCGAGGCCTGCGAGCGGGTCTTCCGGAACGTCCCCAACATCGCCGTGTTCGACACCGCCTTCCATCACGGCATGCCGCCGTCCTCCTACCTCTATGCCATTCCGTACGACTACTACCAGAAGTATGGCATCCGCAAGTACGGCTTTCACGGCACCTCGCACAAGTTCGTCGCCACCGCAGCCGCCAACCTGATCGGCAAGCCGCTGGGCGAACTGAAGCTGATCACCGCCCATCTGGGTAACGGCGCCAGCATCACTGCCGTCGAGCGCGGCAACGTTTTGGACACCAGCATGGGCATGACCCCTCTGAACGGACTCGTCATGGGCACCCGCTGCGGCGACATCGACCCCGCCGTCGTGCTCTATCTTGCGCGGCGCGGAATGACACCCGACGAAATTGACAAGCTGCTGAACAAGTGCAGCGGATTGCTCGGCGTTTCCGGCATCGGCAGCGGCGACATGCGGGATAACGTGGCCGCGGCCGAGGCCGGCAACGTGCAGGCCCAGCGAGCCATCCGGATGTTCGTCCAGCGCCTCGTGTCCTACATCGGCTCCTACTTCACCATTCTCGGTGGCGCCGACGCCGTCGTCTTCACAGGCGGCATTGGCGAGAACAGCCTCACCATCCGCGAACAAGTCGTCGAACGGCTTGCCTGCCTCGGTTGCCATCTTGACCGCGAAAAGAACCGCAAGGCCATGGGCAAGGCCGCGATTATCAGCACTCCCGAAAGCACGCTCAAGGCCATCGTCATGCCGACCAACGAGGAGTTGATGATCGCCCGTGAAACCGTCCGGCTCCTGACGGTTCCCTGCAAGACCGCCGCCTGCCCCGATCCCAATGGCGCACCCACCGTAAAATAGTCCGGACTGCAACCTTCACAGGACCCCTCCCATGCCGCTGCTCGACACCCTCATCCCGAAAGCCAGATCCGCCCGCAAAACCCTTGTGCTGCCGGAAGGCCATGATCAGCGGGTCATGCAGGCCGCTGCGAAGATCGCCCGCGCGGGCATCGCCGCAAACGTCATTGTGCTGGCCACGCCCCAGGAAGCCGCGGCCTCGGCCGCCGGCGTTTCCTTCGACGGACTGCCTGTCCGCCTCGTCGATCACCTTTCCTCCCCCGATACCGCCCGCCTGACCGACGCGTTCGCCGAACGCCGCAAACACAAGGGCGTCACCCCCGTCCAGGCCGCCAAGCTGATGCGGGATCGTCTGTACTTCGGCAACATGATGGTGCAAAACGGCATGGCCGACGGGTTGGTGGCCGGCAGCATCGCCTCCACCCCCGACATGGTGCGCACCGCCTTCCACTGCATCGGGACGGCGCCGGGCATCCAGACCGCCAGCAGTTTCTTCGCCATGGACCTTGCCCACCCCACCCCCGGCGGAGACCGGGTGCTTTTCTATGCCGATTCCGGCGTCAACCCGAACCCCACGGCCGAACAACTCGTGGATATCGTCGTGGCCACGATCCGTTCGTACCAATCGCTCATCGGAGGGCAGGCGCGCGTGGCCTTGCTCTCGTTTTCCACCCGCGGCAGTGCATTGCATCCGCTCGTGGACAAGATGACTCTGGCCACCCGCCTCGCGGCCCAGCGTGTCGCGGAACTGCGGATGGACGCCGTCGTGGACGGTGAACTGCAGTTGGATGCCGCCATCGTCCCCGCCGTGGCCGCCCGGAAGTGCGCCGACAGTCCCCTGAAAGGCGCCGCGAATATCCTCATCTTCCCGGATCTGCAGGCCGGCAACATCGGATACAAGCTCACGGAACGCCTTGCAGGCGCCACCGCCTACGGTCCGATCATGCAGGGGTTGGCCAAACCCATCAACGATCTCTCCCGCGGCTGTACGGCGGACGACATCGTCGGCGTTGCCGCCATCACGGTCTGCCAGACGGTCTGACGCTCTGCCCTGCCTGCCCAAGCCGGTCTTGCCTTTGCGGCCCCGTTTTGGTCCAATGGATGCCGTTTTCATTGAATCGAGGAGGAAACGACCATGTTTTTTGATCCGAAGTATCTCCTGTTCGTAGGCCCCGGCATGCTGCTGGCCCTCATCGCCACCATCAAGGTGCGGATGACCTTCAGCAAGTATTCCCAGGTTCCTTCCCGCCTGGGCGCGACGGGCGCGGAATCCGCGCGCCGGCTGCTGGATCAGCAGGGATTGCGTGATGTCGCCGTGGAACCCATCGGCGGCATGCTGAGCGATCACTACGATCCCACCACGCGGACGCTCCGGCTGTCCCCGGAAGTCTATAATTCGCACTCGCTTGCCGCCATCGGCGTCGCCTGCCACGAGGCCGGCCACGCCCTGCAGCACGCCACGGGGTTCGCGTGGCTCGGCATGCGCACCGCCCTGGTGCCCGCCACCCAGTTCGGCAGTTTCGGCTCCTACATCTTCTTCCTCATCGGCATGTTCTTCCACAGTCCGCAACTGATCCTCGCCGGCGCCCTTCTCTTCGCCGTCGTCGTGGCCTTCTCCCTCGTGACCCTGCCGGTGGAATGGGATGCTTCCGCACGCGCGCGCCGCCTCATGGTTTCCGCCGGAATCGTCTCGCACCAGGAGCAGGAGGATGCCGCCCGCGTCCTCAACGCCGCCTTCATGACCTATGTGGCCTCGGCGGTGACGTCCCTCCTGACGCTGCTCTATTACCTCTACCGCGCCGGACTGCTTGGCGGCCGGAGGAACGACTGATCATGGCCAGCGTGCTTGTGCCTTTCGCCGACGGCCTCGAGGAAATGGAGGCCGTTATCCTGGTGGACGTTCTGCGTCGCGCCGGCGTGGCGGTCACAACCGCCGGACTGACCGGCGGGCCGGTGACAGCCTCGCGCGGTGTGCGGCTTCTTCCCGACAAGGCCTGGGACGATATCCAACCCGACGCCTTCGATCTCCTGGCCATCCCCGGCGGCGCCGAGGGTGTCAACCGCCTCAGGGCCGACACCCGTGTTCTCGACACCGTCCGCGCCTTCCACAGCGCCGGCAAGTGGATCGCCGCCGTTTGCGCCGGCCCCTTGGTGCTGCAGCAGGCAGGCATACTCGGCGGCCGTCGCGTCACGTGTCATCCGGGCGTAGCCACACAGTTGACCGCCACCCCGCGTCTCGACGACCGCGTGGTTGTGGACGGCCGCCTGATCACCAGCCAGGGTCCCGGCACCTCGTTTGAATTTGCCCTGGCGTTGGTCCAGTGCCTTGCCGGGCGCGGTCAGGCCGCCGATCTTGCCAA
Organism: uncultured Verrucomicrobiota bacterium; assembly: GCA_964458765.1. Lineage (GTDB taxonomy): Bacteria > Verrucomicrobiota > Kiritimatiellia > CAIKKV01 > CAITUY01 > CAIVSY01. Next base: position 25,130 of record CAYWKN010000003.1, read on the forward strand.
GACCCTGATGCTCCCGATTTCCTAAACCACAGGGTTGGCGGGAACAGCACCGGACGCCAGCCATCCTTCCAACGGCGGATTATTTTTTCAGATTTTCCTTGGCAAGGGCGTTTCAATTCTGGCAATTTGACCCCTCGGCGGTGAATTGTGTCCTATTCTTGATTGTACGGAGTTCAAGGGAAAGTCATGGCGAAAACGAAAGCGGCTGAGCAGAAGAAGGGCCCCAAGGGGAAGGAAAAGGTTCCAGCCACCACAACACCCGCCAAGGGATCTCCATCCAAGGGAAAGACCGTCAAGGCAAAGCCCTCCACGGTTGCGCCCGCAAAAGCGCAACGGACAAAGGCTGAACCTGCTCGGAAGCCGAACGCCAAGTCCGGTCTTCCAAAGGCGCAACCTTCCAAGGCACAACCACGCAAGGATGGCGCCAAGCCGTCCGAATCCACCCACGGGCGCGCCAAAGGCGCTGCGCAAGGGCTCCTGCGGGAACCGGCGGAACAGACCGACCTGGAAGCCAAACCCGAAACCGAGGAAATCACCGAGGAAGTCGCCGCCACGGGTTCCTTGAGCTGGGAGGAACGCAGCCAGCGCATCAAGGACCTCGTCAAGCTCGCCGAGGAGCAGGGATACCTGACCTACGACGACGTCAACGAATTGATCCCCAGCTCCGTCATCAATCCTGACGAGCTGGAAGGATACATGGAACTCCTGCGAAGCATGGACATCGAGATCATCGAGGCGTCCGATGTCGAGAAATACCGCAAGGAACCACCCAAAACCCCGGCGGGCGCGGTGCCTCGCGCCGAACGACTGGATATTTTCGACGATCCCATCCGCATGTACCTGCACCAGATGGGGCAGGTTCCCCTGCTCACTCGCGAGCAGGAGGTGGAGATCTGCAAGCGCATCGAGACGGCGGAAATCACCGTCCGCACCCTGTTCAACGAGCTCGGCATCGCCGCCGACATGTACCTTGGCATGGCGGAACGCCTCGAAAACGGTCGCGAACGGTTCGACCGCGTTATCGAGGACAAATTCGTGGACAGCCGCGACAAGTACCTCCAGATTCTCCCGAAGGTCAAACGCGACATTCTCAAACAGCGTGACAGCCTCTTCCGGGAGTTCGGCACGGTCCGCAAGACCAAGACCACCATCACGCAGAAGGCGGCTGCCCTCAAGAACATGGATCGGTGCCGCAAGAAGCTGACCGCCCTGTTCGACAAGTTATACTTCAAGCAGAAGATCATCGAATCGCTGGCGGCCCGCGTGGAAGACGATTGCCGTGAGCTCATTGCCTGCATCGCCGCCATCGAGGCACAGGGCAAGGCCCGCAAGAGCCATAAGCGCGACACCATTCTGGCGGTCGAAGGCCGCCGTTTGCGGAAGTTCGAGGAACGCTTGTGCATGGAACACGAGTCCTTCGTGGCGAAATACAAGCAGCTCAAGGACGCCATGCGCAAGGGCATGGCCGCGCGGACGGAGATGGTCGAAGCCAACCTCCGCCTCGTGATCAGCATCGTCAAGAAATACATGAACCGCGGCCTGTCCTTCCTCGATCTCATCCAGGAAGGCAACACCGGCCTCATGAAGGCGGTGGAGAAGTTCGAATACCGCCGCGGCTACAAGTTCAGCACCTATGCCACATGGTGGATCCGCCAGGCGGCGACACGGGCCATTGCCGACCAGGCCCGCACCATCCGCATCCCGGTGCACATGATCGAAACGATCAACAAGCTGATGCGCGTGCAGAAGAAGCTGGTCCAGGAACTCGGACGCGAGCCGACCCCCGAGGAGGTCGCCGAGGAAATGAGCCTCCCCGCGGATCGGGTCCGCGCCGTCTACAAGATGGCCCAGCAGCCGATCTCGCTGCAGAGCCCGGTGGGCGACGGCGATGACGCGCATTTCGGAGATTTCATCGAGGACAAGGGCGCGGAAAACCCGTCGGAAATGACGGCCTACAGTCTTTTGAAGGATCGCCTGAAAGACGTGCTCGGAACGCTAACCGAGCGCGAACAACAGGTTCTGAACCTTCGCTTCGGGCTGGCCGACGGGTATTCGCGCACCCTCGAGGAAGTGGGCAAGCAGTTCAACGTAACCCGCGAACGCATCCGGCAGATCGAGGCGAAAGCCCTCAGGAAGTTGCGTCATCCCACGCGCATCCGGAAGCTCGAAGGGTTCATCGGGATGAAGTAGCGGGATACCCAACCACAACCCCCGCGCGTCAGTACGGAGAAGCATATGGAAACGACCGCATGTATGATGAGTTCTTGTGAATACCCCCTCTACACCCTGATTGCCGGTATGCTGGCGACTTTCCTGCTCGGTGTCCTGCTCGGCATGCGGGTCCGGGCGCGCCGCGGAGGCTCGCGGGTGATCCGCAGCACGGAAATCCACGTCGGCAACCTGGCGCCGGACACCTCGGAGCCAACCATCCGGAAGTGCTTCGAACGTTTCGGCGAAGTGCGCGACGTGCGGCTGATTGCCTCGCGCGGCGAGGATGACCGCAAGCCGTTCGCCTTCCTGAGCATGGGAAGTGTCGAGGCCGCGCAGGCCGCCGCCAATGGCATGAACGGCAAGGATCTGGACGGCAGCCGGGTTGTCGTAAGCGAGGCCCGCCCCCGCCGCCGCCGCAATGGCGGCGGACGCCGGTAACCCGGCCTATCCTTGCTCCGGGATCCGCCCCACCGCCCGCAACAATCCATCCAGGATCGTTGCCGGATGCGGTGGGCACCCGGGAATATAGACATCCACCGGTACCACGGACGCCGCCCCGCCGGCCTGCTCTGGATGCCCCGCGTACGGCCCGCCGGAAATGGCGCAACTCCCCACTGCGATCACGAGTTTCGGCGCGGGCACGGCCTCGTAGGTCTTCCGCAGGGCCAGTTCCATGTTGCGGCTCACCGGGCCGGTAATCACCAACCCGTCGGCATGCCGCGGGGAAGCGACGAACTGGATGCCAAACCGGCCAAGATCGAACCCGGGCGTGTTCAGCACATTGCAGTCCGCCTCGCACGCGTTACATCCGCCCGCGCTGACCTGCCGCAGCTTGAGCGACCGGCCGAACAGCCGGCGGGACGCCGCGCCGAGCGCCGCCGCCAGCGCCTTCTCGTCGCCGCCCCGCACCAGCGCCCCGCGATCCCGGGCCGCAAGCTGATGGTCGTTCGTAAACCGGACGGCGCCGCCGGGACACGCGCTCTCGCAGGCGCCGCAGAACAGACACCGCCCCATGTCCAGGACGGGCTTGCCGTCCCGACACGTCAACGCGCCGACCGGACACGCCTCGGCGCATTTCCCGCATTCCCCGGCCTTGCAGCGCGCCGGATCGAGCGCGGGCCGGCCCTTGAACCGGTCGGGCAGCACGGGCGCGGACGCCGGATAGGACATCGTCCGATACCCTTGCTTGCATCTGGCTGCCAACACCTTCAGCATCGTCGCCTCACAAATCGTGTCCGCAATAGGACAGGTTGAAACTCTTGTTGCACAGCGGGAAGTCCGAAATCTGCTGGTTGCGCAGCGCGAGGGCCAGGCCCATCCAGTTGTGGAAGGAGGGATCGACCACCTTGCCCCCCGCCAGCGCGCCCTCGCGATCGGTCATCAGCACATGGCAGACCTCGCCGCGCCAGCCCTCGACCAGCGACACGACCAGGCTGTCCGGCGCCATCCGGCCGGCGTCCCCGCTCATGGCGACGCCCTCGGGCAGGCTCTGCGCGACCTCCCGGATAAAGGTGATCGAGCGCTGGATTTCCAGCCACCGCACCAGGGCGCGGGCATAGACGTCGCCCGTCGTCGACGTCGCGATCGGGATCTGGTGGAAGCGGTAGAACCCGAAAGGATGATCCTGCCGCACGTCGCGCTCGATCCCGCAAGCCCGCGCCGCCGGGCCCACCAGGCCCAGCGCCTGGCCGTCGTCTTCCGGGACAGCGCCGGTTTCCTCGAACCGCGCCAGCACCGACGGCGTCGAGAACATCAACTCCACCGCGTTGCGGGTGTCGGACTCCGCGGCGTTCAGCCGTTTCAGCAATTCCTCGCACCGCGCGGGATCGAGATCGAACTGCACGCCGCCGGGCCGCACCAGATTCCGGCCGAACCGGTTTCCGCACAGGAGCGCGGTCATGTTCAGATACTCGCCGCGCAGCCGTCCGCAGTACGCGGCGGTCGGCAGGAATCCGACATCGCCGGCCAGCGCGCCGAGATCGCCCGCGTGATTCGCCAGCCGCTCGAGTTCCATCGCCACGGCGCGCAGGGCGTGCGCCCGGGCCGGCGTACGCACCCCGGCCAGCGCCTCGACGCCCCGCACGAAGGCCAGGGCGTGCCCGATCGTGGTGTCGCCCGCCAGGGTCTCGGCATAGTGAATGGCCCGTTTGCCGCCCCCTTTGAACAGCGCGCGTTCGACGCCGCGATGCTGGTAGCCGAGGGATATCTCCAGATGCAGCACGGTCTCGCCGAAGCACTGGAAACGGAAATGACCCGGCTCAATGACGCCGGCATGGACCGGTCCCACCGCGACCTCGTGAATCTCGTCGCCCTCGACCCGGAAGAAGTCGGTCACGGACGGCTCTATCGCTCCCCCACCCTCGCGCTGCCAGGCGTCGTGCCCCGGCCGGTACGAGCCGTGAAAGCGGATCGGCTTGAGCCAGGGGTGCCCGGTGGGCCGGACGCCCCACTGCTCCGCGATCTCGCGCTCGAACCAATGGGCCTGCGGGCAATCGGGCGTCAGGGCCGGATACTCGCGGTCCACGTCGGCGCACGCGGCGTGCAGGACGCCGCCGCCGTCATCCGCGAGGATGGCGAACAGGCGCACCCCCTCGCCGGCGGCGCCGGCCGGCTGCCCGAACAGCGCGGAGATGCGAAGCCCGTCGTCCACCCCGCTCACCACGCGGTCCCAGAAGATCGGAAGCGGGAGGACCGGAATGGCCGTCATCGCGACAGGCTCGCCGGAGCGGAGCGCGAGAAGGTCTGTCTTCGTGTTCACAGTCCTCCCCCCAGGGTCTGCGCGGCCTGGGCCAGCACGCGTTCCAGCCAGGACGGGATCCACAACCCCAGCGCCAGCACGCCTGCCGCGAGCGCCGCGGGAGGAACGACCGCCCAGGCCGCCTCACGGAAGGTGTCACGGCCGCCTTCCGGCGCCTCGCCCTGCGTCATCCTCAGCACGACCAAGGTGAATCCGACAAAGATCAGGGCGAGAATCGCGAGCGCCGCCACGCCGACCCAGGCGTGTCCGCCGAGGAAGGCTTCGCGCAGGATCATGAACTTGCTCACAAACACACCGAAGGGCGGCGTGCCCGTGATGGACAGGAAGCCGGCCATCCACAAGGCGCCGGTGACCGGCATGGCGCGGGCAAGCCCCTTCACGCCGGAACAGTTCTTGGTGCGGTAGGCCGCCAGGATCCCGCCGGCCACGAGAAAGAGCATGGCCTTGGTCAGCGAGTGGTTCACCGCGTGGAGCAGCGCCCCGAACACGGCGGCGCCGCCCAGCCCGAGCCCGAGCGCCAGGATCCCCACGTGCTCCACACTCGAATAGGCCAGCATCCGCTTGTAGTCCGTCTGCCCGAGAATGAACACCGCTGCCACCGCCATGGACACCAGTCCGAACCCGACCAGTAGCGGCCGGGCGAACTCCGTGTGTCCCGCGGCCACGAGCACCTGCCACACGCGCAGGATGCCGAGAAACGCGCAGTTCAGCACCGCGCCGGACAGGAGCGCCGACACGACCGACGGCGCCTCGCTGTGCGCATCGGGCAGCCAGGTGTGCATGGGGGCCAGGCCCATCTTGGTACCGTAGCCCACCAGCAGGAAGATGAAGGCCAGCTTCAACCAGACGAGGTGCGGCGCGGCGTCGGCGTGCGTCAGAACGGACAGCGCGAGGGACGCGGTGCCCCCGGCCCCGAACGCCACGGCCAGGAAGAAGTTCCCGAGCAACGCCAGGGCGATGCCGACCGAACAGATCATCAGGTATTTCCACGCCGCCTCCAGCGACCGGTGGTGCCGGTGGAAGTAGATCAACGGCGCGCTGCACAAGGTTGTGCCTTCCACCGCCACCCACAGCACTCCCATGTGCCGGCTCAGACACACCAGGGTCATCGCGGACAGGAAGAGCAGCAGGCACCCGGTGAAGACCGCCTCAGGCTGGTTCTTGAAGAGCAACCCCTCCTCGAAGTCCGATACCGTCTCGCGCTCGCGCGACAGGTAGCCCGACGCGTAGCACGCGGCCGCCAGGAACAGGACGCTCGTAACCGAGAGAAAGAGCAGCCCCACGGCATCCAGTTCCAGCCACCCGCCCCAGGCCGGGGCCGGCAGCCGCCGCCAGGCGAGCAGTGTCAAGACCGAGTGACTTGCCGCCCCCGCGATCAGCAGGATCCGCCGCCATCCGTTGGACCGGGTGACGAAGGACTGGAGTCCCAGCACGGCCGGCACGATGACCAGGGCCCAGATCATGGCGACGCCTCCTCCCTCGACTCCGGAACCCGCGCGGGTTTCCAGTCGCTCAAGGCGGACAATTGATCGGTCTCGATATGATCGAACTCGCGATGAATGTGGAAGATGATGATGCCCATCAGGAACACGCCCACCAACACGTCGAGCAGCACGCCCAGTTCCACGAGGAGCGGCGAGTCCGGCACCAGCACCATGCCGACCACGTAGATGCCGTTCTCCATGACCAGATAGCCCAGGGCCTGCGTCACCGCCTTGCGGCGGGTCACGATCAGCACCAGGCCGGCGAACATCGAAAACAGCGCCGCAGGCATCATGTGGGGATGCACCCCGCTGCCGGAAGACGGCAGGTGGCGGCTCACCCATAGCGCAACTCCCAGGGCTATGACGCTGAGGAAGAGGGACGCCGTGTAGCCGACGTAGGGCTCCTTCTCCCGCCGCGCCTCAAAGCCGCGCATGATCCGCGACATCAGCCACGGGAAGAGCACGCTCTTCACGCCGATCGTCGTCACCGCAACGCCCGCGGTCTCCCACCCGATGTCGTGCCCCACCAGCAGGGGCAGGACTCCAACCAGCACGCCCTGCAGGGCGGCCAGCCGGACATACACGCCGAGCCGGCTCGACCCGAGCATCGCGAGGTCCGTGAGGACCAGCAGAATCATCACCATGTCAATCCACGACACAACTCACCTCAACTGAAGAAGCACCGCCAGGGCGCTGAACACCAGCGCCGCAAAGAGAATCTGCGGCACGCGCAGCAGGCGCAACCGCGCCATGCAGGATTCGACAGCGCCGACCGCGACCGCGGCCAGGAACACGCCGCCCAGGGCCGCCGCCGTGACAAACCAGACCGGCCCCTCGCGCACCGGCACGATCACGCCCGCCAGAAGACTCGCGAACACCCACAGCTTCAGCGACGCGCCGTAGGTGATGAACGCGAAATCCGGCCCGCTGTGATCGAGAACCATGACTTCGTGAATCATCGTGAGTTCCAGGTGCGTGTTGGGATCGTCGAAGGGGATCCGCGAATTCTCGGCAAGCATGACGACAAAGAAGGCCACGGCGAGCAGGGCCAGCGAAACGCCGCCCGCCGCCCAGAGCGCGGGATTGATCGCCGCATAGGAGGCCGACAGAGAGAGGTTGTGCGTCTCGCGTCCCAACGCCACAAGCCCCACCAGCAGCGCGGGCTCGGCGAGCGCGGAAAACTGCACTTCGCGGCTCGCGCCCATGCCCTCGAAACTCGAGCCGGTGTCGAGCGCGGCCAGCACGGTGAAGAACCGGGCCAGTCCGAGAAGGTAGATGCAGACAAAGAGATCGCCGGAGAACGCCAGCACCGCGGGCCCCGCGCCGAGGGGGACGAGGGCCAGCGCCAGCGTCACGGCGGCCAGCGTCACCACCGGCCCGGCCCTGAAGACCCAGGTCGTGGTGCGGCTATAGACGGCGCCCTTCCGGAGCAACCGGGCGAGGTCAAAATAGGTTTGCAGCAGCGGCGGCCCCCGGCGCCCCGCGAAGACCGCCTTTACGCGGTTGATCACGCCCAACAACAGCGGCGCCAGCACCAGCGCCAGGGCATAATGAAGGAGCGGCAGGAACAGTTTCATGCCTGCACCTTCAGCGCCCAGACCAGCAGGGCCAGCAACGTGATGACGATATAGAGCACATACACATGGATCCGGCCGGACTGGAGCCACTTCATGAAAGACAGCCAGCGGTCCACAACCCGGAAGAGGGGCGTGAAGAAGCGCTCGCGGAACACATCGCCGGTTTCCGTCTCCATGGAACTCGCCTGCGGGAACAGCCCCGCGGGCGGACGGAACCGGCGCCGGCTGCGCAGCACGGAGGCAAAGAGTCCCACCAGCGGCTGGGCGAACGACGTAGCCGTGTACTGCATCCGGGCCGCGGGCCGGGCGTACCCGCAGTCCCACGTGACCGAGGTTCCGACCGGTTTGCCGGCCAGGAAGAGGCGCCGGAAGACGGCCGCGACGACGATCAGGACCAACGCCAGGAGCGCCACGAACGACACCGCGAAGAGGGCCGTGCTCCCCGCCACCTCCTCGAACGCGGCCCCCGCGCGCGGCAGGTCTATCACCTGGGCCAGCACCGGCCGCAGGGCGTCGACGACCCGCGGGGCGGCGAGTCCGATCGCGGCGCAGGCCGCCGCCAGCACGAGCATCGGGACGAGCATGGGCAGCGGCGCTTCTTTCGCCGCGCCGGCTTCCGCGGTGCGCGGCTCGCCGAGAAAGACGATCCCGAACAGTTTGGCGAAGCACGCCGCCGCGAGCCCGCCGATCAACGCCAGCCCGGCGACGCCCAACATTAACGGAACGGCCGCCATCCCCGGCCCGGAGTTCACGCCCGACAGGGCCGACCAATAGATCAGGAACTCGCTCAAGAACCCGTTCAATGGCGGCAAGCCCGAAATGGCCGCGGCCCCCACCAGGAACGCGGTGCCCGTGAACGGCATCCGCTTGAGCAATCCCCCGAACCGGTCGCATTCCCGTGTCCCCGTTGCCTTCACGACGGCTCCTGCGCCGAGGAACAGGAGGCTCTTGAAAAGCGCGTGATTCAGCACGTGCAACAAGCCTCCCGCGAATCCCAGCACCGCCACGACCGGCATGCGCATACTCACGCCCATCAGGCCGATGCCGATTCCCAGTGCGATGATTCCTATGTTCTCCACACTGTGGTAGGCCAGCAACCGCTTGGCGTCGTGCTGCGCCAGGGCAAACAACACACCGAGAACGCCAGACACGATTCCGATCGTCACGAGTGTCCACCCCCACCACAAGGGCGGAACCCCAAGGCACGGCAAGAACCTCACCAGGCCGTAAATGCCCGTCTTGATCATGATCCCGGACATGACGGCGGACACATGGCTCGGCGCCGCGGGATGGGCCTCGGGCAGCCAGATATGCAGCGGCACGAAACCGGCCTTGGTACCGAACCCGATCAACAGGCAGATGAAAAGCCAGCCGCACACCGCGGGCTCCAGAGTCGCGCCCACGCCGCGCCAGGCCTCGAACTCGAGCGATCCCGTCTTCCGCGCCATCGCCAGCATGAAGATGAAGACGAACACGGTGCCGAGATGCGTGGCAATGAGATAGAGGCGGCCCGCCCGCCGCGTGTCGCGCTGTTCGTCCTCGTGCGTCACAAGGAAGAACGACGCCACCGCCATGAGTTCCCAGGCGGAGAGGAAGAGCAACGCGTTCCGGGCCAGGATGACCAGCGCCATGCCGACGACCAGCAGGTTATACCAGAGCCAGGCCAGACCGGCGCGTGCGCCGCCATGCCCGTCCATGTAGCGTGCGCCGTACAGGGCCGCGAGACCGCACACCAGAAAGAGCGCGGCCAGGAACAGGGCGCTCAGCGGATCGACGCCGACGGAGAACGCACCGCCCACTTGCGGCAGCCAGGGGAGCACGAGGCTCGCGGAAAAGACGTCGAGCACGAATCGCAGCGATATCCAGAAGCCCGCCGCGCAGGCCAGCACCGCGCCGCCCGCGCCGGCGAAAAGACTCAGCCTCGGACGGCCGCACAGCACGAAGGCCAGCATTCCGCTCGCCGCCAGAGCCATCAGAACTGCCATCAGCCCGGTCATGACGACGCCTGCCCCGTCCCGCCTGCCGACGCCGCCCGGGCCGTTTCGATTTGACGGGCGGCATCCAGAATGGCCTCGCGGGTGGCCTGTCGGGAAACGGCTTCCGCAAAACCCTTCTCGCGCAAGGCGTGCGACAGCCGGGCCAGCAGATAGAGATGGACGCGAACCGTGGGACTGATCAACGTGAACAGCGTGTGGACCGGTTGTCCATCCAGCGCGCCAAACTCGACCGGCTGTTCCAGAAAACACAGGGAGATGGCAGGACGGCTCACGGACAGCACAATCGGATTGCGGACATGGGGAATGGCGATGCCGTCGCCAATTCCCGTCGAAGCCATGGACTCGCGCGCCAGCAGGACCCGCAGAAGCAAATCACGATCCATATCCGGCGGAAGTTTCATGACGTTCACCACCGACCGTAAGGCTGATTCCTTGTCGCTGCCTTCCAACCGATAGAAAATTCCGCCAGCCTCTATGGATTCGGCCAGATCCGGCATCAGGTCCGGCCCGGCATCCCGTTCCAGGAACATTTCGGCCGAAACGTTGATCTTCCGGGCTGTTGCCCACTCCAGGAGTTCCGCGCGGTTGAACCGGTACTGATCGTTGACCTTATAGGCGGGAATCTGGCCGCCTTGAATCCAACGATAGATGGATTTCTCCGATACGTTCAGTATTTGTGCGACATCCCTGACACCTAGTTGCATCGCCAATCATCCCAAAGTGTGATCTGGTCAAATATGGACATTGTTTATACGTTTGTCCTTACAAAGTCAATAGGCGCGACTGCAATTCTTGCTCCGTCTTTTCGTGACAAACGCGGCAGAAATAGACTTGCGCAAGAAACAAAGCAAGGATGGTGCGCCTGGCGCGGGTCGAACGCGCAACCTTCAGCTCCGGAGGCTGACACTCTGTCCAATTGAGCTACAGGCGCAAAAGAAAGGCCGACACTTTGCAGTACACGGGCGGGAGAGTCAATACCTGAATCCTGACATCACCCGTTCTTCTTCTCAAACTCCTTCATGAACGCCACCAGCGCGTCCACGCCGGCCACGGGGAAGGCATTGTAGATCGAGGCGCGGACTCCGCCCACCGACCGGTGCCCCTTCAATCCCTTCATCCCCGCCTTGGAGGCCTCCTTCACAAACTGCTCCTCCAACGCCTCCGTCGGCAACCGGAACGTGATATTCATGTCGGAGCGGAATTCCCTGACAGCTGTCGCCTTGTAGAACCCGCTGCTGTCCAGCGTCTGGTAGATCTTCGCGGCCTTGTCCACATTCTGCTTGTAGAGCGCCTCCGGACCCATCTTAAGCATCCACCGCGTTACCAGCATCAGGATGTAGATGCCGAACGTCGGCGGCGTGTTGTACAGCGAGTTCTCCTCGATGTAGGTCTTGTACTTGAGCATCGTCGGCGCCTTCTCCGGCGCCTTCTCCGCCAACTGCTTGCGCATCACCACCACCGCCATGCCCGACGGCCCCAGGTTCTTCTGCGCCCCGGCATAGATCAGCCCGAACTGGTTGATGTCCAACGGACGCGAAAGAATGTCCGACGACATGTCCGCCACCAGCGGCGCCTCGGTCTTCGGGAACACCTTCCACTGCGATCCGGCAATGGTTTCGTTGGAAGTGATATGCACGTACGCCGCGCCCTTGGTCAGCTTCAAATCCTCATTCTGCGGCATTCTCGTGGGGATGTCCTTGCCGGTGTTCGCCGCCAGATTCACGTTGCCGACAAACTTGGCTTCCTTGACCGCTTTGTTGGCCCACGCGCCGGAATCCACGTAGTCGGCCGTCTGCCCCGGCCCGAGCAGGTTGATCGGCACCATCGAGAATTGCAGGCTCGCCCCGCCCTGGACGAAAAGCACCGTGTAGGCATCCGAAAGTTTCAGGAGCTTTGCCACGTTGGCAATCGCTTCCTGGTGCACGGCATCGTACTCCTTGCCGCGATGGCTGTGCTCCATGATGGACATACCGGAACCGTTGAAATCCAGCAGTTCCTTCCGGGCTTGTTCCAATACCTCTTCCGGCAACACCGCAGGACCCGCTCCAAAATTAAACACACGCGCCATACAAGACCTCCCTGTTGAGTTGGATTCCAGAAACGCCCACAGTCTACCCTCAAACGCCGCACTTTCAACGCCGAAATTGGAAGGCGCACCGCGCGCTGTGCCATCGCGGCGCACCGACTTCTCCGCCCGGCAGGGTCCGTCCGCTCAGCCGGAGAACTGCATGTCGTACAGCCGCTTATACAGGCCCTTCGATGCCAGCAGGCCGTCATGTGTGCCCTGCTCGGCAATTCGTCCGCCGTCGAGAACAATGATCCGGTCGCAGTCGGCAATTGTCGAAAGCCGATGGGCAATCGCGAACACCGTCCGCCCCGCCATCAGTTCATGCAACGCCGCCTGCACCAGGCGTTCCGATTCGGTATCCAACGCGCTGGTCGCCTCGTCAAATATCAGGATCGGCGGATTGCGCAGAATCGCGCGGGCAATGGCAAGCCGCTGCCTCTGGCCGCCGGACAGCCGAACCCCCAGGTCGCCGATCACCGTCTCATAGCCTTGCGGCTGCTGCAGGATGAACTGATGTGCATTGGCCCGCCGCGCGGCGTCCATGATCGCCCCGCGCTCCGCCCCCTGCGAACCATAACTGATGTTGTTGGCAATCGTGTCGTTGAACAGGATCGTGTCCTGCGTGACGATCCCCATCAACCGCCGCAGCGAACGAAGCGTGTAGTCACGCACATCATGGCCGTTGATGCACACACGACCGCCAGTCACGTCGTAGAACCGGGGCAGCAGGTTCACCATCGTCGTCTTGCCCGCCCCCGATCCGCCCACAATGGCAATCCGCTGCCCGGCGCGAACATCCAGCGAAACTCCATCCAGGATCTTCCTCTCGCCGTACGAAAACACCACATTGTCAAAGCAGACCGATTCCACCCGCGGATCCGCGTCCGCGGCGCCAGGCCGTTCCTGCACCTGCACCGGCGTATCCAGAACTTCAAAAATCCTGTCCCCCGCCGACACCGCCTGCTGAATCTGCAAATGCATGCGGCTGAGTTTCTTGACGGGCTCATACATCATGAACAACGCGCCGGCGTACGTCATGAAATCACCGAACGGCATCTGACGGTATCGCACGTACACCAACACCAGGCTGACTCCGATCGTGGAAATCAGCACAATAATCGGCTCCACGGCGGCGTTGGCCCGAGCCACCTTGATCACCCGCCGGAAGAACCCCAGGTTCTGTTCCCGGAAACGTCCGATCTCGTATTCCTCCATGCCGAAGGCCTTGACCACCCTGACGCCCGAAATCATCTCCTGTAGCACGCTCACGAGATCGGCCACGCGTCGTTGCGCTTCCCGGGTGAACCGGCGCACCCGCCGGCCGAACAGCGCCACGGGGACAATGCACACAGGAAAGAGAACCAGGCTGATCAGGGCTAGGCGCGTATCCACCCAGAAAAGCCAGACCACCGCTCCGATCAGGGTCAACGGCTGCTTCGCAATATCCTCCACCACCACCGACACCGCGTTTTCCACCGCCATCGTGTCGTTCGTAGTCCGGGAAATCAGTTCCCCGGCCCGGCTCTGGGAAAAATACGAGAGCGACAACTCGTTAAGATGGGAGAAGACGGCGTTTCGCAGATCCATCACCACCCGGGAACCGACCCAGCGGATCTGGTAGCGGCTCAGGTATTCCGCGATCCCCCGGATCACGCCGATGAGCGGCAGCGCCAGCGCGGTCAGCAACACAACCTTCATCGAAGTTGTGTCGTCGTAGAACTTCGGTATGCCCTTGTTGATAAAGGCCAGCAGCCCCGCATTGGCGCCGGCGAAAACCGCGCCGAACACAACGCCCCAGCAAAGGCGTGCCCAGTACGGACGAGTGTACCCCAGCAGTCGCCGGTACGTGCCCGCATCCCTGCGGGCGTCACGGGAAAACGTTTGTTCTCGGTGCTCCATAGATTCCTCACCGCCACTGTGGGCGAACATACCGCACCCTCGCGGGAAATGCAAACGCCCACGTCGTCCCCCGCCCGATCATCCTGTGCCTTCCGGTTCTGCCCCTTGCGCCGGCCGGAAATCGTGCAACTGCAGCTGCAGGGAGGTCCGCCCCTGGCAACAGTTCTGACGGGCCGAAAAGGCTATATCGAGAAGCCCCTCCGGCACTTGACGATCGCCCATGTTGAACCCGATGGCTTCGCAGGAGCGCCCCCCCGATATCACTGTCAGCTTGAGATGCGCGCCGCCCACCACCCGCGGGGCGCCGGCCACCCGAACCTCGCGCATTCCCCAAACCGGTTCCGGATTGCCTTCCCCGAACGGCGCCATAAGCCCCAGAACCCTGGCAAACTCTCTTTCCTGGACATCCCCAAGACTCACCCAGCCGTCCAATGACAGCGCCGGCTTCGTCTCCACGCCCGCAAGGGCCTCCGCGCACATCTCGTGAAATGCCGCCTGGAAACGCTCGAAATTGTTCCGGTGGATTTCCATCCCGGCCGCCATCGCATGGCCCCCATACCTCGTCAGCAGCGGTTCGCAGGTCTTGAGCCCACTGAGCAGGTCAAATCCCTCCACGCTGCGGCAGCTTCCCCGTCCCCTTCCATGCTCGTCGAAACCAATGACAATGGTCGGACGCCCGTACCGCGTGGACAGCCGCGACGCCACAACACCGATAACTCCCCAATGCCACCCTGAGCCACCCACCACAATGGCCGGATGCGTCACTGGATCAAACGAGCCGCCCTGTCCGGCTTCAATCTGTTCGATGATGTCCTTTTCGATGCGCTTGCGATCGCGATTGAGCCCATCCAGCGATTCGGCCAGACTCCGCGCCTTGTCTTCGTGTCGTGTCAGGAGCAGTTCCATGGCGGCGTCCGCCGTTCCCATCCGGCCAGCCGCATTCAACCGGGGCCCCAGCACGAATGCCACGTGATAGGATCCCCATTCCCCGGACGACCCGGCGACCTCGCCCAAGACGCGTATCCCCGCGCGATCGCGCCGGTTCAGCCTGGCCAGCCCGTGTGACGCAAAGATCCGGTTTTCCGCGAGCAGCGGCACCACATCGGCGATCGTCCCCAGCGCCACAAGATCCAAGTGCTGACGCAAATCCACCGATTGCACTGCCTCCTGGCCCTTGTCCCGCCCCGCCTTGAGCAGGGCATGGCACACCTTGAAGGCCACTCCCACTCCGGCCAGTGTGAGTGCCGACGGGTCGCTGCCCAGTTTCGGATTGACCACCGCCACGGCCGGAGCGACAGGTCCCTCCCCAACCTCGTGATGGTCCGTTACCACCACGTCCACGCCCGCCTCGCGGGCAACCCGGACCGCCTCGGTTGAACCGGTACCGCAGTCGGTGGTCACAATGAGTCCCGGATGGAACTGCTCCAGGCATCGGCGGACGGATTCGACTCCCAGTCCGTATCCTTCCTCCGCCCGGTTGGGCAGAGACCAGGCCACCCGGCCCCCCAGCGCCCCCAGCACCTCCACCAGGAGGGCCGCGCTGGTAATTCCATCCACGTCGTAATCGCCGTAGATGACGACAGACTCGCCGGACCGCACTGCCGCCCAGATCCGCTCCGCCGCCTTCTCCATCCCCGGCAGAAGGAACGGATCCGACAGATCGCTCAGGCGTGGATGCAGGAAACGGTCCGCAGCGGAGGGCGACTGCACGCCCCGCCGGGCCAGAACCCCGGCCAACGCGGCGGGAACGCCGGGAATGGCGTCCGTTCCCGCCGGCGTCCGCATTGCAGAAGCTGCGCGCCAGCGCTTCACGCCAGCGACTTGGACCCCAGCTCAGGCGTCTTGAACTTGTACCACAACAGCACAACCGGTGTGGCAATGTAGATCGTCGAGTACGTGCCCGACAGCATGCCGACGAACATCGCGATCGAGAAGTCCCGGATCGCTCCGCCTCCGAATACCAGCAGGCACAGCACCGATACAAACGTCAGGAAGTTCGTCAACAGCGTCCGCGCCAGCGTCTCGTTCATGCTCTGGTTGCAGATGTCGAGGAACGACTTGCCGCGCACCATCCGCAAATCTTCACGGATACGGTCGAAGATCACGATGGTGTCATTGACCGAACAACCGACAATGGTCATCAGGGCCGCCATAACCGTCATGTTGATCTGCACGCCCAGCAGATGACAGACACCCGCCGTCACCAGAACGTCATGGAATAGGGCCGCAACGGCTCCCATTCCAAATCCGAGTTCGAACCGGTACCAGATGTAGATGATCATGGCCACAAGCGAAAGAGCCATGGCGAACGTGGCCTTGCGCTTGAGATCGCTGCCGATCTGCGGCCCCACATCATCCTGCTGCAGCAACTTGAACCCCGAGGCCGCAAACTTCTCGTCCATGACGGCCTTGATCCGTCCGCCCTGTTCCGCATTCGCGGCCTTGATCTGCAGGAACTCATGCCCGCTCTGCATCTCCTTCTGATAAAGCGGCGTCGCATCCTTGATCCCCGCGGCCTCCATCGAAGCTCGCAGGGTCTCCACGTCCACCTTCTTCTCGAAGGAGAACGTCAACTGGGATCCGCCGGTGAAATCCACGCCAAACACCCGCGTCGGATCCTGCATACCGTTCCGGATCATCATGCCCCAAGACACCGCGATGACCACAACGGAAACGCCGAGTGCGACCTTCCAGGGCTTCATGAAGTCAAACCGGGTCGGCTTGATGAGATTCATCATCTTCAGCATCCCGGTCGACGAGGTCCGGCTGGCCACGGCGTTGAAACACATGCGCGCGACCACCACAGCCGAATACAAGCTGACCAGCAAGCCGGCAATCAGGGTCACCGAGTACCCTCTCACAGGGCCGGAACCCATGATGAACAGGATCACCGCGGTGATGATGGATGTCACGTTGGAATCCAGGATTGCGCTAAAGGCGCGGGAGAAACCGGCGTGGATCGTCGCTACCAGCCCCTTGCCGGCCCGCAGTTCCTCGCGAATCCGCTCGAAGATCAGGACGTTGGCATCCACCGCCATGCCGATGGACAAGGCGATACCGGCGATACCCGGCAGCGTCAGCACCGGCAGGGCGATGGCCCCGCCGGTCCGGGCGTCTTTCGCGAACATCCCCAGGACACCGGCCACCACCACCATGCCCAGAGGCAACAGAACCACGTTCAGGATCAGCGCGAAATTGGCCACCAGTCCGCTGAACAGGTAGTACAACGCCATCAGGACCAGAATCGCCACACACCCCGTCAACCCCGCCCGGATACCGCTTTGCACGGAATCGGCGCCCAGCGTCGGATCCACAATCCGCTGCTCGACGATCTTGACCGGCGCCGGCAGGGATCCGGCCTTCAGGATGTTTGCCAGAAAAGCCGCTTCCTGCACCGTGAAAGTGCCGCTGATTTCCGCCCGGCCGCCGTGGATCGCCTCGCGGATGACCGGCGCCGAGTACAGCGTCCCGTCCAGCACGATCGCCATCTGCCGCCCCACCTGCGGATTGGGATTCCGCGCCCCGCCGGGGGCGAAGTCGGAGGTGAGCATCGCGAACTTGCGCGCCCCCTTGGCGTTGAACTCGATCGAAACCACCACGTCGCCCATCGAACGGTAGTCCACCGCCGCGTGCTTCAGCGTGTCGCCGGACAGTTGCGGACGTTTCTCGACGAAGGACGGCGAATAGACCTCCTCGCCGTTGACCTTCTCCTTCTCCAGCAGGAATTCATGCCCGTGCGGGGCGTT
>CAYWKN010000003.1:42969-45424 GCA_964458765.1 uncultured Verrucomicrobiota bacterium
ATGCCGAGGCCGTCCACGCGGTTGCGGATGACTTCCAGCGCCCGTTCCTGGGCATCCCGGACCCTTGCCGAAATACGGTCGACCAACTGGTCGTCCTTGAGTTCCTTAAACTCGTCGCGCAACTGGGCCAGGATGCCAGTCTCGTCAATCTGCACGGTAAAGCTTGTCCCGCCCCGCAGGTCCAGGCCAAGCCGTATCTTTTCGTTCAACGGCAGCACCATCGCCAGGGAACCGACGACCAGCACCACCAGTATCAACCACTTCCACAGCGCTTTCTTATCCATAACCGCTCCACGCTCCTTTTTCCGCAACCACTTCTCTTCCACACATCCGGCCCCGAACGCAGGCTGGCGATCAGCCCTGCCGATCCATCTCGCCCGGCTCCTCGTCCTTCTGCAGCACCCGGATCACCGCACCGCGCGCGATGTCCACCTTGACATTGTCCGCCACCTTGACCGTGAAGGTCTGGTCCTTGACGTTCGCCACGGTCCCGATCATGCCGCCGCAGAACAGGATCCGGTCGCCCGTCTTGATCTCGGCAATGAGCTTCTTGCGCTCCTTCTCCTTCTTCATCTGCGGGCGGATCATCATGAAGTAGAACAAGGCGAAAATGATTACCATGTAACCGATCATCAGCATCCCGCCGCCTTGTGACTGTCCCTGTCCCGCGGGCGGTGTCGCCATTCCCAGTATCGTCATCGCTGCCGTCATCATCGTTCCTTCTCCTTCTGTTGTTCGTAAAACGCCTTCCGGAACTCATCGAACACGCCCGCCTCCAACGCCTGCTGGATCTCGCGCATGAACTCCATGAACCGGTGTATGTTGTGCATCGTCAACAACCGCACTCCCAATATCTCGCCCACATTCATCAGGTGCCGCACGTACGACCGGCTGAACCGGGAGCAGCAATAACATCCGCACCCCTCCTCCACCGGGCGCAGGTCGTCCTTGTACTCCCCGGCCTTGACCGGATACTTGCCCGCCCGCGTCAATGCCGTCCCGTGCCGGGCATATCGCGTGGGCATGACGCAATCGAACATGTCCACCCCCAGCGCGATCGCCTCGATCATCTGCCGCATGACCCCCACACCCATCAGGTACCGGGGCCGGTCCCACGGCAGTTCGGCCACGCCATGTCGCGTCGCCTCCAGCATCACCGTTTCCGGCTCGCCGACGCTCACCCCGCCCACGGCATACCCGTCAAATCCCATCGCCCGCAGCTCGCGGGCACAACGCATCCGCAAATCCGCGAACTCCCCGCCCTGGACAATCCCGAACAGCAGCTGACCGTTTCCAGAACGGGTTCCGGCACATAAAGCGGCCCATGATAGGGTCCGATCCACCGCCTGACAAGCGTATTCCAAGGAGCAGGGATAAGGCGGACACTCGTCAAACGCCATGGCGATATCGGCCCCCAGGCGCCTCTGGATGTCCATCGCCTCACGGGGCCCCAGGAACAGCCGGGACCCGTCCACGTGCGAGGCGAACTCCACGCCGTCCGGCCTGATCTTGCGAAGGTTGGACAGACTGAAAACCTGGAATCCGCCGCTGTCGGTAAGGATTGGACGATCCCACCCCATGAACCGGTGCAGCCCCCCGCACCGCTCAATGGTCTCCAGCCCGGGACGCACATACAGGTGGTAGGTGTTGCCCAGCACGATCTCGACACCGGACGTCTCCAACTCCGCCGGCGTCATCGCCTTGACCGTCGCCTGTGTCCCCACCGGCATGAAGACCGGCGTTTCGATAGAACCATGGGCTGTCCACAACCGGCCCCGCCGCGCTCGCGTCGTCGTGTCGGTCGCCAGAATCTCGAATGTTCCCGGCCGCATCATTCTGCCGCCACCGCCAACAAAGCGGCATCGGCCAGCGTCAGCGCGGCCATGGATTCCACCACCGCCACAGCCCGGGGCGCCACACAGGGATCATGACGCCCGCGCGCCGCAAGCGTCACGCTGTCCCCGGACCAGTCCGCCGTATGCTGCGACTTCCCGATCGTGGCCGGCGGTTTGAACGCCACCCGGAACACAATCGGTTCGCCATTGCTAATCCCGCCCTGGATGCCTCCGCTACGGTTGGTGGCCGTTCCGATCCGGTCCCCTTTGCGCTGGAACATGTCATTGTGCGCGCTGCCGGTCATCCGCGTACAGCGGAATCCGGCGCCAATCTCAAAGCCGCGCGTGGCCGGAATGGACATCATCGCCGCCGCCAGCCTCGCACTGAGCTTGTCGAAGACGGGCTCACCCCATCCCGCGGGCACATGCCTGCACACGCACGCCACGACCCCGCCCAGGGAATCGCCCTCCTCCCGGGCACGCCGGATCAGGTCTGCCATCCGCTGGGCCGCATCAGCGTCCGGACACCGCACCGGATTCCGGTCCACTTCCGACCGCGTCAGCAAGGCCAGATCGGGCTCCGGAATTGCCACATCCTGTACAGATTCAACCCAGGCGAC
>CAYWKN010000004.1:0-41148 GCA_964458765.1 uncultured Verrucomicrobiota bacterium
GCGACGAAGAACGCGGTGTGGGTTGACGAGGATCACCTGGTGCTGCGGGACACGGACGGGCAGATGCGCGCCTGGCTCGGGATTGCCGAGGGTGGCCCCCGCCTGATCTTTTTTGACGGGGCTGGGCAGCAGCGCATGGGCGTTGGCATGACCCGCCAGGGCGATCCGGCCCTGGCCATCTACGATCCGGGCGAAACCCCCCGGGTTGTGCTGGGCATTGTGGAGGAATGGCCCGGCTTTGTGCTGCGCGACACCCAGGGGCGGAAGCGGGTGGCTCTCTACAGCCGCGACGATTGGGGCACCCTCTACTTCTATGACAAGCGAGAGACGCGCAAGGTTGGCCTGGGCCAGTTTGGCGAGGCCGCGGCACTGAATATGTGCGATGACGACGGGAAGGACCGGGCCGGCATAACTGTGGACCGCCACGGGTCGAGCTTGAGTTTCTTCGACATCGGGCGCGTCAAGAGGATCGGGCTGGGGTTGCGCAGGGAGGGTGATGCGGCCATGGGCATGTTTGACGCGGACGGTCGCGCGGTGGTTTCGCTGACAGCGCCGGAAGGCGCTCCCAACCTGCAGTTGTATGGGACCAACCGCCTGGAAATTGCGCTCGGGTTCGATATCACGAACAGGACGCCGCGAGCGGAATTCCTGGATCCCCATCGTAAACCGATATGGCAGGCGCCCTGACACCGGAAGGAGAGAGAATGAAAGGTAAAATTGTGTTGCGTGGCAGGAGTCTGCTTACGCTGAATGACATGGCGGACGGGGAACTTCACCACCTGCTGGATCTCGCGCGAGTGCTGAAAGACAGGAAGCGTCGGGGCCTTCGGGGCGATTCGTTGCGCCATCGCAATATCGCGCTGATATTCGAGAAGTCTTCTACGCGTACCCGTTGCGCGTTTGTGGCGGCCGCGAATGACGAGGGTGCCCACGCGGAGTACCTGGATGTGCATGACATCCATATCGGGCGCAAGGAGTCCATCGCGGACAGCGCCCGGGTTCTGGGGCGTTTTTTTGACGGCATTGCCTTCCGCGGGTACAAGCAGAGCACCGTGGAAATGCTGGCGCGATACTCCGGCGTTCCGGTCTGGAACGCGCTGACGGACGACTGGCATCCCACCCAGGTTCTGGCGGACCTGATGACGGTCCAGGAGGCATTCGGCGGTCTCAAGGGGCTGAAGGTTGTCTACGTGGGTGACGGCCGGAACAATGTCGCCAATTCCCTTATGATGGGTTGCGCCAGGACCGGCATGCATTTTGTCAACTGCGCTCCGCCCGAATTGGCGCCGGCTCCGGAGTTATGCCGGGAAGCCTCGCGGCTGGCGGCCGGGTCCGGCGGCAGCGTGGAAGTAAGCGACAAACCCTTCGAGGCCGTTCGAGGGGCCAATGTGGTTTACACGGATGTCTGGGTCTCCATGGGCGAGGAATCGAAGTTCGCCGAACGGGTGGCCCTGCTGCGGCCCTACCAGGTCAGCATGGACCTCATGCGCGCGACGGGAAACATGGCGAGCGGGAGGGTGATTTTCCTGCACTGCCTGCCGGCTTTCCATGATGAGAAGACGGAGGTCACCCGGGCAATCGGTCCGATGGAAGTGACCGACGAAGTCTTTGAAGCGCCGTTTTCGCGTGTGTTCGACGAGGCGGAGAATCGTCTGCATACGATCAAAGCCGTTATGGTGGCGACATTGGGGTGCGAGGAGGATCGAACGTGAAACAGGCGCTTGCAGGCATGGCATGGGAAGCGTTCTCCGGCCTGGACGTGAACGGCAAGTCCGCCTGTCTGGCGCGGGAAGGGCTGTTCCACGTGCTTCTGGCGCAGCAGTTTGGCCGGCGGCGGCTGGACGAACTCGGGGCCCTGGCGACGGCCATCCGCCGCATTGCGAAGCAGGAGGAGGGAATGGTGTTTCTCCGTTCGCTGCTCTCGAACCGCCGGGCCATGCTCTATTTCAGCCAGCCCAGCAGCCGGACGTTTCTTTCCTTCTGCGCGGCATGTCAGATCCTGGGCATGCAGATCGGCGAGGTGCGGGACACGGCCACGTCCAGCGAATTCAAGGGGGAGTCGCAGGAGGATTCGGTCCGCACCTTCAGTTCCTATTTCGATCTCATTGTAATGCGCTCACAGATCGGCGGGCTGGCGGAACGGATGGCCTGGGTGTTATCCAACACCGACCGGCCTGTACCGATCATCAACGCGGGATCCGGAAAGGACCAGCATCCGACCCAGGCGCTGCTGGATGTCTACACCCTGCAGCGGAGTTTTGAAAGGCAGGGCGGCATCGATGGCAAGACGATCATGTTTGTGGGCGATCTGGCCCGGGGCCGGACCGTGCGTTCCCTTGCCTGGCTGTTGACGAACTACAGCGGCATGAAGCTGCTCTTTGTGGCTCCGGCGGAGCTGCAGATTGGAAAGGACATCCTGGCGCTACTCGACGGGGCGGGTGTGCAATACGAGCTTCTGGCCGATTTCCCTGCGGCCATCCCGCGGGCCGATGCGATCTATATGACGCGGATCCAGGATGAATGGGACACGGCCGGGGAGAGCCAGAAGATCGACACGCGGCGTTACTGGTTTACCCGGGAGCACTTGTCTTTGCTCAAGCCGGATGCCGTGATCATGCATCCTTTCCCGCGTCGCCAGGAGATCGCGGTGGAGGTGGATGATGACCCCCGGGCGGTGTACTGGCGCCAGATGCGCAACGGCATGTGGATCCGGGCCGCGTTGATCGCCTCGATTTTCGCGAAGGATGCCGACATCCGATCCCAATGCCTGCAGACGCCGTGACATCGGAGGTCTTGTGTTGAACTGGAAAGCGCGCATATGGCTGTTGACTCTCCTGGCAGGTGGCCTGCAGGTGACGGCGGCTCCCGTTTCAGACTGGGGGTGCTTCTACTCCCAGGATGGGGCGGCGGGCTTTGATCCGGGGTGGACAGCCGTTGGCCCGGTCCTGGAACACTCACGCGGGGGAGGCGTGGTGCTGGATGCGGTGCGGCCCTTCTACACACGGGAGACCGACGGCCGGGGGCGCACGGTTACGGACGTCCTCTGGCCGGTGGCCACGATGCGGAAGTGGGGGAACGACTCCGACTGGCGCTTCCTGACAGCCGTGGGGCATGATGATGACGCCGGCGATCCGGCCGGCGCATACCGGGCGTGGTTCCTGCCTTTCTTCTTCTTCGGCCGGAACCGGGCCGGGGAGGACTACGGGGCCGTCTTCCCGTTGGGAGGAAGGATTGAAGGCTGGTACGGGCGCGACGAGGTTTCATTCATCCTTTTCCCGCTCTATGCGCGCAGCCGGCTGAAGGATATTGAGACCCATCACGTGCTCTGGCCCCTGCTGTCTCGCACGACAGGCGATGCCGTATACCAAGCTCGTTTCTTCCCTTTCTACGGATATTCCCGGCGGGGGGACATGATGGAGCGCACGTTTATCCTGTGGCCGGTTTGGAACCGGGTCAAGGACTGCAAGCCCGGGGCGTCGGGTGGAGGCTTCATGCTTTTCCCATTCGGCGGGCATGTGAAAATGGGGGATCAGGAGACATGGATGTTGTTGCCGCCTTTCTTCCGCCATACCCGGACCCGCGAGGGAACGGCAGGTGCCTGTCCATGGCCGCTGGTACAATGGCAGCAGGGGAAGAGCCGAAAGCTGTACGTCTGGCCTTTATATGGCAGGAGGACCAGTGAGGGAGACAATGTTTCCTTCTGGGCCTGGCCCCTGGTGTGGAAGGGACGCACGCAACGCGATGGAGTGCAGAGGGATCGTTTCCGGGTTTTTCCCGTCTACTCCCAGGAAGTGCTGCGGAAGGCCGATCAGAGCGGGACGGCGGTGGCGGACCGGTATGTCAGCGTGTGGCCGCTGGTATCCTACCGTCAGTCCGGCAGCAACACCACATGGCGCATGATGGATCTCTGGCCTTTCCGTGATACACCGGCCATCGAACGGAATCTTGCTCCCTGGTGGACTGTGTATGACCGGCGGCGCACGGGGGAAGGAACCAGCGGACGCCTCCTGTGGGGGCTGGCTCGGTGGTCCACCCGCAAGGACGGGGAAGTGTATCGGTCCTTGTTCCCCCTGGGGGCGATGCGGCGGGACAGGCAGGGCGATCGTTACCGCGAATGGGAGTTCCTGAAGGGAGCGGCAGGTTATCGCCGCGATGAATCCGGCAGGTCCTATCGGTTGTTGTATTTCCTCCGCTGGAGGTCCGGCCCATGATCACCCGCGAACCGCGATATTTCCCGCCGCCCCAGGATTGGCGGGGGCAAATCGGGAGGCAAGTCCTGACGACGACGCGGGATGCAGGCCGCGCCATGCTGCTCCTGGCGGAAGCGGTATGGTGCATCCGGCATATGATGGCACGGCGATCGCGGCAGGAGATCCTCAAGCAAATGGTGGCCGGGGGCATCAAGAGTCTGGGGGTTATCACGGTTGTGGCCACCTTCACCGGAATGATCCTGGCGCTGCAGACGGGCATTGAGATGAGGCGGTTCGGGCAGGAAGTGTATATCGGAGGCGCGGTCATGGTCTCCATGCTGCGGGAAATGGGGCCGTTCATGACAGGTCTGATCCTGGCGGCCAGTGTGGGATCGGCGATCGCGGCACAAATGGGCACCATGGTGGTGTCCGAGGAAATCGCCGCCCTGGAACTGATGTCCATCAATCCGGTGCGCTTCCTCGTGATGCCGCGTCTGGTGGCGATGGCGGTCATGACGCCCCTGCTGTCCTTCTACAGCTGCATCATGGGGGTCGTGGGTGGCGGCGTGGTGGGAATGACGCAACTGGGAGTGCCGTGGTCGGCCTACATTGACAATGCGACGCGGTTCGCGGAAAACAAGGACCTGTTTGTCGGCATGTTCAAGGCCTTTCTTTTCGGAATCATCATTGTCATAACGGCTTGCCACCATGGCTTCGGCACGACGCAGGGAGCCGTCGGGGTTGGCAACGCCACGCGCCGGACGGTGATTCTCTCGTTCCTGGCCATCCTGATCGTGGGGTATTTCGTTACAAGGCTTTTCTACGTATGATCCGCTTCGAAAATGTGACCAAGTTCCTCGGCGGCAGGCCCGTGCTGAACGGCGTGACGTTCGAGGTGCGGAAGGGCGAGACCCTGGTGGTGGTGGGGCCGTCCGGGACGGGCAAGAGCGTTACCCTGAAGCACATGGTGCGCCTGATGACGCCGGACGAAGGTCGTGTCATGGTGGGTGGCGAGGTGATCAGCGAGGCAGCGGGGGAACGGCTGGAACGATTGCGGGAGAAGTTCGGGGTTCTGTTCCAGGGAGGCGCGCTTCTGGAATGGCTGACGGTGGGTGAAAATGTGGCGTTGCCTTTGCGGGAAAAGACTGATCTTTCCGAGGAGGAGATCGAGGAACGCGTGACGGTCAACCTGAAACTCGTGGGGTTGGAAGGGGATATCGACAAGTATCCGTCGGAAATATCGGGAGGGATGCGGAAGCGGGTGGGACTGGCCCGGGCCATCGTTTGCAAGCCGGAGATCATCCTGTATGATGAGCCAACGTCGGGACTGGATCCCGTGTCGTCCCGGACCATTGACCAGTTGATTGACAGTATGCGGAACGAGCTCGGAGTGACGAGCGTTGTGGTTACGCATGACCTGCACAGTGCGCTTTCCATCGGCAGCCGCATCGCGATGCTGACGGGAGGTCGCATTGTGGAACTGGCCGAGCCAGCCGCTTTTGTGCAATCCAGCCAGGAAGAAGTGAAGCTGTTCCTGGAGTCGCAATTCATCACACGCCGTGGAGAATGGGAGAGGAATATGCCATGAAACAGTCGAGTATTGACCGGGAAATGACAATGGAGCTGATCGTCGGCACCTTCATGTTCATGATGCTGCTGGCGCTCGGGTACTTCACGATTGTTCTGGGGCGGGCCAGCCTCTTTGAGAAGAAGTTTCCGCTGGAGGTCGAGTTCAACGACGTGATGGGCTTGCGGAAGGATGACAATGTGGTCCTGCGGGGCATGACGGTCGGCAAGATCAAGTCATTGCGGCTGTCGGACGGGAAAGTGCGCGTTCTGGCGCTCCTGGACAGCCCTGTGCGGCTTCGGGAGGACTACCGGATCACCATTGTGACAACTTCCATCCTGGGGGGGCGTTACCTGGAGGTGAAGGAGGGCAGTGCCTCCGCACGAGTTCTGGCGCGGGACGTGATGCCCCAGGGACAGCCGCCGTTTGACCTGATGATGGAGGCGGCGGCGACCGTGCGCGACATCCGCCACTCCCTGAACGAGGGGGGCATCCTTACAAACCTGGAAGCGACGATTGCCTCCGTTCGGGAAGTTTCCGCCAAGATCAGCCGGGGGGAAGGGACCCTGGGCAAGCTTGTCCATGACGACGGCGTGTATAACGAGTTTCAAGCCGTTGGCAAGGATGTCCGGGAGGTCGTGGCGAAACTGCAGTCCACCCTGGACAAGGTGCAAAGCGGGGAGGGGACCTTGGGCAAGCTGATTGCGGACGATTCGGTCTACACGAATATCCAGGCTGTGGCCGTGAATCTGAGGGAAATCAGTGATCGCCTCAGTCAAGGGCAGGGAACACTGGGTCGGCTGCTTTCGAAGGATGATCAGTTGTATCGCGACGTTGCCGACACCGCGACATCGCTCAAGAACCTGGCGGCAAAGGTGGAGCGCGGGGAAGGCTTGCTCGGCAAGCTGGCCACCGACGAGACCTTGTATAATGATGTCAAGGGAGCGGTTGGCGAGATTCGCGCGGCAGTGGAGGATTTCCGGGAGACCTCGCCCGTCGTGAGCTTCACGCAATTGCTGTTTGGAGCGTTCTAAACGGGCTGGCGGCTGCCGTCGTGCCGGCCTGATCCGGAGAGCAGTGCCCCTGGCCGGCGAAACTCATTGGAGTTCCGAACCCTGTCCTGCCCGTTCCTGCCGGTTTGTCGGCGTGCCCGTGGCGGTAATGCCGGCTTTGATCCAGCCTCCGGACTGCCGGATCGCCACATGCACCTCTCCAATGCCCTGAACGCGTTCCGCCCATGACCGGGCAGTATCCAGCCGGTGTCGCACCTGCTGGGTTCCTTCCGGATTGCGGAACAGCAAGGAGATGGTGACGGCGGAAATCGCGTCCTTGAGCAGGCGGCTGGTTGCCGGAGTGCTGCACCAGACAGAGGCATCAATCCCGGTTTGAGGATCCATCATCGCTTGCCAGGCGTTGGCCTGCCTGATGGCGCTTCCGGATGGCAGGGCGTTGGCAATCCGTTGTTTCAGGACAGATGCGTTGCTCGCAAATATCAGCCAGCCGTCACGGAAAACCCATGCCACGCGTTCATCGGGCTCAAAGCGCCCATAGAGGTTCTTTCGGCTTTCCTCGATGAGGGTGATCGTGCCCTCGGACGCGGGAACGGGGTGGGGAATGAGGCCGAGCCCGTGCCGTGAATTGAGCCGGTCAAGACATTGCCCGACACGCCTGGCGGCATCCTGCGCGTCGGGGACCTGGAAACCCATCATCACGGTGGGCACTCTCAATCCTTTGAGAAATGGTGTCAGCGAATCACCCAAGGGGCCTCGAATCCGTCCGCAGTGGTTCCGGTTCAGAATGGCGGCGAATGCCATCGAGTTGGATGGAGGGGCGTCAATGAGAGGCTGGAGCGACTCCATCCAGGGCGGCACGGAAGGCGAATCGAGCAGTAAACTGCGAAGCCATGCTGTTGGAAGTGTCAGGACAAGGTCGGACGCTTCGCCCAGCAGGAGGGCGGGGGCCGTTCCCCGGGAAGACGCTGTGGTTCGGGGAAGGGCGCCAGGCAGAGCGATTTCGAATGCCATGCGATTGCGGTCCGGAATGCTGGCCTGGCAGGCGAGAAGAGCGGGAACATTGCGGGGCGGCAGGGGTGTGTGAGACATTCGAAACCAGGCCTGATGGGGCCGATCGGGACTGGGGCGCAAGCTGGCGGCCTGGATCGCAGGTTCCGTGAGTACGGACTTCCTGCCATACTGTCTGTCAAACGTCTGCACCAGGTATCGGGCGGCCACGGGATCTTCCGAGAGACAACCCACCACCACGCCTTCCACAAGCGCAACGGACAACTGCTGTCTGGGATTGGCCATGCGCAATCGCACGGTATAAATGGTTCGGCCGTACTCCTCCGCCATGCGGCGGATCAGCGAGGGGTGAAACCAGAAAACCTTCCACCGCAGTTTCTGGCTCTGATTGCCGACCCAGGAGGAAAACACCCATGCCGGCGCGCGGGAGGGCCCCAGGGATGGAACGTAGGCAATGGCCGTGGTGTCCTTTGCCAGGCGGTGGAGCCATGTCCGGCTTGCCCGGTTGGAGGCCAGCGCGGACACCTCCTGTGTGGAGGCTCCGGAGGCGGACAGAAGAGCCTGAAACACGCTGTTGTCCACAAGCCGGGGACATTCGCTCGCCAAGTCGCGGTGGAGGCTGACAAAGGTCGCTTCCGCAGGGATGGCGGCGAGGACACGCTCCGGCTTGTAGGGGACGTGAAGCACCCGCAGCAGGGCCGCCAGCAGGGCGACAATCAAGATGCCGCTGAAGATCGCCCGCCGTCCGCTCACAACCGCAGGCTCCCCACGAGTTCGCGCACATCGGGGATGCCGTGCCGTTCGAGGTATTCCTGAATACCGGCAATCACAGTGAGCGCGGTCAGTGGTTCCGTGAAATTGGCCGTGCCGACCTGCACGGCTGTGGCGCCGGCAATCAGGAATTCTATGGCTTCCTGGGCGGAACGGATGCCGCCGATGGCCACCAAAGGCACCTTGACGGCCTTGGCGGCTTCATAGACCAGTTTCACGGCAATAGGGTGGATGGCCGGACCGCTCAACCCTCCTGTGACGTTCGCCAGGATCGGGCGCCGGGTCTCGATATCGATCGCCATGGCCGGGTACGAATTGATCAGCGAGATGGCGTCAGCGCCGTGGTCCGCGCAAGCCCGTGCGAAGGCGCCAATGTCCGAAACATTCGGGGCAAGCTTCGGGATGATGGGGATGCGGGTCCGCTTGCGCACGGCCGCAACGACACGGCCGGTGGCTTCCAGATTGGTGCCGAAAGCACTGCCCCCCGCTTTGATGTTGGGGCAGGAAATGTTGATTTCCAATGCGTGGATCCCCGGAACTTCATCCATGCGGGCGGCGACCTCGGCGTATTCCTCGATGGATTTCCCCCAGATATTGACGATTACGGCCACATCATGCCGCCGGAGAAAGGGCATATACTTATCGAGGAATCCGTCCACACCGGGGTTCTGGAGGCCGATGGCATTGATCAGGCCTCCGGGCACTTCCACGAGGCGCGGTGTACGGTTGCCGTCCCATGGTCGCAAGCTGATGCCCTTGACCACGATGGCGCCCAGTCGGCTGACATCCAGCAGCTCCGCGTATTCGGGGCCATAGCCGAAGGTTCCCGAGGCCACCATGACGGGGTTCTTCATGCGGATGCCGACGATTTGGACCTGGAGATCAGGTTTCATTTCCGGTGTCCTCCCAGACAATGGTCCCGGACTCAAAGACCGGACCTTCCTTGCAGACTCGTACCAGGATCTCCCCGTCCTGCGTGTTTATCCGTTGCACGCAGGCCAGGCAGGCGCCAACGCCGCACCCCATGTGACGATCCAGAGACAACCATGCCTTCCATCCGCACTGTTTGGCGCGCAACGCCAATGCCTGAAGCATCCCGTTGGGGCCGCAGGCAAAAATCTCAGGCGTGGGAACGGAATCACGCGTCCGAATCCAGGCGTCCAGCGGCACGGTAACCCATCCTCGCGTGCCCATGGATCCGTCTTCCGTGGCAACGCATACGTTCCACCCAAGGGCTTCAAAGGCGGAAGTCAGGAGGATGTCCGCCGCGCGAGCGCCACCCACAAAAAGGATGCCGGGCCTTGCCAGCCGAGTGGCGAGGAAATACAGGGGAGCAACGCCATAGCCTCCGGCGACAAAGACAGGCAGGGCGTCCGGGGTGAGGCGGACCGGGAACCCATTGCCGAGCGGACCGATGACACTGACTTCCGCGCCGGGGCAGAGCGATTGCATGACGGCGGTGCCCCGCCCGACGCTCTTGTAGAGAATGGACAGACTATCCCCCTCCACCCGGTAGATGCTGAAGGGCCGGCGGAGCACGGCATCGTGCAGTGCGCTGATCCGCAGATGGATAAACTGGCCCGGATTGGCCGTGGAGCACACCAGCGGCAGGCGCAGGGTCAGCACGCGGTAGTTCCGCCCCTCGGTTTCATGGCGGACAACGGTTCCGGTTTCGAGCTGCATGGCGGGAAAACTACCGTGGAACTGTGACTTGTTCAACCAAATCCGCCAGCCTCTCGGCCGCCCCGTTGCATGCACGCCGGGTGGCGGCGGCGCGCATCCGGTCCAGGGTGTTCGCGTCTATAAGACGGGACATCAGGTATTCGGACAGTTTCGCGAGCGACATCTTGTCTTGGGCGAGGCAATCGGCGGCGCCGGAGGCCGCCATGGCCTGTGCGTTGGCGGTCTGGTGATCCCGCGCGGAATGAGGGTAGGGCACAAGCAGGGCCGGAACGCCAAAAGCGGCCAGTTCCAGGCACGAATTGGCGCCGGAACGGGAGATGGCGAAAGTGGCGCGGCGATAGGCGGATGCCATGTCGTGACAGAACCCGTGAACCTCGGCCGGTATCCGGGCGACCGTATAGGCGCGCTGCACAGCGTCGCGGTCCCGGCTGCCCGCGAGATGAATGACCTGAAGGGAGACGCCTGTCTTGTGAACGGCGGCGACGACCTGGGGCGCCATTTCGTTCAATCGCTGGGCGCCCTGGCTTCCGCCCATGACGAGCAGCACAGGAGCGCCGGCTGACTCGTGCGCGCCTGCGGCCGCCTGTTCGAGTTCCCTCCGCAAAGGGAGCCCTGTCATGGCACACGAATGGGGGGCAAGATGACCGGCCGTTTCAGGAAAGCTGATCGCAATGACCTTGGCCAACCCTGCGAAAGCCGCCGTCGCCCTGCCCGGGATGACATTGGCTTCATGCAGGATCACGGGCACCCGCACGGTGGCGGCGGCCAGGACCGGGCCGGCGCTGGAATAACTGCCCATCGCAAGCAGGGCGGCGGGCTTCTGACGCCGGAAAGCGGCCAGGCAGCAGAAATACGAGCGGGCCAGGCGGAGTACTCCGGGGAAGAACCGGGATGGCTTGAAAACGATTTCCGCCGCGCCGGTGTTCAGGACCGGTCCTTCCCAGGAAAATCGCGCCGCGGCTTCGATGGAGCGGCCTGCCAGCAGAAGGACCACGTCGTGACCGCGCTGCTTCAGGGCATGTGCCGTTGCGACCCCGGGGAAGACGTGACCTCCTGTGCCGCCGCACGAGACTGCGAAACGTGCCATGGCTTGGTTCCCTATTGGCGGTAGTCCTGCGGAACGATGCCGAGGTGCCGGATCCGGTAGTTGATAATGCGCTGCGTGGTTTGCAGATGCCGCGCGGCGGCGGCGGCAATACCGCGGTGCCGTTTCAGCGCATCCACAATAATCTCGCGTTCGAAGGACTCCACCATGGTTTCCAGGGAGGCGCCCGCCTCCGGGAGCAACGAGGTGTTTGTCGCTTCGCTGGTCTGGAGCGACGGCGGCAGGGAATAACCATGAACGACATCATCCGTGCTGGTCAGCACAGCCCTTTCCAGGCAGTTTTCGAGTTCACGGACATTGCCGGGCCAATGGTAGGCCATCATCATGTTGATGGCTGTCGTCGAGATGCGTTTGAGCCTCTTGCCATAGGCAGCGTTGTATTTCCGCAGGAAAAAGTCCGCCAGAAGGATGATATCCGACCGCCGTTCCCGCAGGGGCGGCAACAGGATGGGAAAGACATTCAGCCGGTAGTAGAGATCCTCGCGGAAACGTCCATTCCGGATGGCCTCTTCGAGATTGCGGCTTGTCGCGGCGATGACACGGACGTTCACAGAGAGGGTCTTATCGCCGCCAACCCGTTCGAAGCAACGCTCCTGCAGCACGCGGAGCAGGCGGACCTGGACGGCGGGGCTGATGTCGCCGATTTCATCCAGGAAAAGCGTGCCGCCGTTGGCCAGTTCGAACCTGCCGCGGCGCTGCTGGGCGGCGCCTGTGAACGCTCCCTTCTCATGACCGAACAATTCACTTTCGATCAAGTTTTCCGGCAACGCCGCGCAGTTTACACTGACGAAGGGATTATGGCGGCGGGAACTACCGAAATGGATGGCGCGCGCGACCAGTTCCTTGCCGGTGCCGGACTCCCCCCGGATGAGAACGGTGGCCATGCTGTCGGCCACTTGGGCGATCTGGTCGTACACGGACCGCATTTCCTTGGAATTCCCGACAAGGTTATGCGGCTGGTAGCGGTCTCCCAATTGGCGGCGGAGGCGCTCGTTTTCGACCTTGAGGTTCTCCTGTTCGTGCAGTTGTTCGCGGATACTGGCGACGGCCTCGGCCAGAAGGTTGGCCACGATCACCAGGAAGTCCAGATCCTTCGAAAGCGCATCTTCTTCAGCGGTGGGCCGGTTGATGCTGATGGTGCCGATGACCTGCCGCTGGTGGATGATCGGCACACAGATGAAAGCTGTGGCTTCGTTCTTGCGGGCCCGTGTCCGGTTCAGAAAACGGGGGTCATTGCGGATATCCCGGACCACTTCGGGTCTTCCGCTCTTGGCGACGGAACCGGTGATGCCTTCGCCGAAACGGTATTGGCCACGCGCGCGCTCGGCGGCGGTGAGCCCCCGTGATGCCTCAATCACAAAGACATCCGTATCAGGGCGGCGCAGGGTCAGAGTGCCGTACGACATGGCCATTTCCTTCTCGAGGATGTCAAAGACCTCCTGGAAAAGCGTGGAAATCTCGCGCCGGTGGGCCATGGCCTGCGAGATGTGGTACAGGATCCTCAGTTCAGCCGATTCGCGATTTTCCATAGGCAAGATTCCGCGGTAGACAACGCCCGGGGGCCCCAACAGCGCCATGGACCTCCGGGGACGCTGGTCACTCGCAGGTCCCTGTACCATAACGGCGCCGGCGGATCAACGGCAACGTGCAAACACCCGCTGGATCTCGTTCTCGATCGGGAAGCGCTGGACGTCTGTCGAACGCTTGCGGCGCGGCAAAGTGACGTGGGCCTCGAGCTGGCTGAGGAAGGTCGCCGGCTTGTAGGGGTGTTCAATAAATCCCGCGATTCTCTTCGGGTCGCAGGCGATACCCGGAGGGAGTTCATGCCGGGCGCAGGCCGCGATAATCTGCGTGTTCGCGAAGCCCGGCAGGCGCGAAAGCCTCTCAAGGAAATCGGAAAGGGCCACGGCGGGAATGTCGAAGTTGATCACCATGCAATCCGGGGACGACTCGCGGAAGCGGGTGATAGCGTCCTGAAACCCGTGTGCCAGTATCACATTGCACGTGCTTTGACGGTACAGACTGGTGCCGGCGATCACCAGTTGCGGGACGCTGGTATCCACAACCATGACGGTGAACGGGTGGGTGGAACCTTCATGCATGCGGCGGGAAAGGTTCCTCCGGATCCGGTCGGCAAAACTCGCGGCCGCCACGGGCTTTACAATGTAGTCGCTGGCGCCGAGATCGAGGCCGCGCGTCACCGATTCCTCGCTTCCGGCGAGAAGAACGATGTGCAGCCGGTTCAGGGAGGGCGACTGGCGGACCGCTTGGATCAAGGTCATGGAGGCATCACCGGCAACGTTGTCGTCGGCAATGAGCATATGGAATCCGCCGCGAGACAACTGCTCGATGGCGCTGTCGGTGTTGCGCAGGGGGACTGTCTCGATGCGATCGTTCTCGATCATCTGGGCCACAGCCTTTTCCATGGTGGGATCGCAAACAAACAAAGCAATCCTGGCCGTGCGCTCCGAGCTGGGCAGGGAGTCCGAAACCAGGGTGAGCACGGCACTGTTGGGCGGCGTGCGCCGCGCCTGGAAGAGGAATCCCTCGGCGCGAGCAACGCAGTCGGCTGTGGATTCCTCCGGCGCAACGACCGTACAACCGGCACAAGCTTTGACGGAACAGGCCCGACCGTCAGGAGTGGAAATGGAAAAACCGTGGATCCGGGACAGGACCTTTTCCAGGGCGCAGGACATGCCAAAATGATCCTCGCCGGGAAAGGCCACGGCGAACTCGTAAAGGCTCCACCGCGCGACAACATCGGTTGACCGCAGGGAAAGGGAGAGGGTGGAAGCGATCTTGCGAAGAAGGTCATCCCGCGCTTCTTGCGACAATTCCCTGTCAAGGCGGTCACCATCGGTGATCCCGATCAGGGCGAGGGACAGGGGTTCGCCGTGTGTCCGGCACATGGCCTGAAGTGTTCCGATGGATTCCGTGAAGGCCGCCCGATTGAGGAGCCCGCTGAGAGGATCGCGGCGTGCGGCGTGTGCCTGATCATGCCCCCGCCGGAACCGTGCCGTAAGGAATTCCGCGATGGCCGCGGCCTCCACCGGTTTCCGGAAATACGCATCAGCCTCATTGACGAGCGAGGATCTGCTTTCGTCGCTGGACTTGGCGGGGGTAATGGCGATAATCGGCATGGCCGCGGTTTCGGAGGAGCAGCGGAGATCGTGGATCAGGATGCGGCCGTCGTCGGAGGGGAGAACGGTGTCAATGATCATGATGTCGGGATTGTCTTCCCGGATCAGTTTCCGCGCTGTCCGGGAGGAATCGCAGGCGAGTACTTTGTGCCCGGCTGTCGACAGGGTGCCGATCAAGGCGGCTGTGAGCGGAGTGTCGGCGCTGACCAGCAGGACCGTCAAGGCTACATCATGGCTGGCGGCAAGTTCAGCGCGGAGCGCCGCGATCAGATCCTGGAGGGACTGAGCCAGTTTCGTGGCCGGAGCAGTTTCCGCCGCCCGGGCCAGGTCGGCAATCGCCTGCGCGCCGTCCTGTTCCGCATTGCCGCGCAAGGTGGCGGCCATTCGCCGGACGGAGTCTTCGGTGGACGGGTCGGTGCCAAGCGTGCGGAGCGCCAGACGGAGGGAGTCGATGCGGTGTCCAAGGCTTGCTGTTGACTTGTTGTCGGCAATCATGATGATGTCTGCCTTTCGGGGAGGGCGACGGTCCGGCATCCGGGGCCGGAGTGGGCCGCTTTTGGGGAAATCATGACACAGGAACGCAGATGGGGCAACACCTACGTACGGCAAACATGGCGGAACGATGGACGGCGGGCGGCAAGCCGCTCACAGCGGAAGCAGTTGGCAAGGGATTGCGCCTGAACATTCTGGCTGCCTCGATGGGGTCGGTATGGATGGTCATTGTTGGCGGCATGCCGTTGACAATGTTCATGAAGGAGATCGGCGCCAGCGGTGTGATGATAGGTCTGGCAGGGACGGTTCAGCAGATCGCAACGGTCCTGCAGGTCCCGGCGGCCCTGTTGGCGGAACGCATAACCCGGCGTAAGCCCTTCTGGGTGGTTCTGGCATTGATACACCGTTTGCTGTGGTTTCTTCCGGCACTGCTTCCGCTGTATCTGGGGAGTCATTCTCCCCATTTGGCCCTGAGCGTCGTGGCCGTGATGGGAGTGAGCGGCATTTTTGCCCAACTGGGGGTCCCCGTGTGGTGGAGCTGGCTGGCGGACCTTGTGCCAGCCGAGAGGCGCGGAGGCTTCTGGGCCATGCGGCACAGTGTGGCGTCCATCGCGAGTCTGGCGGGGATCCTGTTGTCCGGCGTGGTTCTGGATGCTTTTTCGCCGGAAGGCGAAGGTGTTATGAGCGGCCTCAAGGGGTTTGTAATCGTTTTCTCCCTGGCCGCCTTTCTCGGCTCGGCGGATATTCTCGTTCATTTGTGGATACCGGAACCCAAGGCAGGGGGTGGCACCCCGGCTGCAGGTATCCTGTCGAAGGTGTGGGCCCCCTTCGCTAATCGGGATTTCCTG
Organism: uncultured Verrucomicrobiota bacterium; assembly: GCA_964458765.1. Taxonomy (GTDB): domain Bacteria; phylum Verrucomicrobiota; class Kiritimatiellia; order CAIKKV01; family CAITUY01; genus CAIVSY01. Next base: position 15,818 of record CAYWKN010000004.1, read on the forward strand.
TGGCTGACCTTGGCCATGGGCCTTTGGACGTTTTCCGTCGGGCTGGTGGGCCAGTTCGGCCTGATCTACTTGCGGGACGAGTTCGGCATCGGATACTCGGCAATGGCCTCGCTGATGGTGGCGGGAACCCTGGGCGCGTCTGTGGCGGGGATCCTGTGGGGGTATGTGATTGACAGGGTGGGGGCCCGGAATTTCGGCGCCATCATGATGATCGTGGCGCCGCTGTGCGGGGGGGCGAACTTTTTCCTTCGCGACACATCCGTTACGGTTCCTGTGCCTTTCCTGCACAATCCCGTTGTGTACCAACCCTTGCTGATTCTTGTGATCGGCAGCTTTTTCGGGGGGTTGCTTTATTCCGGCGTGGGCCTGTCACAGATCAGTTTGCTCTCGGCGCTTTCCTCGACCCAGGGTCGTACAATGGCGATGGCCGTGCACTGGTCTGCCGTGGGTCTGCTGGGAGCCGCCGGACCGTTGCTGGGCGGACGCGCCATGGACTGGCTGCAGAGCCATCCTGTGGGGTGGGTAATGCCGACTGGAACCCGTTTTGCCTTCTTCCACGCGCTCATCGTGTTGCAGGTTGCCGTGGTGTGGATGGTGGCGGTCCGGTTGATGCTTCAGATCCGGCAGCGCGAGGGGGAGATGGCCTTCCGGGCGGCATTGTCCAGTCTGCAGTTCTCCAACCCCGTGAGACTGCTGACGGGGATCTACAACATATACACCATGCTTTCCTCCACTTCCCGCGGCGGAAGGGCCGAAGCCGCCAGGCGTGTGGGTGAGGAGCGGCTGCGGATTGCGGTTCGCGATCTGATCGCGCAGTTGGATGACCCCTCGGCGGATGTGAGGGAAGAAGCGGCCATTGCGTTGGGGCGTATTGGCAGCCCGGATGCGGTCGAGGCGCTGATTGAGCGATTGAACGATCCTGACGCCGACATTGCGCCGCAAATCGCACGGGCGTTGCGGCATTCCCACAGCCGGCAGGCGGTGGAGTCATTGATCCGGAGATTGGGAGATGCAGATCGCGAGACGGTGGCGGAGAGTGCGCGGGCCCTTGGGGAAATCGGGGATGAACGAGCCCGGGGCCCGCTGTTGAAAGTCCTCCAGGAAAGCGGTGACGAGAAGGTCGTTTCGGCCTCTGGCGAGGCGCTTGCGCGGCTCGGGGAGATGGCGGCGCTGTGCGATATTATCCCGCGTATGAACGAAACCCGGAATCCTGTGCTGAAGAGATCCCTGGCAGTGGCCGCCGGAGATCTGCTGGGCAAACCGGGCGAGTTCTACCGGCTCCTGGTCAAGGAACAGCGGTTGCGCGGAAGCGCATGCGGGCAGATGATTGACGAAATCAAGGCGTCGCTGGAAGAGGCAGGAGACGCGATCGGCCGGGAACGCGTGAGGATTCTGCAGGAGAAGGTGGAAGGGTTGCGCGGACTGTATGCCGCCGGCGAGTACAGGAAAGCGGTGGAGGTCCTTTTCGATCTGGCGCTAAGCCTCGCAGCCATACGATATGGGATCCTGCATGGAGCCGATGCCACGGCACTGGTGGAGACAATTGTCTGGTTTGATGCACGCTTTGGAGTCGGGACCTGGTATCTGGAACTGCTGCGAGAGGCGGGGGAAAAGGGATCCGGAGGCGACGGAACGGAGATCCTGCTCGGACTCCATGTCCTGTCAGGGTGGAGGCCGCATGGGACGCCTGTGCAAACTGGCACGGGCGCCGGAGGTGCTTGAGGCGTCGGCTACGGAAGTTGGGCCTGTTCCGGGTCCGTGGAAGACTCCTTGGCGGGAAGGATCCACCGGTCTTTCCCGGGACCCGAAACGGACCACAGGACGGCACGCACATTTGCCACGGGAATCGAAGCTACGATTCTGGTCGCAAGACAGCGTTCGTCGTCCGAAACCCATACCCACATTCTGCCCCGTCTGACGAAAATACCTTCGAACGCGGCGTCCGGTTCCAGTTTTAGGCATCGGACATTCTTGTATCGGGGGAGGTCAAGGGTTTCCTTGCCCTGCGCCTCCACTCCCACGTCATAGACCTTTTCATCGGCCATGACCTTGAAGGTCTCGCGCTTCCCGGGGGTGAAGACGTGCGAACGGAGCGAATACATTAGCGTGGGAATGTCCCGGATGTCGGGCGGAATCGGGAATTCCTTTGTGCGGCCGGAGCGTAGCGAGGTCCAGCGGGCCACACGATTGGTCCGGTCGAATACGGTTGTTTCATGGCGGCGATGGGCGCCTTCACTAAGGTCCTTGGTGAACCGGACAGGCAGGAAGGTCTTCGGATCGACCAGGCTCTCGACGGTATCGTCCACCGGATAGACTTTGGCGATCACCTGATTGGATCGGGTTCGAATACGGATCGCGAGGAATTCCTGCCCTTCTTTGACGGTCCATTCCGCGCGAATCGTCGCTGTGCCGACGGGAACATAGCCCCAATAGAGCCGATACGTCAGTTCTTCGCCAACAGGCCACTGGAAGCCGTGCAGATACACTGGCGACGGGGCGGCATGGTCTTGCCCGGCGCCGATGCGCGTGTTACAGGCGAGGGCTATGATGGCAACGGCCAGACGAAATGGCATGTGGAAAGAAAGCCGGAATACCGGAGAAATGTCAACGGCCTTCTGTCTTCACATTCCGTAGAATATTTGGGGTTATTGCGGCGGAGGAAAGTGGTAGAATACGTAATGAATCGGGGGAAAGGGATGAAGAGAAGCAATGATAGTGCGATCGTCCGGCGCAGGGGCTTGAGCATGGCTTCGCCGACGGTGCGATCCTTTGCCCGTCGTTTGCGGCAATGGCGGGAACTCAAGGGGTTGCCGCTGAAGCATATGGCCAAGGAACTGGGGGTTTCCATATCGATTATTTCGGAATGGGAGCATGGCCACAGATTCCCGTCCGCGGCGAATCTGGAGGCCCTTGCCGAGTACACCGGAATGTCGGTCTGTTGCCTCTTGTACCACGGGCCGGGGCATTGCCCTCACGGCCATGCGATGCTGAATTGACTGGGTGCGGCGGGCCGATGGGATCATCCGCCTTGCGTGTGACCGGCGTCCGGAGGGGGAGGACGGCAACTGCAAGCGTGGAAGCCCACGACGGGGTATTCCGCCAACGCTCGGGACGCGTTGCAACGCAATGCGCCCGCACACCGCGATTCGTCCTTTGTTCTTGTTTCCGCGGGAGATCCATATAGAGTACCTCCGTTTTGGCCTTGCAGCCCGGAACGGCTGGGAAGCATCATGTGGCAATGTCTGGCGGGGACGCTTGTATGAAGGAAATCGGGATCGGATTGATCGGCTTCGGAACGGTTGGCGCCGGTGTTGTAGAGGCTCTGCAACGGAACGGAAGCCTGCTGGCGGATCGGACGGGCGTGCTGCCGGTGCTGCGCCGGATTGCCGACGTGGATATCGTGCGGGATCGCGGGGTAAAGATTGATCCGTCATTGCTGACGCAGGACGCGCTTTCCGTCATCCAGGATCCGGGGATTGATATTGTTGTGGAGCTGGTTGGCGGCACGACGGTGGCAAGGACTTTCATCCTGGAAGCTTTGCAGAGGGGGAAAACCGTGGTCACCGCCAACAAGGCGTTGTTGGCCGAGCATGGCGGCGAGATTGTGGCGGCTGCCGCGGCGCGCGGTGTGGACGTTTGGTTCGAGGCCAGTGTGGCGGGCGGGATTCCGATCATCCGGGCGCTGCGGGACGGGCTTGTGGTTAACCGGATTGGCGCCATGTACGGGATCCTGAACGGCACATGCAATTACATCCTGACGCGCATGGAGCGCGAACAGATGACCTTTGAGCACGCGCTCAAGGAAGCGCAGGCGGCAGGGTATGCGGAGGCGGATCCAGGACTGGATATTGATGGGCACGACACGGCGCACAAGGCGGCGATTCTGGCGTCGCTGGCGTATGGCGTCCGCATACCGATGCAAAGGGTCTATGTGGAAGGAATTCGGGGTCTGGCGAGGCTGGACATCGAGTACGCCCGGAATCTGGGGTACCGGGTGAAGTTGCTGGCGGTCATCAAGAACGAGAGCGGTTCGGTCGACATCCGGGTGCATCCGACCCTGGTGCCGGTGGAACACATGCTGGCCTCCGTCATGGGTGTGTTCAATGCCGTTGTGGTGGATGGCGATATTGTGGGGCAAACCGTGTACTACGGACGGGGCGCGGGACGATTGCCCACGGCCAGCGCGGTGGTAAGCGACATCGCGGAGGCGGCCCGGGGCATTGCCTCCGGAACTCGGCCCCATCGTCCGGCCGCCTTCGCGGAACGGCCGCAGAACTTCCTCGATATGGGCGATGTGGCGATCCGGCACTACCTGAGGTTGGCACTGGCCGACAAACCGGGGGTGCTGGGAATTGTGGCCACAGAGCTGGGGCGTCATAACATAAGCTTGGCCTCGGTTGTGCAGAAGGAGCCTCACACGTCGGGCCGGAGCGTTCCGGTGGTGGTGCTGACGCATCCCGCGCGCGAGCGCGACGTGACGGCAGCCCTGCGGGCATTGGAGGAGATGCAGGCAATCGGGCCGAGATCGGTGCGCTTGCGGATTGAAGACCTGGGAATTGAGAAGAACGCATGAAAACAACAGATGGCAACGGTTTGATTGTCGCAAAGTTCGGCGGCACCAGCGTCGCAGATGCGGTTCAGATCCGGAAGGTTTGTGATATCGTCAGGATGAACCCGGCCCGCCGGGTGATAGTCGTATCGGCTCCGGGAAAGCGCACTGCGGCCGACACCAAGGTGACGGACATGCTGATCGCCTGCGCGGAAGCACGGCTGGCCGGCGGGACGGCGGAGAGTGAACGGAAGGCGATCGTTGAGCGGTATGCGGATATCCAGCGTGCGGCGGGTGTCGGCGAGGGGGTGCTGGCCGAGATTGAGAAGGATCTTCGGCGTCGGCTTGATTCGGGCCGATCCCATCGGGGGCGTTTCCTGGATTTGCTGAAGGCCGCCGGTGAGGATAACAACGCCAGACTGGTGGCGGAAATCTTCCGCCACTGCGGCGTGGAGGCGCGGTACGTGGATCCGCGCGAGGCGGGAATGCTGTTAAGCGACGAGTTCGGGAACGCGATGGTCCTGCCGGAAGCCTATGAGAGGCTTGCCGCCTTGCGGAAGGAGCCCGGTGTGCTGATTTTTCCGGGGTTCTTCGGGTACACGCGAAAGGGTGAAGTGGCCACTTTCCCGCGGGGCGGATCGGATATCACGGGGGCGATCCTGGCGGCGGCATTGCGGGCGGACTTGTACGAGAACTTCACGGATGTGGACTCGGTGTTCGCCGCCGATCCGCGGATCGTACCCGCCGCGCAGCCGATTGAATTGCTTACCTATCGTGAGATGCGCGAGTTGGCGTATGCCGGTTTTGGCGTCTTTCATGACGAAGCCATTGTCCCCGCGGTCCGGGCTGGCATTCCCATCTGCATCCGCAACACAAACAGGCCCGAAGCTCCCGGGACCAGGATTGTCCCGCGCCGGCCGTATCAGGGTGGCGAGGTGCTCGGGGTTGCCAGTGCGGACGGATTCTGCGCCGTGTATGTGGACAAGTATCTGATGAACCGCGAAGTCGGTTTCGGACGGCGATTGCTGCAGATGCTGGAGGACGAAGGGTTGTCGTACGAGCATGCGCCGTCAGGGATCGACAACATGTCGGTCATTCTCCGCGAGAAGGACTTCACGGCGGAGCGTGAGGAGAAGATCGGCAAGCGTATCCGGGGCGAGTTGGGCGCCGAGAACATCGAGATTGACCGGGGGCTGGCGCTGGTCATGATCGTGGGGGAGGGAATGCATTATACGGTGGGTGTAGCGGCGCGCGCGACCGCCGCACTGGCGCAGGCCGGTGTGAATATCGAGATGCTGAACCAGGGGTCCAGCGAGATTAGCATGATGTTCGGTGTAAAGGCGATGGACCGCAAGAAAGCCGTCCAGGCGTTGTACGCCGCATTTTTCAACCGGCAATAGAGGCAGGAGGGCGCATGAGCGGGCGTCGGAAAGTTGCCATCTACGACACAACATTGCGGGACGGTTCGCAAGGCGAGGGGATTTCGTTTTCGGGGGCGGCCAAGATCCGGGCGGCCTTGCGGATGGATGAGTTCGGAATCGACTATATTGAGGGCGGATATGCCGGATCGAACCCCAAGGATCTGGCATTCTTCCATGAAATCCGGAAGCATACGCTTCGCCACGCGAAGGTTGCCGCCTTTGGCAGCACTCGACGCGCAGGCATTGCCGTGGGAGAGGACGACAACGTGCGGCGGTTGATCGAAGCCGACACGCCCGTAGTCACCATTTTCGGCAAGTCCTGGATGCTGCACGTCCACGATGTCCTGCGGACGACGGCGGAGGAAAACCGGCGGATGATCGGCGACACGGTGCGCTATCTCAAGGAGCGCGGGCGCGAGGTCATTTTCGACGCCGAACATTTCTTTGACGGGTACAAGGACAACGCCGGTTTCGCGTTGGACATGCTTCAGGCGGCAATCGAGGCAGGGGCTGACACGGTGGTTCTCTGTGACACCAATGGCGGCGCCCTTCCGCATGAGGTGCACGGAATTGCCGCCGAGGCGGTCAGGCGCTGCGCGGTGCCTGTAGGCATCCATTCGCACAATGACTCGGGATTGGCGGTGGCCACCAGCCTGGAGGCTATCCGGGCGGGAGCGGCACACCTTCAGGGCACCATCAACGGGTACGGGGAACGGACAGGAAATGCCAACTTGTGCACGATCATTCCCACCCTGGAACTCAAGTTGGGCGTGCGGACGGTGCCCGAGGGCGCCTTGAAGCAACTTCGGGCGCTGTCGCTTTTCATGGATGATCTGGTCAACGTGCGCCATGACGGCAAAGCCCCGTATGTGGGCGAGAGCGCGTTCTCGCACAAGGCCGGCATGCACGTCAACGCTGTTCAGAAGAACCCCCGGACTTTCGAGCACATACCCCCGGAGACAGTCGGGAACGAGAGGCGCATTCTGATTTCCGAGGGTTCCGGTGCGAGTAGTGTCCTGCTGAAGGCGATTGAAATGGGGGTGGACCTGAAGAAATCGTCTCCAGAAGTGAAGGATGTCCTGGAGTCGCTCAAGGCGCTGGAACGCGAGGGATACGCGTACGAGGCGGCGGATGCCTCCTTCCGCATGCTGGTTCAGAAGGTTTTGAACAAGCACAAGTCGTTCTTTGAACTGGAAGGGTTCCGGGTGATTGTGGAGAAGATTGGCGCGCACGGCGGATGCGTTTCGGAAGCCAGCGTCAAGGTGCGGGTTGGCGGCGAGGTGGAACACCGGGTGGCCGAAGGGGATGGCCCCGTAAATGCCCTGGACCGGGCGCTTCGCAAAGCGCTGACGCGGTTCTATCCGCAGATCGAGAAGGTACAGCTAATGGATTTCAGCGTCCGTATTCTTGACCCGCAGGAGGCCACGGCGGCCAAGGCCCGTGTGATCATCGAGTCCGGGGATGGGGAGGAGACATGGGGAACGGTCGGGGTTTCCGGCAACATCATTGAGGCGTCCTGGGAGGCGCTGGTGGACAGCGTGGAGCACAAGCTGTTTCGCGAGGAGGAGAAGCGCCGGAAGGGACCGGAGGGGAAAGTGCGCGGCAGCAGGGGTGAGGGGACGTGAGTATGGCGGAGTTGGCCAAGCAGTATGACGCCAAGGCGGTGGAAAGCCGCTGGTACGAAGCGTGGATAAGCCGGAACCTCTTTCACGGTGAAAGCGCGCGGGGCGGGGATCCGTTCTGCATCGTGATTCCGCCTCCGAATGTGACGGGCATCCTGCACATGGGGCATGCCTTGAACAACACCATCCAGGATATCCTGGTGCGCTGGAAACGGATGGAAGGGCGGAATACGGTTTGGCTTCCGGGGACGGATCATGCGGGCATTGCGACACAGAATGTGGTGGAAAGGGCGCTGCGCAAAGAGGGCTGCTCGCGCCACGACCTGGGGCGCGAGGCCTTCGTGGAGCGGGTCTGGCAATGGCGCGAGGAATATGGCGGAACGATTGTGCGCCAGCTCAAGCGGCTGGGCGCCTCGTGCGACTGGCAGCGGGAACGGTTCACGATGGATGCCGGCCTCAGCCGCGCTGTCGAGGAAGTCTTCTGCCGCCTGTACGACAAGGGTCTGATCTACCGCGCGAACTACATCACGAACTGGTGTCCGCGTTGTCACACGGCCTTGTCCGACGAGGAGAGCGAACATCAGGAAACCGCGGGGAAACTTTACCACATCCGGTATCCCCTCAAGGCGGACGGGAAACTTCACGCCACTTCGTTTGTCGTCGTGGCCACCACACGGCCAGAGACGTTGTTGGGCGATGTGGCCGTGGCGGTACATCCCGGTGACGATCGCTATGCGGCGCTGATCGGCAAGACCGTGACCCTGCCGGTGCTCCACCGGGAGATTCCCATTCTGGCGGATAGCTTTGTGGATCCCGCCTTTGGAACGGGCGCGGTGAAGGTGACGCCGGCGCACGATCCAAACGATTTTGAAATGGGGCAACGGCACGGGTTGAAACCGGTAAACGTGATGCGTGCGGACGGCGCCATGAACGAGGCGGCCGGTCCCTATGCGGGACTTGACCGCTTTGAATGCCGCCAGCGGATTGTGACGGACCTGACGGCGGCGGGGCTGATCGAAAAGATTGACAATCACCAGCATGCCGTCGGGCATTGTTACCGCTGTGACACTGTTGTCGAGCCCCGGTTGAGCTTACAGTGGTTCGTCAAGATGAAGCCGTTGGCCGCTCCGGCGCTGGAGGCGGTGCGGGATGAACGTATCCGGTTCGTGCCGGACCGATGGAACAAAGTCTACATGGAGTGGATGGAGAACATCCGCGACTGGTGTATTTCCCGGCAGATCTGGTGGGGACACCGGATCCCCGTCTTTTACTGCGACGCATGCCGGCATCAGTGGGCGGCGCGCGGGCGTCCGCAGGTGTGTGTCAAGTGCGGGGCGGGGAACATACGGCAAGACGAGGATGTCTTGGATACCTGGTTCTCCTCCTGGTTGTGGCCCTTCAGCACGTTCGGGTGGCCGGAGGATAGTCCGGACCTCAAGTTCTATTACCCCTCGAACACACTGGTGACGGCTTCCGAGATCATCTTCTTCTGGGTGGCGCGCATGATCATGGCGGGAATGGAATTCATGGGCGACATTCCTTTCAGCGAGGTCTATATCCATGGCACGGTGCGGGATGATCGCGGCCGCAAGATGAGCAAGAGCCTGGGCAACTCGATTGACCCGTTGACGGTGATTGAGGAATACGGCGCGGATGCTCTTCGGTTTAGCCTGATGATGATCACCGCCACGGGGCAGGACGTGTTCCTGTCGAACGACAAGTTTGAGATTGGCCGGAATTTTGCGACCAAGATATGGAATGCCGCCCGCTACATGCAGATGCAGGGAGTCGGCGCAGGAATGGCGCCGGGCTCCAGGGCCTCGGGGGAGGCCGGATTCCGCAAGGAACTCCTGTCGGCGGACGACCGGCATATCATCGCCAAGCTCCATGAAACGATCGCCGCGTGCTCGGAGAACCTGGGGAGATTCCGCTTCAACGATGCGGCGCATGCCCTGTATGAATTCCTGTGGCACCAATACTGCGACTGGTATCTGGAGTATTCCAAGGATGTGCTGTACGGGCAGGATCAGGCCCGAAAGCAGGTGGTGCTGGATGTCATGGGGTATGTTTTTGGCGGAGCGTTGCGTCTGCTGCATCCTTTCATGCCATTTCTTACGGAAGAACTGTGGCACGCCATGGGATATGCCGGGGAGGATGAAACCATCATGAAGGCGGCCTGGCCTGTGGCTTGGAGCGCCGGGGAACTGGCAGAGTGGGGCATCACGGCCGACGTTGTCGGTTATGTGGAGGCGCGGCAGGAAATGATTCGCGCCGGCCGCATGCTGCGGGCCGACTGCAATATCGCGCCGGGCCAGCGGATCGACTACTTCCTGCGGGCCAACACGGCGGCGGACGTGGAACGGCTTGCCGCCGACGGTGTAACGGTTCGCGGGCTGCTGCGCGCGAAGGAATTCGCGGCGGATACAAACTTCGCTCCTCCCTCCGCCATGCCCAGCGTTCTGACGGGATTGGGAACGCTGTACATGCCGTTGGCCGGGTTGGTGGACGTCGAGGCAGAGGCTGCAAAACTCAGCAAGCAACTGGCGGAAGTTGCCGGACATCTGACGCGGGTGCAGCAGAAACTCGCCAACGAAAGTTTCACTCGCAAGGCGCCTCGGGAGGTTGTGGCCCAGCAGGAGCAAATGCGGGCCGACCTTCTTGAAAAGCAAGCCAGGTTGACCCGGCTCCTGGCCATGATGGGGGCAACAGGGTCGGGATAAGGCGCCGGATCGGCGTTGCGGACGCCAATCCGTTTCCCGCTGTGCCACTTCAGCGCTGGTCGTGACGAAGGGATCTCAGCAGCGGTTCCAGAAGAGCCGTGTTATTGCCGGGAACAGTGTTGGCGCTCAAGAAGTCGCGAATGGCGGATTCGAGCTTATCCCCGAACCCCGGCAAGGTACGCAGTCGTCCCGATTCCACGGCGGCGGAGAGGTCGCCGATGGAGCGGATATTCAATCGTTCGTAGAGAGTGTGAATGCGACGCGGTCCCAGGCCGGGTACGGCAAGAAGATCGCGCAGGGTGGGGGGGATGTGTTTCTCCTCGCGTTCGAGCGCGTGGAGGTGTCCGGTGGCAATGATCTCGCGGATTTTCTCGTCGAGGGCATGGCCTATGCCGGGAAAATCGGTGAGCGATTTCCCTGCATCGATCCATGCAGTCACAGGTTGTGCCAGGTGCTTCAGGAGCTGGGCGGCACGACGGTAAGCGTGGATGCGGAACGGGTTCTCGCCTTCCACTTCCAGTAAATCGGCAAGCTTGTTCAGGTGAGCGGCGATCTCGTTGTTGGTGATAGCCATAGCCACCCCTTCGCGACAACGCCATTCAACCACACGGACAAGAACCGGGGCAACGGTTTTCGGCATACAGGGAAGATTGAGATTGATGGCAATGACGCGATTCTGTATATAGCCACTTCCGTTTCGGCCGGAGTGGCGAAATGGCAGACGCAGTAGACTCAAAATCTACCGCCCGCAAGGGCATAGGGGTTCAAGTCCCTTCTCCGGCACCAGCCTCCGCTCAAGCCCACTCCGCAGGCTTGAGGTACCGTGTGGCAAGCCTTCGCGTTGCGTCAGGGATCGGTTCTCGCCAGACTACTGCAGGAGCGTCCCGCTCCAGGTTCCCTGGCTGTCGAGGATCACTGTTTGCCCCGCGACCTCGGGAGAGGTTCCGGTGCAGGTGATGGTGAAGTTGCTGGGAGTGGACACAATCCGGTAATCCGTGGTGACAAAGAAAGCGCCGTCGAGGTCGTTTTCGGATATGCCTGCGATGCTCGGATAGACGGGAACGTTTGCCAGGGTAGGATACTCGCCGTCTGACAGGAGGAGGATGCGCAAGGCCGTTCGCACGGTGCCGCAGCCGGTCTGTGCTTCCGTGGCCCAGGCTCGCCTCCGGTTGCTGTTTATGAGCGGAACAGTGACGGTAGCCAGGATGGCAACGATAATGGCCACCACCATCACCTCCATCAGCGAAAACCCTGCCTTGGAAGATGTGCGGTTCATCCTGTAGATGATTCTTGAGTTAGATGTTCCGATTTCGAGACGCCGCCAGTTTGGTCTCCAGAATGGAACGAATGGTCGTGGCGGAAATGCCCTGGATATGCACCCGCTTGTGTCGTCCGGTCTGTCCACCAACGAGGGAAAGATTTCGGGCGTGAATGCCGAGGCTGTCGGCCAGGAAGAGAATCAGCTCCTTGTTGGCCCTGCCGTCGACGGGCGGCGCGTGCAGGCTGATCTTCAAGGCGTCTCCGTGTGGACCATGAATCCGGCTACAGGCGGCACGGGGTACGGCGTGCAGCGTGAGAATGCAGCCCATAGCGTTGTCGGAAACCCAACTCATGGGAACAGTATGGATCCCGCGATCCCGGAAATCAAGTAAGCAACAAGGCTGAACAGGCACGCACGGTGTGCGACTCCGGCGCGGAATCTTGCACACCAGTGATCTAACGCTCGTCTGCCGGAGCCAGCACGATCGCGGTACGCGCGGGAAGGTACACCTTGAGATGGTGCGCCGCCGGTCCCGTCGCCGGGCCAGGAACGGCGCGGGTGAAGAACCGGGTGCTGGGCTCAACACGGCCGAAACCGCCGAACGCGCGGCTGTCACTGTCGAGGAGGATGCGGTACTCGCCGGGCGGCACGGGCAGGGAGTAGTCCGGGAAGGACTGGCGCGGATTGAAATTGAAGAGGAAAAGCAGGTGGGCCCGCTCGAAGGCCAGAACCTGGTCGGACAGGTGTTCGGCCAGGAAATGCGGCCCGGGCATGTCCAGCAGCCGGTGGGATCGGCCCAGTTCCATCATGGCGCGATCGAATTCCGCAAGAAAGCGGTACCGCAGGTTGGCGTCGTCGCTCAAGTGCCATTGGCGGCGGGCATAGTGGTAGCTCCAGTGGTTGCCCTCGCGGGGGAAGTCGATCCATTCCGGATGACCGAACTCGTTGCCCATGAAGTTCAGGTAGCCCTGGCCCGCCGTGGCGAAAGTGATCAGCCGGATCATCTTGTGGAGGGCGATGCCCCGGTCGACGCGCAGGTTGGGCTCGAAGACGTTCATGCTCGTGTACATGTCGCGCTCGATCAGACGAAAGATAAGCGTCTGGTCCCCAACCAAGGCCTGGTCGTGCGATTCGGCATACGAGATGGTCTTCTCCTCCGGCCGGCGGTTGGTCAGCTCATAGTAAAGGTTGCCCATGTGCCAGTGTTCATCCGGCACCTCCTTGATCAGCTTTATCCAGTAATCCGGGGTGCCCATGGCGAGGCGGTAATCGAAACCGACCCCGCCGGCAGATGCCGGGGACGCAAGGCCGGGCATGCCGCTGACGTCCTCGGCAATGGTAATGGCGTCGGGCCGGACAGCATGGATGACCTTGTTGGCCAACGCCAGATACACCAGGGCATCGTCGTCCGTATTGCCGGTGAAATAGTCCGCGTAGCTGTCGAACCTCTTGCCCAAGCCATGGTCGAGATAGAGCAGACTGGTCACGCCGTCAAAGCGGAATCCGTCGAAGCGGAACTCATCCAGCCAGTAGCGGCAATTGGAGAGAAGGAAGTGCAGGACTTCCGTTTTCCCGTAGTCAAAGCAGCGGGAATCCCATGCGTCATGGTTGCCGCGCGGACCGTCATGGAAGTACTGGTACAGAGTCCCATCCCAGCGGCTGAGCCCCTCCACCTCATTCTTCACGGAGTGCGAGTGCACGATATCCATGATGACCGCCAGGCCGGCGGCATGACAGGCATCCACGAGCGCCTTGAGTTCCTCGGGTGTTCCGAAGCGGGAGGAGGGGGCGAAGTAGTTGCTCACGTGGTAGCCGAAGGAGCCGTAGTAGGGATGTTCCTGGATGGCCATAAGCTGGAGGGTGTTATAGCCTGCCGCAACGACCCGGGGGAGGACCTTGTCGCGGAATTCGAGGTACGTGCCGATGCGGGCGTCCTCCTGGGCCATGCCTACGTGCGCCTCGTAGATATGGGGCGCCACGCCCTGGCGGCGGAAGGCAGGCATCCGCCACACATAGGGTTGGGGCGGGAACCAGACCTGGGCCGAAAACATCTTGGTCTGCTCGTCCTGCACCACGCGCCGGGCATAGGCGGGAATGCGTTCCCCGCTGCCGCCGGGCCATGTGACCCGCAGCTTGAAGAGGTCGCCATGCCGGATCGCATCGCCGGGCAGGCGCAGTTCCCAGACGCCATGGGGGAGGCGTGAATAGGCGAAGGCCGGTTCCGTACGCCATCCACAGAAGGTTCCGGTGAGAGTGATACCCGTGGCATTCGGAGCCCACTCCCGCAGGATCCAGCCATCGGGGTCGCGATGCAGCCCGAAGTACTCGTGCCCCGAGGCGAAATCCGACAGGGGCATGCGCCCGGCGGTCAAGCGTGCCTCCGTTCGGCGCACGCTATCCCAGCGGCGGCGGAGAACAGGTTCAAATGGGCGCAACGCGGGATCGCTATTGAGAATTCCCGGCTCGGCAAAACTTTGTTCGCTCACGCGGGTCTTCCTTTCCAGCAGCGGTTTCCGGGCGACCACAGGGCCACGCCGCCCTTAGGGACGGAAAATTTCGAATGTCCGTGATTGCCCGTCGCTGCCGCGGGTGATCGTTACGGTGATGATCCCGTCCGCATCGCAGCTGTAGGTCTCGGTGACGGGAGACTGCAGATCGTCGCGCGCCGTGATGTCGGCCGGGGAAATGGCGGCATTGAGCGGCAGGGCGGGATCGTAGGGGAAAAGAATCTCCGACCAGCGGCGAACGCCATCGGAGGGATAGCCGTTGCCATCGACCGTGGTGCATTCGAGAAATCGCAGATGTCCGATGTTATGGCGGGGCACATAACTGGCCGAGCAGGTGACGGGGGGACCCTCACGCTCAGGCAGCCGGACGCCCGCGGCGAACACCGGAGAGAAGATCTCCTGCGAACCGTGGTGGGCCAGGCGTATCAGGCCGAACTGGCGGGAAAAGACGTCGTTCACGCGAACAGCCTCGGATCCGTGGATTGCCGCGCCCATCGCGGTGGCGGAAAAAGGCTTGTCCGTCGTGAGGACACGGATACCCGGGAAACGACGTGTAACCATCTTGCCGGCCAGGGGCAATCTCGAGGATCCGCCCACGAGGTAGATGGCGTCGAGCACGCGGGAATCAGACTTCGCCGGATCATAGCCCGCCTGCGTCATGACTTCCGCCAGCTTTTCGATGGCGGGCGTCATCAACTCGGTAAGCTTCTTCTCATATACGGCTGTGGGGATCCGGCACAAGGGGCCGGTCAACCCCAGTTCCTCGGGGTCGAGGGTCAATTGACGGACCGTGCCCAGGCTCAGGCGTTCCTTTTCCCGGCAGGCGTGCATGAGAAGCAGGGTCTGCTGGAAGTGCGAGAGCCCGTCGTAGACAATATTCAGGCGGTCGGCGAACAAGCGGGCCAGGGCTTCGTCGAAATCGTCTCCGCCCAGGCGTTCGATGCCGGCCGAGGCCAACACGGTATAGTCCTGGCCTTCGATGCGCACCACGGAGGCATCGAAGGTTCCTCCGCCGAGGTCGAAGACGGCGGCCGCCGCCCGAACCTTGCGCGCCTGGGTACGGTCTCCGTGAACAAGCCGGTCGGCCAGTTCGATGGCGGCCGCCGATGGTTCATTCAGGGTGGATCGAATCTGGAAACCGGCGTCCCGGAAACAGTTCCGCGTAACATGGCGCTGGGCGCCGTTGGCGTTGGCCGGCCAGGTCAGGACGACGTCCATCGGCTCGTCGGCGGGGAACAGTGCGGATCGTCGGATGGAGGCCTTGACGGCGGTCGCAAACTGGGTCAGGGCATCCCGGAGATCCAGCCCGCCTTCGATCCATTCATTCCCGAAACGGCCCCCATCCGTGTAGTCACGAAGCAATCGCTTGAAGGACCGGAAGGGAATGTAGCGGTCACCGGCGCCCGGCTCGACCAGGGCCCGTTCCGCCTCCGCTCCGAACCGGTATTCCCGCGTCAGCTTGTCAAACGTGATCATCGACGGGAATGTCTCCCGGACGACGCGTCCGACGGCGGTATCCACCACCTGCGGCACAAGCGGGTAACGGCCGCGGTCGGCGCAGACCACGACCGTGTTTGTTGTTCCGTAATCAATGCCCAGGCGCGCCATGCCTACGCCCTCCGGTTCAAGGAGACGAGGCAACGGGCGAGGATCTGGCCGTTCGCCGTTCGCCATCCGGGACGCAAGGTGGCGGCAATCACGCCGTCGGGCAGATGTCCGTCGCGCACCTCGCGGCCGACTTCATGAATCACCGGGTCGAGATGCTCCATGCGCTCGGCGGTAAAGGAAACCGCGCCAAGCTCATCGAGAAGCGCGTCCATGCGGCCAACCACTTCGGAGGCATCCAAAGGAACGGCATGACGGATCGCCGCGAGTTTCTGGAGGACGGTCAGCATGCGGCTCTCCAGGATGTCTGCCAGAACCCTGCGCAAGGCGCTGACTTCGTCGGCAGTAACACCGATCTGCGAGCGGCCAACAAGGGCGCTAACGGACTCGCGGAGGAGGGCGATTTCCTTGCAGAGCGCCTGTGTTCCCGGGGTGGAGGCGGATCGGGCGCCCGACACGGAGGGGGCATCACGCTTGATCGCAGGGCGGATCACGGGCGCTGGACGTTTGGAGGCGGCGCGGCGCGTCTTTGTCGCTGGAGACGGACGGTTTTTTTTCGCGGACATGATAGGCTCCTTGTGTGGTGTGTGTGAATCTGTGCAAAGTGTATGCCACCCCGTGCCAAAAGCAAGCCAAATGAGAGACGGCATGTGTGAAACAGGTTCGGAAAGACGCGTCCGGGCGCGTCATTTCACCGCAGGCACGGGGGCAGGAGCCGGAATGAGTGTAATGTTCACAATCACGGCGCCGGTATTGTCGGCCCGCAACGCGACCGGAGCGATCTCGAACACATGTATGACAAACCGCCTGCACACAAGGAGCGGATTCCCGGTCCGATCCGAGAGGTGCTGGCGCGCGCCATGAGCCTTACTCCGGCGGACCGGTGGGCATCGGTCACGGAATTCGGCCAGGCGTTGAGCGGCGCGGCTGAAAAAGTTCTGTAATCCCGGCTTTACAACAGGCCGGGGATTTGGCTATAAGACGCATTCCTTTTGTGGGGCGGTAGCTCAGTTGGTAGAGCACCACGTTCGCAACGTGGGGGTCGTGAGTTCGAATCTCATTCGCTCCACCATCCTTCCTTCGCCGTCGGGCGAGAGCAGGATGAAACGTCAGCCACGGATGGATGGGCTCCTCCATATGAGCGCGCAGGAAATTCTCTACGGACGGCAGCCGGTGTGCGAAATGTTGCTGGCGGGTCGGCGAACGGTCACTCGATTGATGATGGCGGACAACGTTCGCCGGTCGGCAGCCATGATTGTCCGCCTGGAAAAACTGGCGGCGAAACGTTCGCTGGACATGGAAACGGTGAGGGTGCAGGAACTGGATCGCTTCTGCCGGAGCGGGAATCACCAGGGGGTGGCGGCAGAGGTCTCCGAATACACCTATGCGGAGTGGCACGATCTGCGCGAAACAGGCGCCACCGCGAAGCGGCCGGCGCTGTACCTGCTCGTGGACCATGTCCAGGATCCCCAGAATCTCGGCTCCATGTTGCGCTCGGCGGATGCGGCGGGTGTAACGGGTGTCATTATTCCCGGCAGCCGTGCGGCCGCAGTGACGCCCGCGGTGGTGCGCGCCTCGGCCGGCGCGGCGGAACACGTTGCCGTGGCAAAGGTCGGCAACCTGACCAATGTGATGCGGGATCTGCGGGAGGATGGCGTTCGGCTGGCGGGACTGGATACCGATGCCGAGGCCGTCCTGTATACGGCAGCGGAACTGACGGGGCCGGCGGCGCTGGTTGTCGGCGGGGAAGACGAAGGGCTGGGCCGGTTGGTGCGGGATCTCTGCGATGTGCGGATCCGCATCCCGATGGCCGGGCGGGTCGGTTCGCTGAACGCAGCGGTATCGGCGGCGATCGCGCTCTTTGAGGTGCGAAGACAACAGTCGTAAGACGCGACCCGCCGACGTGGGGACGTAGGCATGAACGTTCCGGCGCGAACCATACTGCATGTGGACATGGATGCGTTCTACGCAGCCGTCGAACAGCTTGATCATCCCGAATGGCGGAACAAGCCCGTCATCGTGGGCGCCCCGCCGGACCGGCGCGGCGTGGTGGCCACCTGTTCCTACGAAGCGCGCCGGTTTGGCGTGCATTCGGCGATGCCGTCGCGCACGGCCGGCAAGCTCTGCCCGGCGGGAATCTTCGTGCCGCCCCGGATGGAGCGATACGAGGCAGTCTCTTCCCGGATCATGGACGTGTTTTCCGAATTCACACCGCTGGTGGAGCCGCTGTCGCTTGACGAGGCGTTTCTGGATGTGACCGGCGCTCCCTCGCAATGGGGTGACGGCGTGGCCATCGCCCGCGAACTCAAGCGAAGGGTATTCGAGCGCACAGGCGGCCTGACCGCGTCGGTTGGGGTGGCAGGGAACAAGTTCCTGGCCAAGGTGGCGAGCGATCTTCACAAGCCTGACGGATTGACGGTTGTGCCGCGCGACGCGGCGGGTGTGCGGTCTTTCCTGGCGCCATTGCCGGTCACACGCCTCTGGGGCGTCGGCAAGGTGTCCGGGCAGCGGCTGTCCGAGGCGGGTATCCGGACCATTGGACAATTGCAGTCGCTGCCCCTGCCTGCCCTGGGCAAGCTTTTCGGCGCGGCGGGAGCGCGGCATGTGGCCGAACTCTGTGTGGGGATTGACGATCGTTCCGTGGAGACGGAGCACGAAGAAAAGAGCGTCTCCGGGGAGCATACGTTTGATCCGGACTGCGCGGACATGGATCAGGTCCGCCGGATGCTGCAGGAGCAGGTGGAGCGGGTCGGACGGCGCTTGCGGGCCTCGGGCAAGGAGGGGGGGACGGCGCATCTCAAGGTCCGGTTCAGTGATTTCCGGACGATCACGCGGCAGATGAGCCTGGCGCGACCGACCGACAGCGACAGGACGCTGCGGGATGCCGCCTACGCCTTGTGGGAGAAGGAACACATCCGTCAGCCTGTACGCCTGGTCGGTTTCGGAGTGAGCCGTCTGGCCGTCAAGGGACAGACGGCGGGCGCAGGCCAACAACTGCTGCTCGATGTCGTGCCGCCGGACAAACCCGATTCGCGTCATGCGGCGCTGGACCGGACCGTGGACCGTTTGCGGGAGACATTTGGACGGGATGCGCTCAAGCGGGGTCACTGGCGCAGGACGGAAGACACGGCGCGGCAGGGACAGCCATCGCCCGCATCACGGGTCGCGGATGTGGAGGCGGGTTTCGGCGACAATGACGCCGCTGAGCGCCAGCAGCGAGACGAGGTTGGGGATGGCCATCAGGGCGTTGGCGATGTCGGCGAAGGACCACACGGCGGGCAGGGAGGTGATCGAACCGACCATTACCGCGGCCACCTATAGCCAGCGGTAAGGCCGGATGGCGCGCGCGCCCCACAGGTATTCCGCCGCCTTCTCCCCGTAGTACGACCACCCCAGAATGGTGGAAAACACGAACGTCAGCAACCCGAACGTCAGAAGGATCGGGCCGATCACGGGGAACGAGGAGAAGGCGGCCTTCGTCAGCAAGGCGCCGTTCAGCCCCGAGTGCCACTGGTCGGAGTTGACGAGCACAAGCCCGGTGAGAGCGCAGACGACGACCGTATCCCAAAAGACGCCCGTGGCGGAGACGAGAGCCTGGCGGACGGGGTTGGGGGTCTGGGCGGCCGCAGCCACGATGGGCGCGCTGCCCATGCCGGCCTCGTTCGAGAAGAGGCCGCGGGCGATACCATACCGCATGGCCTCCCGCATGCCGGCGCCGAGGAACCCGCCGAATGCCGCCTGTCCTGTAAAGGCCGTTGAAAGAATGAGGCGAATGGTTGCCGGAAGCGTTTCGGCTTTCAGGCAGAGCAACGCGACACAGCCGGCGATGTAGAACACCGCCATGAAGGGGACCAGCTTCTCGCAGGTGCGCGAAATGGAACGGATGCCGCCCAGGATGACCACGGCGGTCAGAACCGTCAGGATCGCTCCGGTTCCCCAGGCGGGCAGGCCGAACGTATCGCGAGCCAGCGAGGCAATGGAGTTCGCCTGCACCATGTTCCCGATGCCGAAGGCGGCAATGGCCGTGAAACCGGCGAAAGCGATGGCCAGCCACCGTGACTTCATGCCGCGCTCGAGGGCGTACATGGGACCGCCCGCCATGCTGCCGTCCGGCGTGACGATGCGGTACTTGATGGCCAGCACCGCCTCGGCGTACTTGGTGGCGATGCCAAACACACCGGTGAGCCACATCCAGAGGACCGCGCCGGGGCCGCCGGCGGCGATGGCCGTGGCAACGCCGACAATGTTGCCGGTTCCGATCGTGGCCGCCAGGGCGGTAGTCAGGGCGCCGAAATGGCTGACATCTCCGGCGCCCTCGCGATGCCGGGAGAAGGATATCCGGATGGCACGCAAGATGTGGCGCTGCACGAATCCGAGGCGGAAGGTAAGAAACAGGTGCACTCCGAACAGCAGGACCAGCATGGGCGGGCCCCACACAAAGGAGTTGATCTGCTCGAGGATGGGTTCGATTTGTCGCATGGCATGCTTCCCGGTCCGGGCTACGGAGTTTCCGCGTCGGCATCCTTGACGGCTTTCAGCTGATCCCCCAGGGCGGAGCCGAGGGGATCCACACGTTTGCCTTCGAGGATCCTGGTGACGATGGCCTTGGTGTCGCTGGCGAAATCGCCCTTGAGCATCCACTTGAGGAAACCGGGGTCTGCCCGGGCCAGGACACTGAGCTTTTCGCCCTTCTTCCGTCCGAAGTTAATGGCGATTTCGCCGTCCACCCAGCGCAGTTTGCCGTCGCGGTCCACCCAGCTCGGGTCGCGCAGGTCGCAGTAACGGGCCAGTTCATCCATGGTGGCGGGCAGGTCCTTGTAGCGTTCCAGCTGCCCCTCGAGGACGCGGAGGGTGGCGAGGGCGTCGGCCTCGGCACGGTGGCCGTCCAGGAACAATTCATCGCAGTAGAAGGCGAGGGCGGCCTTGAGGTCGCGAGGTTCCTTCTTGTGGAAGATCCGCTGGGCATCCACGACGCGGCGCGTGGAAACATCAAAGTTGATGCTTGCACGAAGGAACTCCTCGATCAGCATGGGCAGGTCGAAGCGGATCACGTTGTAGCCGGCGAGGTCGCACCCCTCGAGCAGGCGGTAGATGTCCGCGGCCAGATCCTTGAACGTCGGCTTGCCTTGGACGTCGTCCGGCTTGATGCCATGGATGGCGGTGGACTCCGGCGGAATCGGAATGCCCGGATTCACGAGGAACGACCGGACTTCCCGTTCGCCCTTCGGCGGGACAAGCTTGATCACCGACAGCTCGATGATCCGGTCGGTGCGGGGATTGATGCCTGTGGCTTCGATGTCGAAGATGGCGAGGGGTCGTTCCAAGTTCCATTTATACATGTTCGGCTCCGCGATTGGCGTGCACCATAGCGAACCGGATGGGGAAATGCAACGGAAGCCTTCGGCTCCGGATAGAACCGTGCGGGTCCTTGACACGTCTGGTGGCGCGGACTATGGTACGCGGTATTTCCAGCACGAAGGAGCCATCAGTGATTCGAGCGAAAGTTATCGGGGCCGGTGGGTACGGCGGCGTGGGCATTATTGAACTTCTGGCGGCGCATCCGGAGGCAAAGATCGCCTGCCTGGTGGATATGGTGGATGTGGGCGCCCCCATCAGCAAGGTGTATCCGCACCTTACGGGATTCTGCGACATGCCGATCCTGGACCCGGCGGACCCGGCGGCGCAACAGCCGGCGGATGTCGTTTTCACCGCCACACCCGACGGGGTGGGCATGAAGCTGGCGGACGGCATCCTGGCAGGCGGCGCGAAACTGATTGATTACAGCGGTGATTTCCGGTTCAACACGGCGGACAGCTACGCCGAATACGCGCGCCGGATCGGGCGGGAGCCGGAGCATGCTTCGCCCAAACTGCTGCCGGAGGGCGTATACGGCCTGGCGGAACTGCACCGGGATCAAATCCATGCGAAACGCAAGATTGTCGGGAACCCCGGCTGTTTCGCCGTGAGTTGCATCCTTGGCCTGTCGCCGGCCGCCAGGCACGGGCTGGTGGAACCGTTCAGCGTGATCTGCGACTGCAAGACCGGTGTCTCGGGAGCGGGAAAGAAACCGAATGCCACGTTCCATTATCCGTCACGCTATGACCACATGAACGCCTACAAGCTGGCGGGACACCAGCACGTTTGCGAGATCGAGCGCGAACTGAGCCTGCAGGCCGGGCGCGAGGTGCGGGTGACCTTTACGGCCCAGGTCGTGCCGGTCTGCCGCGGCATTCTCTCCAGCCTGTACGGACAATTGACCGGCGAACAGAAGGCGGAGGACGTGATCGCGCTGTACCGGGAGTTCTACAAGGACAGCCCGTTTGTGCGCATTTTCGACCGTAACGCGGCGATCGGCTCCATGCACGTGCGCGGAACGAACTTCTGCAATCTCATCGTGGACGTGGATGCCCGCACGCGGAAGCTGCGGGTGATCTCCCACATTGACAACCTGATGAAGGGGCAGGCGGGTTCGGCGCTGCAGAACATGAACCTGATGTTCGGCCTTCCGGAAACGACAGGACTGCTGCGGGCCGGCATGTATCCATAACCGGAACGGGGCCGCGCGGGCCCCGAAGAGCAATTTCGCACGAGAGAATGGAACGACAACAAAGGAAACGGTGCAAATATGGAAGACATCAAGACAATCATCACGGAAGACGTTGAAATCAGCGGTTCGATCAAGTGCACGGGCGGGATCCGGCTGGGCGGGAAGGTGAGCGGCGACATCACGACGGCAGGCGACGTGCTCGTGGAAAAGACCGCCGCGGTCAAGGGCAATGTGGCGGCCAACTCGATCACGGTGCTGGGAATGATCAAGGGCAACATAGCGGCTCGCGAACGGCTGGAACTCAAGGGCGCCGCCAAGGTGTCCGGCGACATCAAGGCCAAGAGACTGGTTGTGGAAGAAGGCGTGAGCCTGGTCGGCAAGGCCGAGATTGTGGCGGGCGAAGGCGCGGCCGGCGAGATCGGGCAGGATGCGGAACCGGCGTCCGGCGACGAAGCCAAGCCGGCCGACGAGGAGCCGCGCGGCATTCCGGGAAGCCGGGGTCCGATCGATCCCCGCACGAGACCCGGCCAGTTGTTCGCCCGCAAGTAGGGCAACCGCCGAAGGCGTGAGCATTGGAAGTGGAGGGCAGGCAGATGGCGACAAAGCATGGACTGGGCCGGGGACTGAACGCTTTGATACGTGACACGCCGGCGCAAGCGTCTGCCGCTCCGGCTCCGGTCCAGCCGGCCTATCCGCTGGTGGAGGTGACGGCCATACGCCAGAGTCCCCTCCAGCCGCGGCGGGTGTTTGCCAAGGAATCCCTTGATGAGTTGACGGCATCCATCCGGACGTACGGCGTACTGGAGCCCCTGCTGGTCCGTCCCGTGGCTGATGGCTACGAACTGATTGCCGGCGAACGGCGATGGCGCGCGGCCCAGCAGGCGGGTCTCGCCAAAGTCCCCGTGGTGATCAAGGAGGCGAACGATCATGAGGCCCTGGAGTTGGCGCTGATCGAGAACCTCCAGCGAAGCGACCTGAACGCCATCGAGGAGGCCGAGGGGTATCAGGTTCTGGCGGACAGGTTCAGCCTGACCCAGGACGAGATTGCGCAGCGGGTGAACAAGGCCCGCGCCTCGGTGGCCAATGCCCTGCGGTTGCTGGGTCTTCCGCTGGAAGTGCGGAAATTCGTTGCAGAGGGGCTGGTATCCCCGGGGCACGCCAAAGTGCTTCTGGGTATGCCCATCGAGGCCGAACAGAGCAAACTGGCGGAGCGGGTCGTCAAGGACGGGATTTCCGTGCGCGAACTGGAACGGATCGTGGAATTCGCACGGCGGATTCCGCGCAAACGCAGGGAGAGCAAGGACGACATCCCTGTGATCCACCTGAAGGATCTTACGGACCGGCTGCACCAGCATCTGGGCACGAGCGTTCACGTGCAGGGATGCCGGACGCTGGCCAACGGACGCAAGGTGAAAGGTTCGATCCAGATTGATTTCTATTCCAACGAGGATCTGGACCGGATCCTGGATGTGATGGGTCTTGCCGAGAAACCCTGACGATGCGCTGGGTGATCTTCGTTCTGGCGGCGATTCTGGCTGGCGGTTGCCGGCGGCAGGACCCGGCGGTCGAAGCGCAGGTTGCCCCGATCCCTTTCAGCGGTGCGGAGGCATTCGCCGAGTGCGAGGCTTTCGTCAAACTGGGGCCCAAACCGGCGG
This sequence comes from uncultured Verrucomicrobiota bacterium, assembly GCA_964458765.1. GTDB lineage: Bacteria > Verrucomicrobiota > Kiritimatiellia > CAIKKV01 > CAITUY01 > CAIVSY01. The sequence continues at coordinate 39,705 of CAYWKN010000004.1, forward strand.
GGTCTGAGGGCTCACGACTCGCGGCGGAATATCTCCGGAACCGGCTGCAGGAAATCGGCGTCGAAAGCACGGTAACGGAATTCGAGGACGCAGCGCCAGGCGGCAAGGCTGTATTCCGGAACGTAACGGGGCGCCTGCCGGGCAACCCGGGGCGGATAGTCATTCTTGCCGCGCATTACGACACCAAGACCGGCATCAGCGAAAGCTTTGTTGGTGCGAACGATTCCGGATCCGGTGTGGGGTTGCTGCTGGGCTTGGCCAAGGCGTTGAAGAACGGGCGGCCCGCCGGTTTCCCCGAGGTGCGCTTCGTGTTCTTTGACGGTGAGGAATGCCGGCGGGCGTATGGTCCGTCGGATGGTCTTCACGGGAGCAGGCGGATGGCGCGGGACCTCCGGGCGAGCGGGGAGTGGCGCAGGGTTCGGGCTGTTATCCTGCTCGACATGGTGGGGGACCGTCATTTGAACGTGACCATTCCACGCAACGGCACTCCGGACCTGATCCGGCGGGTGCTGGAGGCGGCACGGATGGAGGGTGTGCGTGGCGAGTTCGGGTTGAATTCCGGGCAGATCCTGGACGATCACCAGCCGTTTCTGGACGCCGGCATGCCAGCGGTGGATCTGATTGATTTCGAGTATGGTCCCGTGCGGGGCAGTCATGAGTATTGGCACACGGATGCGGACACATTGGACAAACTCGATCCCTTGAGCCTGGAGAAGGTTGGGCGCGTTGTCCTTCGCGTGCTACGGGGCCTGGGGAATGGCTGAGCCCCAAGGAAAACCCACGTATGACCGGATGGGGCGGCAGATTGAAACGATCCGGCCTGACGGCGGCGCGGCGACGAACGAATATGATGCGTGGGGGCGGCTGACTGGGCGGCTTGGGGCCGGTTCCGTGCCGGCGCGCTACGCCTATGATGCCGCGGGCCGCATGACGAATCTGGTGGATGGCGAGGGGAACCGGACGCTGTTCGCGTATGACGCGCTGGGCCGGCTGGTGAAGAAGACGTACGCGGATGGGACGTTTTACGCCTATGCCTATAATGCGCGGGGCTGGCTGCCCGAATCCTTAGCGAAGCTGGGAAAAGATCGCCTGAGGGTTAGAAAACCGCTTGACAACAATAACCCGTAAGGTTATACATGGCGGCATGAAAGCACACTACCGGAAACGCAAGACACGCTACGCGTTCGAACTGACAGGCAAAGGGCGGACCACCGCGCACGGAGGGCAGATTCTCGTGGACGCCCTGTGCCGCCGTTTCCGGTTGTGGGAACGGATTGCGCGGGTTGAAGGGATCGATCCGCGCAAGCGCAAGACATCGGGGCACGATCCCGAGGCGATGGCGGCGCAGATTGTTTTCATGCTGACCAGCGGGGGATCGACGCTGGCCGAACCGCCTCAAAGGCGCGTGTGAGCAGCGCTTCAGCGAAGTTCTTGCGGACCTGGA
>CAYWKN010000005.1:0-18010 GCA_964458765.1 uncultured Verrucomicrobiota bacterium
CGGTTGCACGTGACCACAAGCCCGGTGACCCGCCCCCCATGCCGGCACAGGTCGTTCCGGAATGCATCCGCCGACCGCGCATCCCGTTCGAACTGCATCTCAAGTTGTTGGACTTTCTCTGCCATACGTCATCCCTCTGATCGGAATCCTAACGGATTCCGCTACAAATCTCCACCGGCAGCGCCAACCCCCATCCGTAGCGGCATTCGTTAGAATGCCGCGCGCCAATCCGACAATATGAACTGCCGCCGCATTTCCCGCCTTCATTGACTCCCCCGTCGAAAAGCAATATCTTGTGTCTTTTGACGACGAAAGGACATCCGGTTTTCATGAGTACCCAACTGATTCAAGCCCGCCAAGGCATCATTACCCCCGTCATGGAGAAGGTCGCGCACCTGGAAAATGCCGCGCCTGCCAGAATCCGCGACGAGATCGCCTCGGGGCGCGCCGTTCTCCCGGATAATCCCGCCCATGCCAAGAACCTTCCCGCGATCGCCGGGCGCGCCTTCCGCACCAAGGTCAACGCCAATCTCGGACGCTCCACGGAACGCAGCGCCGCCGGCGAGGAACTGCGCAAGCTCCAGATCGCCCTCCAGGCCGGCGCCGATTTCGTCATGGACCTGAGCGTCGGCCCGGATCTGGCCGCCATCCGCCAGGGCATGCTGCAGGCCAGCCCCGTTCCGCTTGGCACTGTGCCCCTGTACGAGGCCGTTTCCCGCCTCCAGGGCGACACCCCCGCCCTCACCGCCAAACTCCTTCTCGACGTCATCGAGGAACAGGCCGCGCAGGGCGTGGATTTCATGACCCTGCACGCCGGGCTTCTCCGCCGCCATGTCCCCCTGGCCCTGAAACGGAAGATGGGCATCGTCAGCCGCGGCGGGGCGCTCCTGGCCGAATGGATGAACACGCACAAGCAGGAAAATCCTCTCTTCACCGCATGGGACAGGGTCCTCGAAATCTGCCGCGCCCACGATGTCACCGTCTCGCTCGGCGATGGCCTGCGCCCCGGGTGCCTGGCCGACGCCAGCGACGCCGCCCAGTTTGCCGAACTCGACACCCTGGCCGAACTCGTGCACTGGTGCCGCAAGGAGGGCGTCCAGGTCATGGTCGAAGGCCCGGGTCATGTCCCTTTCCACCAGATCCAGGAGAACATGGAGCGCGAACAGAAGCTCTGCGACGGCGCCCCCTTCTATGTCCTCGGCCCCGTCGTGTGCGACGTGGCTCCAGGCTATGACCACATCACCTCCTGCATCGGCGCCACGGCCGCCGCCTTCCACGGCGCCTCGCTCCTGTGCTACGTGACCCCCGCCGAACACCTCGGTCTCCCCACCGAGGACGAGGTTCACCAGGGTGTCATCGCCTACCGCATCGCCGCCCACGCCGCCGATGTGGCCCGCGGACTCCCCGGCGCGCGCGATGCCGACGACGCCATGGCGGACGCCCGCATGGCGTTCGACTGGAACCGGCAGTTCTCCCTCGCCCTCGACGGCGCCCGCGCCCGCCAGCGCTATGAACAAACCCGCGCCTGCGACGGCCTCGAACCCGACCACTGCTCCATGTGCGGACGCGACTTCTGCGCCATCCGAACCACCAAGCGACTCCATGAAAACAGCGCCCGTTGACCAGGTCCGCGACATCCTGCGCAAACTGCGCGCCCCCGAAGGCGGATGCCCGTGGGACCGCGAGCAAACCCTCGAATCGCTCAAACCATTCCTGATCGAGGAATGCTACGAGCTGATCGACGCCATCGACTCCGCCGATGTCGCCAAGCATCGCGAGGAACTCGGCGACATGCTCCTCCAGGTAATCTTCCAGACCCAGCTCCGGGAGGAAAAAGGGGAATTCACCTTCGAGGACATCTGCGCCACCCTCGCCGAGAAACTGGTCCGGCGCCACCCCCACGTCTTCGCCGATGTCAAGGTCAGCGGCTCCAGGGACGTGCTGACCCAATGGGAAGCCATCAAGAACCAGGAAAAGAAAAGCGGACGCCGTTCCGTCGTCGAAGGCGTCCCCCACCATCTGCCGGCCCTCATGAAGGCGCACCAGGTGCAGAGCCGGGCCGCCAGGGTCGGGTTTGACTGGACCGTTATCCACGACGTCATCGCCAAGGTCGAGGAGGAACTCGCCGAGACCAAGGCCGCGATCGCGGCCGGCGACCGCGAGGCTGTGGCCGAGGAGATCGGCGATCTGCTGTTTGCCGTGGTCAACCTGAGCCGTTTCCAGAAGCTCCACGCCGAGGAACTTCTCGCCGCCACCGTTCGCAAATTCACCCGCCGCTTCAAGGCCGTCGAGGAGAAGGTCCACGCCCGGGGACGGCAGATGACCGAATGTTCGCTGGCCGAACTGGATGCCTGCTGGAACGAGGCCAAGGCGGAACAAGAGTCACATGCGGGGCGGCAGTGTTGAAATGCAATATCCAACATCCAACACGAAACACCCAATGTCCAAGGAAAAACAGAAGGCGAATGCAGGGCCTGTTGTGAATTGACTCACACAACGCTATCCCACTTGGATATTGGCCATTCCTTGTTGGATATTGGACATTCAGTTCTTCGAAAAACCTGAGCGCTGCTCAGAGGCAAAACGGATCCCCTTGCCCTCCCTACTCCACCGTCACGCTCTTGGCCAGGTTCCGCGGCTGGTCAATCGGGCACCCGCGCAAACGCGCCACGTGGTAGGCGAACAACTGCAAGGCCACCGCCACAGCGATCGGCGCCGTCAGGTGCGAACAACGCGGCACGGGAATGACGGCATCGGCATGCGGGGCCGCCTCCTCGTCACCCTCCGTCACCACGCCGATCACAGGGGCATGCCGCGCCCGGCACTCCTGCACGTTGCTGATCATCTTGTCCTTCCCGGGAATGCCGGGGAGCAAGGCCATCACCGGCACCCCGGCATCAAGGAGGGCGATCGGCCCATGCTTGAGTTCCGCCGCGTGGTAGCCCTCGGCGTGGATGTAACTGATCTCCTTGAGCTTCAAGGCGCCCTCCATCGCCACCGGATACATGTAACCCCGCCCCAGGAAGAAGAAATCCCGGGCGTCGGCATGGCGCGCGGCGGCCCGGATGATGGCCTCGTTCGCCCCGAGCGTCGCCTTGACCAGCGCCGGAATCCCCCGGATGGCCTCGCACGTCTCCACGCCGTTCTGCCGCGACAATCGCCTGCAGCGCCCGATCTTCAACGCCATCATCAGCAACACCGCCAGTTGGCAGGTGAACGCCTTGGTCGAAGCCACGCCAATCTCCGGTCCGGCATGCAGATACACCCCCCGCCCCGTCTCCCGGGCGATGGTGGAACCGACGACATTGCAGATGCCGACGACCAGCGCCCCCTTCTGCTTCGCTTCCCGCACCGCGGCCAGCGTGTCGGCCGTCTCCCCCGACTGGCTGATGGCCACCACCATGTCGTTGGCATGGAGAATGGGATTGCGGTACCGGTATTCCGCCGCCTGCTCCACCTCGGTCGGCAAGTCGGCCAATTCCTCGAAGTAGTACCGCCCGATCATTCCGGCATGCAGCGAGGTCCCGCAGGCCACGATCACAATCCTCCGGATGCCGGCCAGTTCGCGCGGCGTCAACGCCATCCCGGGCAGGATGGCGGTTCCCATGGATTCGTCCAACCGCCCGCGCAGGGTATTCTCCAGCGCCTCGGGCTGCTCGAAGATCTCCTTGAGCATGAAATGCTCGAAGCCGCCCTTCTCCGCCGCGCCCACCTCCCAATCCACTTTGGCCACTTCGCGCGACACAGGGATATTGTGGATGTTACGGACTTCCGCTCCCCGCGCCGTCACCACGGCCACATCGTCGTCATCCAGATAGATCACCTGCCGCGTGTGCGCGATCACGGCCGACACATCGCTGGCGACGATCGTTTCCCCATCCCCCAACCCGATCACCAAAGGGCTTCCCTTCCGCGCCACCACGATCGTGTCCGGTTCATCCGCCGACAACACCGCTATGCCGTACGCGCCCTCCACATGCTTGAGCGCCGCGCACACGGCATCCACAAGGGTGCCGCGGTAGAGTTCGCCGATCAGGTGGATCAGCACCTCGCTGTCGGTCTGGGACCGGAAGGTATGCCCCTTGGCCTCCAACTGCCGCCGCAGGGCGGCGTAGTTCTCGATAATGCCGTTGTGCACCATGGCCAGGCGTCCGGTCTGGTCACAATGCGGGTGCGCGTTTTCCGGCGTCGGGCTTCCGTGGGTGGCCCAGCGGGTGTGCGAAATGCCCGTGTGCAACCGCCGGCGGAACGACTCCTCCCAGCTGGACAGCACCGCCTGCTCCAGTTCCCGGACCTTGCCCTTGTTCTTCAGGACATGGAGCAGGCCGCCTTCCGCCACCGCCAGGCCGGCGGAATCATAGCCCCGGTATTCCAGTTGCTTGAGCCCGCCAATCAGGACATCCACCGCCTGTTTGGATCCGACATAGCCGACAATGCCGCACATGTCATTCCCCTTCCCGCGGGACCGTGAGGTCCCTTTCTATCACCGCTCCGGGTCGCGTAGCCGTTCCGGGCCAGAGTTTCCGCCCCGGATAGATGGACGTATGGATTCCCGTATGCACGCCGTCGCCGACGATCGCCCCGAGTTTCCGCCGCCCCGTATCCACCAGCACGCCGCCCGCCATCGAGCGGTGCGGTTTCCCGTCATGCCGGAAATTCGCCGTGATGGTGCCCGCCCCGAAATTGACGCCTTCGCCGACGATCGAATCGCCGCAGTAGCTCAGGTGCCCGATGGCGACATTCCGCATCAGGATCGAATTCTTTATTTCCACCGCCTGCCCGATGTGGCAACCGTCCCCGATGCTCGTGTTGCCCCGGAGATAACAGTTCGGTCCCACCTTGCAACCGGCTCCGATCACCACATTCCCCTCCACGTACACCCCCGGCAGGATTCTCGATCCGCTCCCGAGCGCCAGTCGCCCCTCGATGTGCGCCGCCGGGCTGATCTCCCCTTCCACCGCGTCCCGGTCCATGGCGCCGACCAGCCGCTCATTGACCCGCAGCAGATCCCACGCGTACCGGATGCGGAACGAATCCCGGTCGGCCAGAAGCCGCTCCATGCCGGTCTCCTCTCCCGCCGGCCCGCCAATCCAGGCCAGCGCCCCACCCGACTCCTCCCGCAACACGCAGGGCCCGTGCGCCCGGGCGAGTTGTTCCAGCGCCGCCGGCGACAGCCATGCATCGCCCCTGACATGCAGCGCCATCCCCCGCCCAGGCGCCGCGTCCGTCACGGTGAACCCGGCCTCCCGCAGCGCCGCGCGCTGCGCCTCCGCCAGGGGGCGGTTCGCCACAGGGCATTGCGCCAGCGGCCGGCCGCATGTCAACGGCTGGCATGTCGCCGGGCTCCCCGCATCCAGCACGTGGGCGTTCACGAGGCCAGTTCCTCCTCCGCGGTTTTCGTCAGGGCCGCCATCCAGCGATCCACCTTGGCCTGCTCCTTCGCCTCCACAAGGATCCGGATCTTCGATTCCGTCCCGCTGTACCGCACGATCAGCCGCCCGTCCCGCCCGAGGTCGGCGTTGCAGTCGCTGATCATCCGCAGCAGGCCGGGAACCGTCTCGATCGGCTTTTTTGTCCTGACCTTGAGGCTGACAAGTTGATGGGGATATTCCTGCATGCATGCCGCCAGTTCCGCCAGGGTGGCCCCCCGCTGCTTCATGAGCCGCAACACCTGCAGCGCCGCGATGATGCCGTCGCCCGTGGTGGCGTAATCCATCAGGATCACATGGCCGCTCTTTTCCCCTCCCACCGTCGCGCCCGTCCTGCGCATCTGCTCGATGACCATCCGGTCCCCCACATCGGTGGTGACAACGTCTATCCCGGCCTCGCGCATCGCTTCGTGCAGGCCCATATTGCTCATGGTGGTGACAACGAGCGTGTTTTTGGCCAGTTGATTGCGGCGCTTGAAATCCAGGGCGCACATCGCCAGGATGCGGTCGCCGTCCACCACGTTCCCGTGCGCGTCGCAGAAGATCACGCGGTCGGCATCGCCGTCGAATGCGATGCCCACGTCCGACCCCGTGCGCCGCACCGCCTCGGCGACCGCCTCCGGATGCAACGCGCCGCATTGGTTGTTGATGTTGTAGCCGTCGGGTTCGACATGGATCTTGGCGACCTTGGCGCCCAGTTCCTTGAACATGAGGGGGGCGATGAAATACGCCGCCCCGTTGGCGCAATCCAGAACCACCTTCAACCCCTCCAGGTCATCGCCCCGGATGGCGCTCTTGGCGAACTCGATGTACCGGCCCCGGGCATCCTCGATGCGATAGGCCTTGCCCAACTGGTCGCTGCGGATGTGCTCGCTGGTCAGCTCGCCCGAGGCAATGTGCCGCGAAATATCGTTTTCGATCCCGTCCGAAATCTTGAACCCGTCGCCGCCAAAGATCTTGATGCCGTTGTCGTCAAAGGGATTGTGCGAGGCCGTCAGCATGATCCCCACGTCCGCGGCCATGGAGCGCGCCAGGTGGGCGACCGCCGGGGTGGGCACCGGCCCCACCAGCAGCACATCCATCCCCATCGAAACGAGGCCGCTGGTCAGCGCCGTCTCCAGCATGTACCCCGAGAGCCGGGTATCCTTGCCGATCACCGCGCGGCACGATCCATGCCCCGTGGCCTTGAACACATGGCCGATGGCCTTGCCGACCCGCAACGCCACTTCCGCCGTAATCGGGTAGCGGTTGGCCTGCCCCCGTATTCCATCCGTTCCAAACAAGCGATCCATACTTCTCCTTGCCTAGGCTCTTCGCCCACTCTTCGCGCAAAAACGTTTGTCTGTGGCTGCCGTACCGCGCCGTAGCGTACTCGCGAAGGCGGGTAGGATCTTGCGTTCCCTGCCGACAGTATAAGCTCACAAATCCGGCAGGCGCAAGCCGGTGTTTTGACTTTTCCCAATAGGGCGCATGCACTAGGGCGCATGCACTTGACTCAACCGTCACACCGCATCAGCGTGCAACCCACCCCCCGCCCCTCCAGGGAGGGGAGCCCTTGCAGCCACTTCCTCTCTTCCCCTCCTCGGAGGGGCCAGGGGTGGGTCCTCCCCTCTTCCCCTCCTCGGAGGGGCCAGGGGTGGGTCCTCCCCTCTTCCCCTCCCTGCAACCTGCGTCCGTGGGGCCGTCCGTGCGGGACGCCGTTCGGAGTTTGACACTCCCGCGCCCCGGCCCTATTGTCATCCCTATATGCTCCCGCAGTGGATCATCGAAAGGAAGCGCGACGGCCTTGCCCTGACGGAAAAGGAACTCTCCTTTTTCATCGGCGGCTATGCCCGGGGCGAGATCCCGGACTACCAGGCGGCGGCCTTCGCCATGGCCGTGTATTTCCGGGGCCTGAACGCCGCCGAGACGGCCGCGCTGACCCGCGTCATGCTCGGCTCCGGCGAAACCATCCCCACAGCCTCCGTCCCCGGGCCGAAAGTGGACAAGCACTCCACCGGCGGCGTCGGCGACAAGATCTCCCTGCCCCTGGCTCCGCTGGTGGCTTCCTGCGGCGTCAAGGTCCCGATGATCGCCGGACGCGGCCTCGGCATCACCGGCGGCACACTCGACAAGCTGGAATCCATTCCGGGATTCCGCGTCAACCTTGCCATTCCCGAGTTCCTTTCCTGTCTCAAGTCCTGCGGCTGTGTCATCGCCGGGCAAACCGATCAGTTGGTTCCCGCGGATCGCAAGCTCTATGCCCTGCGCGACGTCACCGCCACCGTGCCCTCCATTCCCCTGATCGTCTCCAGCATCATGAGCAAGAAGCTGGCGGAAGGCGTGGACGGGCTGGTGTTCGACGTGAAGTGCGGGAGCGGAGCCTTCATGGCAACGATCGACAAGGCCCGCGAACTGGCCCGCGCGCTGGTCACCGTGGCTCGTTCCACGGGCAAGCGTGTCCGCGCCCTCATCACCGCCATGGATCAGCCGTTGGGCCATTCCGTGGGAAACGCCCTGGAGGTGGCCGAGTCCATCGCGATCCTGCGCAACCGCGGACCGGAGGACACCCTCGAACTGACCCTCCAGCTGGCCGCCGAAATGCTGGTCCTGGCCGGCATGGCGCCCAGTCCCGACGCCGCCTTGCCAAAGTTGCGCCGGAAGCTCGTCAGCGGAGAGGCGTTGGCGGTGTTCCGCGACATGCTGCTCGCGCAGGGCGGCGATGCCGCCTTGCTGCAGGACCCTTCGCTTCTCCCCGCCTGCCCCTGCCGGAAGCCATTCCCCTCCTTTGCCGCCGGGTATGTGACCGCCGTGAACGCCGAGACCATAGGGCGGGCCGCCCTTGTCCTTGGCGCGGGACGCGCCCGAACCACCGACACCATCGATCCCGGCGCCGGCCTGTCGGGGCTCGTGAAGATCGGCGACAAGGTGACCTTCGGCCAGCCGCTCGCCGTGTTGCATGCGGCCAGTCCCGACCGGATTGCCTCGGCCCTCCCCCTGGTCCGGGAGGCCTTTGCCATCAAGCCTTCCCCCGTCGCGCCGCCCACACTGATCCTGGAGCGAATGTGAACCTGCCAAGCCTCCATGCCGCCTCCGAAGCCATCCGCGGCCGCTGGCCTGACGCCCGGCCGGTTCTTGCGATCATCATGGGATCGGGCTGGCGCGGAGTGGCCGAAGGATTCACCCTCAAGGCCAGTCTCCGCTATGCCGACGTTTCCGTCCTGGGCGCCCCCGGCGTGGAAGGGCACGGGGGAGAGATTCTTCTTGCGGAATACGCGGGCCGTCCATTGCTCGTCTTCGCCGGACGTCGCCACTTGTACGAGGGCGTTGCGCCGGAGGCCCTGGCTTTCCCGGTGCATCTGGCAAAGACTCTCGGAGCCGGCGGTCTGGTTCTGACCAACAGCGCCGGCGGGATCAACCCGTCATTCCGGCCCGGCAACGTGATGATTCTGCGGGATCATATCAACCTGATGGGGTTCAACCCTCTCCAGGGCGCGCACGATCCGTTCTGGGGCCCCCGGTTCCCCGACATGTCCACCGTCTACGATCCGGAGTACCGGTCCCTGCTGGACCGCTGTGCCGGCGAAATCGGCCTCCCCGCCGTTCAGGGCACATATCTTGCCGTCAGCGGTCCCTCCTACGAGACACCGGCCGAAATCCAGGCGTTCCGCCGGCTGGGGGCCGATGCCATCGGCATGTCAACCGTTCCCGAGGCCATTCTCGGCCATGCCGCCGGTCTCAGGATCGCCGGCGTTTCCTGCATCACCAACAACGCCGCCGGCGTCTCCGCCCCGCTGTCGCACGGGGATGTGCTGGCCCATGCGCGGGATTCCATTCCCGGATTGACCCGCCTGCTGCAGTCGTTCGTCCGCCACCTGCCTGAAGGAGGATGATTCCATGCCGCCACGAAAAAAACCTGCCCCCCGCCGGATTTTCCCGCCACCTGCCGTGCAGCGACGCCTGCTGGCGGCCGCCGGCAAGGCCGCCGCCCGGAGCTATTCTCCCTATTCCAGATTTCCCGTGGGCGCCGCCCTGCTGACCGCGGGCGGAACCATTGTTTCCGGCTGCAACGTCGAGAACAGCTCCTACGGACTGACTCTCTGCGCCGAACGCAATGCCGTTGTCGCCGCCGTGGCGGCCGGTCACCGGCAATTCAGGGCGCTTGCCGTGATCGGCGGCCGAGATCGGCCAGCCCGCCCCTGCGGCGCCTGCCTGCAGGTCCTCGCGGAGTTCTGCCAACCGGGACTGCCGGTCCTGCTGGCTTGCCACAAGGCGCCATTCCAGCCGGAAGTCCTGACCTTGGGCGACCTGCTTCCGGAGGCATTCCACCTGAAACCCTAGCCGGGATATCCCCTTGCCTGCCGCCATCCATCCAGCCCCCGCCCTGCCCCGGACACCCGCCTGCGCGGGCGCCGTCGAGGCGGTCCGCCGCCTGCAGGAGGCCGGGTTCATCGCCTATCTGGCAGGAGGCTGCGTCCGCGACCTGGTCATGGGCCGGCCGCCCAAGGATTTCGACATCGCCACCAACGCCGTGCCCGACAAGGTCCTTGCCCTGTTTCCCGATAGCGTGGGCGTCGGGAAATCCTTCGGCGTCATCCGGGTACCGCTCCCGGCCGCCTGGTACGAAGTCGCCACATTCCGGCAGGATGCGCCCTACCGGGACGGTCGCCACCCGGAATCGGTGACGTTCTCGGACCCGCTCAACGACGCCCTGCGCCGGGACTTCACGGTCAACGCCCTGTTCCTGGACCCGATCCGCGGCCTGCTCCTGGACTACGTGGACGGTATCGCCGACATCGGACGGAAGAGGATCCGCGCCGTCGGCGTTCCGGAAGAGCGTTTCCGCGAGGATCACCTGCGCCTCCTGCGTGCCGTGCGTTTTGCCGCCTCCCTGGATTTTGCCCTCGATCCCGCCACCGCCGAAGCCATCCGCCGGAACGCCGCCAGCGTCGCCACCGTCAGCGCCGAACGGGTTCGCGAGGAACTCACGCGGACCCTCGTGGAGGCGCGGCGCGCCGGCGATGCCCTGCGGCTGCTTTCCGATCTCGGCCTCCTCGATGTGCTGCTGCCCGAAATCGCCGCCATGCGGGGCACCCGGCAGCCCCCGGAGTACCATCCGGAAGGCGACGTATTCGAGCATACGGCGCTCATGCTGAACGCCATGCGGGGCGCCAACACCCGCCTGGCCTGGTCCGTCCTCCTGCATGACGTGGGGAAACCCCCCACCGCGCAGCTCAAGGATGGGCGCTGGTGCTTTGAGCGTCATGCCAACGTCGGCGCCGATGCCGCCCGCCGGATCATGGATCGGCTGCGGTTTTCCAACGACGATGCCGATGCCATTGCCTTCATGATCGCCAACCACATGCGATATGCCGATGTCGTCCACATGCGGCGTTCCACCCTGCGCCGCCTGGTGGGGGCGCCCACCTTCCCGGAAGAGCTGGAGTTGCACCGGCTGGACTGCGAGGCCAGCCATGGGGACCTGGCCAACCACAGCTTTCTGACCGAATTCCGGCGTCAGATGGATTCGGAACCCATTCTCCCCGAACCGTGGATCAACGGAAGGGATATCCTGGCGCTCGGGGTGGCCGAAGGTCCGGCCGTGGGCGTCTGGCGGAAGAAAGCCTACGATGCCCAGCTGGAGGGTACGTTCGCGGACCGCGAAACCCTGCTGGCATGGCTGCGTCGCGAAATCACCGGCGCCTGATCCGCCGGCGCCGGCCGGACTGTCGCCGGCATCATGCGGCCGCCGGCGACTCCTCCATGGTCAACCGCTGCGCGGCCACCATTTCCCGGGTGACATGGAATTCCCGGACATTCGTCCGGCGGGGCGCCTCGAACATCACCTCGAGCATCAACTGCTCCAGGATGGCCCGCAAGCCCCGCGCGCCGGTCTTCTTCTTGATAGCCACCCGCGCCAGCTCGTGGAGCGCCTTGTCGTCAAACGTCAATTTCACGTTCTCCATGGCCATCAGCTTCTGGTATTGCCGGATCATAGCGTTCTTGGGCTCCACCAGAACCCGCACCAGGTCCGCTTCCGTCAGCGCGTCCAGCAGGGTCGCCACCGGGAGGCGCCCGACGAATTCCGGGATCAGCCCGTAGCGCATGAGATCTTCGGGCTCCACGTGATGGCCCGTCAGTTCGGCCACGGGTTTCGCCGCCTCGGGACCGAATCCCAGCGAAAGTTTGTCCACCCGCCGCTTGAGGATATCCTCGAGCCCCACGAACGCGCCGCCGCAGATAAACAGGATGTGCTCGGTATTGATCTTGATGTACTCCTGCTGCGGATGCTTGCGGCCGCCCTGCGGCGGGACATTGGCCGTGGTCCCCTCCAGGATCTTCAGCAACGCCTGTTGGACGCCCTCGCCGGAAACGTCGCGGGTGAGGGAGACGTTTTCCGTACGCCGCCCGATCTTGTCGATTTCGTCAATATAGACGATGCCCCGTTCGGCGCGCGCCACGTTGAAATCCGCCGCCTGCAGCAGGCGCAGAAGCACGTTTTCCACATCCTCCCCGACATATCCGGCCTCCGTCAGCGTGGTGGCATCGGAAATGCTGAACGGCACGTCCAGGCATCGCGCGAGTGTCCGGGCCAGAAGCGTTTTCCCGGTGCCCGTGGAGCCGATCAGGAGGATGTTGCTCTTCTCGATCTCCACATCGCCAAAGGCCCGGCTGGCTTCCGCATGGGCCCCCTGCTGCAGGCGCTTGTAGTGATTGTGCACCGCCACCGCCAGGACCTTCTTGGTATGTTCCTGCCCGATCACGTACTGGTTCAGGAAGGCGAAGATCTCGTGGGGCTTGGGCACATGCAGATCCGCCGTTGCCGCGCTCTTGCCCACCCCGCCGGCCGTTTCGCCCGCGGCCTTCTTGAACAGATCGTCACACGTGTTCACGCACGTCCGGCAGATGTACAACCCCGGCGGCCCCGCCAGAAGCCGGCCGGTCTGCTCCGGCGGACGCATGCAGAAGGAACACACGGTTTGCTGTTGTCTTCGCTTGGCCATGGGAAAGACTCCTCGATCGAAACGCGCCGGCCTCCGGCGTGTTACATTGCCTGCGCCCCCGTCTTGCGGCTGGCCAGAACAGTATCCACGAGCCCGTACTCGCGGGCTTCCTCGGCCGACATGAAGAAGTCCCGGTCCGAATCCCGGACGATGACATCCAGCGGCTTGCCCGTGTGCTGGGCCAGAATGGCATTCAAACGGTCACGCAACCGGAGAATTTCCCTTGCCTGGATGCTGATGTCCGCCGCCTGCCCCTGGACACCGCCCCACGGCTGGTGGATCATGATCCGCGCGTTCGGCAGCGCGAACCGCTTGCCCCGGGCCCCCGCCGCCAGCAGCACGGCGCCCATGCTGGCCGCCTGGCCCACGCAGTAGGTGGCCACGTCGCACTTGAGGAACAGCATCGTGTCGTAGATCGCCATGCCGGCTGTCACGGACCCGCCCGGTGAATTAATGTAGAGGCTGATATCCTTCTCCGCATCCTCGCTTTGCAGGAACAGCATCTGCGCGATCACCAGATTGGCAATGTCGTCGTCAATGCCGGACCCGATAAAGATAATCCTGTCCTTCAACAGGCGTGAATAGATGTCATAGGCCCGTTCCCCGCGGCCCGTCTGTTCCACCACCATCGGCACCAGCATCTGGCTCTTGGTCTGCATCCGCACCCTCTCCTTCGTCCCGGATTGTTTCCTGTCGTCCGTCCGGCATGCCCGCTCACTCGGGCGTCACGTTCGCTTCCGCCAGCAGGGCGTCCAGCGTCTTTTCCATCCTCAGGTTGCCGCGCAACGACCGCAACGCGTCCCGCTTCTCCAACTCGGCTTTCATCTTCTGGGGCGGCATGCGGTAGCGCCCGGCCATCTCCGCCACGCGGGACTCCACATCGGCGTCGCCGATTTCGATCTTCCTCTCGTCGGCAACGCGACCCAGGATGTAGTTCAACTTCACGCGTTCGGTCGAAGACTGGGCCGCGCGGTTGAAGATATCCTCCCGGTTGGCTTCGATCTCCTCCTTGCCGACCCCGCGGCGCACATTCTCCTGCACCACATCCTGGATGATGTGCCGGGCCTCCCCCTCGACCAGGGTCTGGGGCAGGTCCTTGAGGTCCGTCGCCGCCAGCAGCCACTTCACCACCTCGTCCCGCTGCCGGTTCTTCTCCCCGGCCCGGGCGGCCTCCAGTAGATTCTCGCGGACTTTCCCCCTCAGGTCCTCGATCGAATCCGCACCAACGCTCCTGGCAAAGGCCTCGTCCAGCTCCGGCAGGCGCCGCTCCCGCAATCCGCGGGCCGTGACCTTGTACACCGCCTGCTTCCCCGCCACCGCCTGGACGCGGTAGTCCGGCGGGAAGGCGATCTCGATCTCGCGTTCGCCGCCGATTTCCATCCCATCCAGCTTGGCCGGCATCCCGGGCAGGAACAAGGGCATGTCATCACCCACCAGCACCCAGAAATCCTTGCCCGCGGCAAGCTCCGGGTTTTCGGGGGCGATTTCCGCCATCGGCTTCCCTTCGCACACCGCCGTGTAGTCCACCTCCACCACGTCGCCCTTGCCGGCCGGCCGGCCCGTCACCGCCTCGAACCGCGCCTGGCGTTCCCGGATGTTGGCGATCACCTTGTCCACCTCGTCTTCCTTGACCTCGACGGCGCGGCTCTTGACGGGAATGCCCTCGCAGGCGGGAACCTGGAAGTCCGGCTCCACATCGAGGGTCGCCTTGAACGTCAAGGGCAACTGCTTGTCCATCTGGATGTCGCTCACATCCACCACGGACACGGGCTTGAGGTTTTCCTGCCGGATGGCTTCCTGGTAGCAGCGCGGCAGCAGGCGCTCCCGTGTCTCCTCCAGGATATCCTTCGCGAACCGGCGCTCGATGATCGCCGGCGGCACCTTGCCGGACCGGAACCCCGGAACGCGCGCATACTTCGCGAACTCCGACAATACCTGCCCGTATTCCGACGCCACCGCTTCCGCGGGAACTTCCACCTTCACCACTTTCCGGCAAGGCCCGACATGTTCAACTGTTGTTTTCATGAACTCCCAGCATTCTCTATTCTTTCAATGACATCAGGAACTCGGCGTTCATCTTCGTCTTCTTCAGCCGGTTCACAATCAGTTCCATGGCCTCCACCGGCGGAACGCCGTTGATGGCGCGACGAAGAATCCAAATCTTACCGAGTTCGTCGGGATGGAGCAAGAGTTCCTCCTTGCGGGTGCCCGATTTCTCGATGTTGATCGCGGGGAAGACACGCTTGTCCACCAAGGTCCTGTCAAGGCACAGCTCCATGTTGCCGGTGCCCTTGAACTCCTCGAAGATCACCTCGTCCATCCTGCTGCCGGTATCGATCAGCGCCGTGGCGATGATGGTCAGGCTGCCGCCGTTCTCGATGTTGCGCGCCGCGCCGAAGAACCGCTTGGGCTTGTGCAGGGCATTGGCATCCACGCCGCCGGAAAGGATCTTGCCGCTGTGGGGCTGCAGGGTGTTGTAGGCTCGGGCGAGACGGGTGATGCTGTCGAGCAGGATCGCCACGTGGCGGCCGCCTTCCACCATGCGCTTGGCCATCTCGATCACCATTTCCGCCACCTGCACATGCCGCTCCGGCGGCTCGTCGAACGTGGAACTCAGGACCTGCGCCTTGGTGTTCCGCTGCATGTCGGTGACCTCCTCGGGCCGCTCGTCAATCAGCAGGACGATGAGATGCACATCCGGATGATTGGTGGAAATGCTGTTGGCGATCTTCTGCAACAGCACCGTCTTGCCCGTGCGGGGCGGAGCCACAATCAGGCCACGCTGCCCCATGCCGATGGGGGTGAAAAGATCCATGATCCGCATGGACACTTCGGACGGCTCCCGCTCCAGCAGGAATCGCTTGTCCGGGAACACCGGCGTGAGGTTCTCGAACGGAGTCTTGCTCTTGTGCTTCTCGGGATTGCCCTCGTTGATCTTGTCCACCTTGACCAGGGCGAAGAACCGTTCCTTGTCCTTCGGCGAACGGATTTCGCCATCCACCTGGTCCCCGGTACGCAGGGCGAAACGGCGGATCTGGGACGGCGACACATAGATATCCTCGGGACACGGCAGGTAGTTGTTGCCGGGGGAACGCAGGAACCCGAAGTTGTCCGGCAGGATTTCCAGGACGCCCTTGCCATGCAGCGTGCCGTTGATGCGGGCGTTGGCCCGCATGATCTCGAAAATCAGCTCGTGCTTGCGCAACGCGCCAAGCTCCACCAGTCCGAAACTTTCGGCCATGGTGTTCAGTTCCGGGACCGACGTCTGCTGCAGGTCGAACAGGTTCAACGCCTGCGGCGTGCCCTGCGGGCGTTGCGGCGCGGGCCCCATGCCGCCCGCCGGCGCGGCCCCCTGCGGAACGCCCGGATAGTCGCCGGGACGGGGTTGCCCGGCCATATCGCCGGTCATTCCGCCGTCGTTCCCGACGGCGCCCTCGTCATGCACCGGCAATCCCATGCGCGACCGGTCGCGCGGAAAATGCCGCCTGCGCCGATAATCATGCTTGCCGCCCTGGTGAGGCCGCTGCTGTCCGCCCTGCTGCTCGTTCCTCTCGTCCATGTTACCCTCCTAGGATCGCTTGCATAACGCGTTCCGTCTGTTCCCGAAGCAGTTCCTCGCTGCCGCAGTTGAATATCACCCCGTCCGCCCGCCGCATCTTGTCCGCCTGCGGCAGCTGGGCCCGCATCCGGGCCTCGGCATCCTTCGCCGACATCCCGCGCGCCAGCAGCCTCCGCCGCTGCTCGACTTCGGGTGCGGCAACACAAATCACCGCATCCCAGTTGCGCTCATCCCCCGCCTCGTACAGCAGCGGGATAATGGCCACAGCGCAAGGCGTGGCCGCATCCTGCGACGCCACCCACGCGCGCAGCCGCCGGAGAATCTCCGGATGCATCAGGCCGTTGAGTTTCTCCCGCTTCGCATCGTCCCCGAACACTTCACGGCCCAACGCCGCCCTGTCAATCTCCCCGCCGGGCAGGAGCGCCACCGTCCCGAACGCCTCCACAACACGGTCCCTGACTGCCTCCCCCGGCGCCAGGACCTCCCGCGCCACATCATCGGCGTCGCGCACGGGGACCCCCATGCTTCGGATGTACTGGCCGACAAGACTCTTGCCGCACGCGATATTGCCGGTTATGGCGATCCTACGCATGAATTGAAAATTGGAATTCCGAGTCCGGACGACTCCGGCCCTTCCGGCACAAGACACGTCAAATCACACCGGAACCCGAAATCGTTGAAAAACCGAGGAAGCCCCAAAACCCGCAAGGGAGATAACAGGGAAAGATAATACGCGTGCCTTATACCTTGCCCGCCCCGCCTCTGTCAACAACCATTTCCACAACCATTTCCACATCACAACAACAATGGCTGATCCATCCCTTTCAACAGCGAATGAAACTCCATCCTCTCATAGAAGGGACGCATGCGCTCCGCGTCCTCCGCCTTCCGCGCCATTGCCTCCCACCCCGGAGAACAGGACAGGTTCCGGTTCAGGCGCACAACCTCGCGGTTCCGTTCAACAAGTTCACGGTTCGCCCTGAGCGCATCGCGCACCTTGGCGGACTCCACCTCTTCCAGCCGCGGCCACAGCCCCTCCAAAGAGTCAAAGACGCCCAGGAGGCGGGCAGCCGTCTTGGGGCCAAGACCGGGCACGCCGGGGATGTTGTCCACCGCATCCCCTGTCAGCGCCAGCCAGTCCACAATCTGACGGGGGTGGACGCCCGTCTTTTCCAGGACGCCCCGGCCGTCAATCAGCGGCGCGTCCTTCGCGGCCGGCACGATTCTCGTCTTCTCGCCGACCATCTGGTACATGTCCTTGTCGCTGGTGGCCATCAGCACTTCAGCGCCTTGCTTCACCGCCCATTCCGTCAGCGACGCGAGGAGATCGTCCGCCTCCTCCCTTTCCAGCCGCACCAGCGGAATGCGTGCCCGGTCCAGGTAATCGGCGATGTCCGGATACTGGCACCGCAGGGCGTCCGGCATGGGCGGGCGCTGCGCCTTGTAGCCGGGAACGAGGTTCAACCGGGCTTGGGGCACACCCCCGTCCCACGTTACGACCACATGCGTCGGCGCCAGCGCATCCACAAGCTGATGGCAGGCCCGGATGAACCCGAACACGGCGTTGGTGGGATGCCCATCCTTGGTGGACAGGTTCCGGATCGCGAAGAAGGAACGGTAGAAGAAACCGTTTCCGTCTATCAAGAGAAGGCGCCGTTCCATGGTACGAAGTCCGCAACATCCCCCGGCACAGGAAGATTCCGGCGGCCGTTCACAACCGGACGGGCCGCCGGAAAACCGTTCACAGGCGGGCTGTCTCAGTTCGGCACAAGGGCAGCCGGAACCGCCGGTGCGGCGGCAGGCTGCGTCACGGTTGTGGCTTCCGGCTGACGGATCAGCCGCCCGGCCGGATCCACCAGCTTGGCCGTCACGAAGATCAGGAGATTCTTCTTCACGCTGCGCTCGGACTTGCTGCGGAACAGGGCGCCGAGGAGCGGGATATCGCCCAGTACGGGAATCTTGTCGTTGATCTTCTTGAGGTCTTCCGTGATCAGACCGCCCATGACCACCGTCGCGCCGTCATAGATCGAGATGGAAGT
>CAYWKN010000005.1:18110-37367 GCA_964458765.1 uncultured Verrucomicrobiota bacterium
GATGTGGGGTAGATGTATTCCGTGACCACGCGGATGGACGCCTCTGCCCCGGACCGCGTCGTAACTTTCGGCACGGACAGCAGGTCGGCATTGCCGTTCTGCTGCAGGAGGTGGAGGACCATGGTCAATTCAGGGTTTGTCAATACGCTCGAAATGGAGGCGACCCGTCCGGCGGCGCCCTGCCCTGCCGCCAGAGCGGCCTCGGAGCCATCGCCGCTTGTTCCCAAGAACCGCAACCCGCGGGTCATCCCGCCGTTGGCGACGTTGGCGTTCATCTGAATCCGCTGGGTTCCTCCCAGCAAGCCGCCTGTGCCGGGTTTGGTGGCCAGTTCCCAGTGATCGGTCAGCAACCATTCCAAACCGACTTCCATCAGGTCGGTCTCGTTGACCTCCACAAACCGCGCCTCGATTTCCACCTGCTTGGGAACCACGTTCAGCTCGGCCAGGATCTTCTCGAACACCGCCAGGTTCTCCGCCGTGTTTCCGACAATCACCTTGCCGATCGCCGAGTTGTAGGTGATCGAGGAACCCGAGGGGAACCTGACGCCCATCTGCGTGAAATAGGTCTTCAGATCCGTCGGCAGTCCCGCTCCCAATTCCTGCTGTCCGATGCGCTGCATCTCGCGTCCGCCAAACTGCTCCTGCGCCGCCGGCATCTGTTGCCCCGCCTCCCGGACACGTTCGATGAACGTCGGCTCCACGGGATACATCCGGACCTCGATATCGGCCGGGTCGTAGTCCGCCGGCACAATCATAACGATGTCGCCATCGATGCGGTACTTGAGCCCGGCCACCTGCGTGATGATCTTCAACGCCTGCAGGAGCGAAATATAACGGGCCGTGAAGGTGATTTCATAGGTCTGGCCTCCGCCCGCCCCGCCAGCGGCAGGCTGCGGCGCGCCGAACAGATCTTCGTCGGGAGCAGCGGCCGGCTTGGGCGCGGCGGCCCCGCCCGCGGGATTCAGATGGAGGATGATGTTGACTCCCCGCTTGGTGGGATCTGCCGGAGCCTTGTCGCTTTCCACCGCCGCCTTGTTCAGGAATTCCACCACGTCATGAATGTTCGCCTGGCGGAATTCGATCTCCGGGATGATGATCTTGTTCATCTTGTCCAGAAGGGGAACCGTCTTGGTCTGTTGCGGCTTCTCTGCCGTTTCGGTCTTCGCCTTGATCACCTTGTACTGGGGATTCCAGGCATCGCGCACCTGCGCGGTCATCTTGGTCACCGTGGCCTTGCGCTCGGTCGTGTTCACGGTGTACTCGCGATCCCCCAGTTCCTTCAGGTAGCGCATGGCTTCGCGATTGTCCGCATCCACCGCCAGGACGGACTCGAAGCTGCCGCGGGCCTTTTCGTAGTCCCGCTCCGCCATGGCCTTCTTGCCGGCGTACATCTGCTTCTGGACTTCCGATTTGACTTCGTCGTCGGTCTTCTGGACCTCTTCCTGCCCCCTGGGCACAGCCATGTCCTTTTCGATCCGGGCGACAAGTTTGGCGAGAGAACGGTTATCGGCATTCTGTCCCAGCAGTTCCTTGCCGCGGGCCAGCGCCGCGGCATCCTTGCCATCCCTCACGAGCGCCAGGACCGCCTGGTATTCGCACTCGGGAATGCGGGCTGTCACCCTTGCGCGCAGGCTTTCCGTCGCCGGAGTCTTGGCCAGCTTGCTGTTGGCATTGCGGTAATGCAGCAAGGCCTTTTCGAAATCGTCGTCTTTCCACGCCCGTTCGGCGGTATCCATGCTCTTGCGGCCTTCCAGTTCCCTGGCCTGCCGCCGGACTTCCTCCTGCTGGGCCAGGATCTTGGCCATTTCGGAGCGATCGGCGGGCGGGGCCTGTTCCGTTGCCACCGCAGGCTCTTCCGGGACCGCTGCCGGAGCGACGGGAGCCTCCACCTTGGCCTCGGCAGGCGCTTCCGTCTTCGGCGCCTCAGCCGCGGGAGCGGCCTGGGGCTCAATCAACTCGTCAATCGCCAACACAGCCGCCGGCGCGGGAGACGGGGCTGCCTTGGCCGGAGCCGCCGGCGCCAACTCCTCGATCACCAGGGCATCGGCGGGCTTTCCCACAACAGGCGCCACAGCCGCTTCAGCTTCCACGGGTTTTGCCTCCGCCGCAACGGGTTCCTCCGCCACAACGTTGGTTCCGGACGGCGCCTTCATCTCCTGCACCAGTTCCTCGATAACCGCATCCTGCGCGATCACAGCGGCAGCCAACAGCACCGCGAACACGACACAAAAACGACGCAACACGACCTTGATTTCGTTCATAGTCACTCTCCCGGGAAACACAACCAACCTTGCGGAACAGACGTCGCCTACTCCCCCTGCTTTAGACTGGAAAGCTGACGTTCAATCCAGACATCGATATTGCGCGAAGGATCATGTATTAAAACACGCACCGCCTCCGTGTCAACCTTGTTGACCCGGTACTTCACACCCTTCAGTTCAAAATCGGATTCCACGCGCGTCACGAACCGCTTGTCGTCAATCGTGGAACGCAAGGTGACCTCATATTCGTTGCGCGGCACTTCGCGTCCCTTGATCAGCGGAATGAGTTTGTCGCCACGTTTCAGGGTCAGCACCGGCCCCTCGGCGCCGTTATCGCTGAACTCCACGACCTTGAAGCCTTCCACTTCGTCCCCCAAGGAACGCCACCAGGTCCGCTCGTTGCTGCGCAGGTTGATCTGGAAAACGGTCTTGCCGAACAGCCGGCTCGTTCCCTTGAAAATCAACCGGAAGGAAATCGGCCGTATTTTCTCCACCACCACCTTGGCGAGCGCCGGGGGGTGGTCTCCCGGATTCTTCGGGTCCGTCCGGAAATCGAACTCTTCCTTGTTGGTAAAACCATCCGAGTCCGAATCGCCTTTCGCATCGTCGGGATCGAGGGGATTCAGGCCATATTTCTCCTCCCATTCGTCCAGCATGCCGTCGTGATCCTTGTCGGCCACCACGACCGTGGCCGGTTGATCCTTCTGGCAGAATCCGCAGACCGTGGCCGCATAGGGAATCGGTCGCTCGCAATTCACGCAGCGGACACGCTGTTCGGGGACGAGCAGACGCGCGGCCCACTGTCCCGTCTGGAACGGTCTGTTCAACAGATGGACCGCCGATTCCAGCAGGTCACGCCCCTGAAGTTGCGCCTTTTCGTGGCGGGGAGACAACTTCTGCAAGTCCCGGTCGAATCGTTCCTGGTCGTTCTTCAACGCCTGCGCCTGCAAGGCAAGCATAACGAGGGACAGCAGCAATGCCGCCAGAGCGACCAGGGCCAGCAACCGGTCGTAGGTCTTACGAAACCATCCCAAGATGCCCTGCCCCGTCATTTCGCCCCCTCTCCCGGCTTCGCTGCTTGCGCCGGACGCGGGACTTGGAACTGGTACACTTCGAGCGCCAGTCTTGCCTTGAGCGGCGTATCCCGCCCGCAAACAATCCTCAGATCACGGGGCACGTTCGCCGCGGCCGCGGCCGCCGCCGCATCGCCTGCCGCGGACTCGCCCTTGGCGCTGCCCGCCTTGGCGGCGGATTCGACGCTCAACGACTTGATTCCGGAATCCCCCTCCACCTCCAGATCCGAGACCACAACAAAAAGAGGCTCCTGGGCCAGCCGGTTCAACACAGCCAGAAGCGCGCCCTCCTTGGCTGTGAACTTGAACACAAAACGCCACCGACCGGTCAGGGATCCTTCGGGGATGAGACCGGCTGACGAATCATAGGTGTTCAGCACCACCGTTTCCGCGCCCCCCCGGCGCGAACGGCGCGGCTGCGGCGCGGCGTCCCCGGAGCCGGCCTTCGCGTCCACCTCGAACTCATCCCGGCCAACGCCTTCCATCTCCGAGATTCCCGATTCGAACAACACACCGCAGAGTTTCTGCACGATGCGCAGTTGCTGGGTCAGCCGGGCCACATCCTGGGGCGCCGGCAGGCTGCCGGACATGTGCTTCCCGAACCCGAAATCGAAGGATTCGGGAACCTTGACCCCCCGCTCGCGAGCCCGGTTCATCATATTCTTGTGCGTTCCCCAGAACTGCGCCATGAATTTCGGGGGGCTCTGCTCTTCCGACTGGATCTGCCCGCGCCCCATTTCCTTCAGAAGATCGGCAAGCTGCTCATCCAGTCCGGCGAGATTGCCCCGCTCCACCTCCAGGTTCCCCGCCGAGGGGAACGGATTGCGCGTATACAACGCCTCCAGTTCAGCCTTCTTGGCGCCCAACCGGGTCTCCGCCTGGTAGAACTCCATGAAACCCCGGACCAGCAAAGCGCCGGCGCCGATCAGCATCAGCACGATCACCGTCACCAGCGCCACCATCCATATTTTCCGACGCGACTGCATGGTCTGCTTCACTGCCCCTTACTTGGGTTCTTCGGCCGATGCCATGGCTTGCGGCTTCGCGTTCAGCATCGCTTCAATCGAAAACTCGTTCACGTAGTCAATGCCCGCCACCGGACGGATTCTCTTGATCTGCACATCGTCCGAAATATAGCCCTGCCCCTTGAGCGACATGGCAAACTCCGTGACCGCCTGGTGGCTGACCTTGTCCGGGAAGCCCATGCCCTCGATCGCCAGCCGTTCCTTGCCTTCCGTGTCCCCCGGCCGCACCTTCACGCTTGTCAGCCACATCCCGTCCATGACCCGGAGATGCAGGGATTCGAGGATCTCCAGCCACTCGGTCCGTTTTCGTATCAAGTCCGAAAGGGCGTTCATTTTCGCGGTGGCGCCGGCTTTCTGCGCCGCCAGTTCGTCCAGGGCCCCCGCCGGGTCCCGCAATACTTCCACGCGGGCTTCCACCATGCGCAGCCGGTCTTCCGCCATGGAACGCATCCGGTGCAGGAACAGCCAGAATACCAGCATGATGAGCACCACACCCACGGCGGCCATGGCCAGGAACGGTATCCTCCGATGGAACACACGCCGCGCGGCCAGCTCCGGCGGCAAGAGGTTGATTTCCACCGGGCAGGACAGCGACCGCCTCAACGCCAGCCCCACCACCTCACCCAGCACGCTCACGTCGGCGCCGATCTTCTCCGCGGAGTTGTCCGGATGCACACTGACATTGCGGAAGGGGTTGAGGTAGTCCACTTCCGTCTTCAGCTTGTCCTTCAGGAAGGTATTGACGTGCGGGATCACCGAACATCCGCCGGTCAACAACACGAGGTCAGGCGGACTCCCGCCCTGCTGGCTGCGGTAGAAATTGATCGTCCGGACCACTTCCGCATGGAGACGGGTCATCACGTTCCGGACGATCTTCGACGTTCGGTCCGCCACCCCCACTTCATGCCCCTCATAGGCTCCCCCGAATCCCACGAACGCATGCGCCTTCTTGAGCTGTTCGGCATCCTCGAAGGACAAGGCGAACTCCTTGATGACATCCTTCGTGATGGCCTGCCCCGCCACGGGAATGCTGCGGCTGAAAATGCGCGATCCCTCCACAAACACCACATTCGTCGAGCGAGCCCCCATATCGAGAATCATGGTGCAGCCGGAAAGATCGGAATAGTTGTAGCGCACCGTGTTGTAGAGGGCCATCGGCGACACATCCACCAGCACCGGATCCAGGCCGGCGGCTTCCACGCAGTCGGTCAGGTTCTTGACCGCATCCCCCTTCACGGCCACCAGGAGAACGCTCAGTTCACCTGTCTCCTGCCCGATCAGCTGGTAATCCCAGACAACTTCCTCTATGGGGAAGGGCACATTCTGCTGGGCTTCGTAGCGTACGATTTGAGCGATCTTATCCGATGCCACCGGCGGCAGTTTCACATACCGCGGAAACACCATCTGCCCCCCGGAAATCGAAACCGCCACAGGCCCGGGGCGAATGCCGTTTTCCCGCAAGGCATCGCGCAGGCACGCCACGATGTAGGCCGAAGGATCCGGCGTGTTCTCAAAATCAATCCCCAGCGGCGCCACAGAATACTTCAGCAGCTCCACCCCTTGCGGCTTGAGGGGGAGAAATTCGGCCAGAACCAGCTTGCTGGAGCCGATGTCTAACGCCAGAATGCGGTCACTGTTGAACATGGTCGCTATTTGACGACTTCATAGTCGTCGTAGTTGACAAACGCAAACGGCGTCTGATTGCGATTCAGAAGATAGCCATCCCGCGGAACGAGTTTCGTCGTCTTCCACCACTCGGCCGGCAGGGTCATCCCCTGCGGCAACCGCCCCTCGCTCCCCACCGTCACAGTCTCCCCCTTGAGGACCGCTTCCACCGCGATCGCCACGACATCCCCATGGCGTTCCAGCGCCGCGGGGCGCACATACATCGCACTCAGGTGCCCGCGGCCCCTGGCCACATCCATGTGCGTCACGTTACCCTTGAGGAACAGGAATTCCCGCGTCTGCCGACTGTACAACAGCACGTAGTACTGGAACTGCAATTCATCAACCCAATCCGGGTCCGTGTCGAACTGCACAAGGATCTCGGCCCAGGAACGAGCCGCCGTCCGGCCGCGGGAAACGGATGAATTGTATTCCGGAGTCCGCACCAGCCCCCGCGTGCCAATCCCCGAAATCTCCCGGAGGCGCACCGGTCCGGAGGCGCCCGCCATGCGGGGTTCCGCGCCCGCGCGCGCCTGCGCCGCGGCATCGAACACAACGGCCACAAGAAATGCGCCAACCAGCGCTGCCTGTTTCCAATACCGGTTCTTGTTCATTCGGAACACCTCTCCCCGCATTGTCCGAAGGGACTAGCCAATGTGAAGGCAGTATAGGCGTCACGATGCTAAATGCAAAAGAAAAAACGTGACACGGCAAAAAAATCGCGCCCCCGCCACCCCCCCGCGCGGTCACACGACCTGCCAAGACACAAGGTCAGTCGTACTTCCGGATCACCGTCCGGACCACCCCGCCAATCACCAGGCTGCGGGATGGAATGATCGCCGCGTATTTCCTGTTCGCCGGCTCCAGCCGCACACCGTTCTTGTCCCGGATGAAATACTTCAACGTCCATTCATCATCCACTTGCGCAATGACAATATCGTTGTTTTTCGGCGTCGCGCCGCGCTCCACCAGTACTATGTCTCCCGGATAAATCCCGGCATCCACCATGGAATCCCCCGAGACCGTCAGAAGGAACATGGCTTCCGGATTCTTGATCAGGAATTCGTCCAGGCTGAGAGTTTCGGCCAATTCCTCCTCGGCGGGGGACGGGAATCCCGCTTGCACCGTCCCAAGCCATCTCAAACCACCCGTGATCTTCGAAGTCAGGGAAAACTTGCGCCCTTCCTTGATGATGTGTCCGGACTCGTCCAGGCGTCGCAGAAGGCCAAACACCGCATTCTTGGAACGGTATCCGAACAGCGTCATCATTTCGTTATATCCCGGATTCCGCCGATGCTGCCGGAAGAACTGCCGCAACTGCCGGACACGCAACGCCATGTCTATTTCTCTTGCCATAATCCTTCTCCTTCCCCATCTTTGTCCTTCTTCACAACCCGAAAGAGGCATGTAAAAACAATCATAACGGAACTTAGGTTCCCAGTCAACACCAGCAGTCAGCACCTCCAAAATGTCAATCATTTTCTAAAAATTGCGATTATTTGTTATATCGTCTAGTAATGAACACGGTTGAAAACGATTGGATAGCCGCAATAACAGGAAAACATCCAGTTTCTGTATGAAAACTGCTTCATTTAAGGTGTGTTTGTGCTGTCGGGGAAGCACATATGCCTGCCATCCGGGAAAACGAAATTATGAAAGAACCGTCGAAGTCAGGGTTCAGCATAATGGAAGCCATTATCAGCATGGTGCTGCTGGCCATTGTCATCGCAGGATCCTACTCCCTTATTGTCCGCTCGGCCTCCGCCATCCGTTCCGCCCGGAACCATTATATTGCCGTCAACATAGCCAAGGCCCGTATCGAGCGCGCACGGAACTTCAGCTATAACGAACTGTACATGATGGGTGAAACGGCGGTGGTGGTGGACGACAGCGGCACCCCCCTTTCCGGCGGCTCGTACCGTCGCTCCACCACGGTGACAACCAACTATCAGCCGGGGCTGACACGGATTCTCGTGAACACGGAAATCCGGGACTGGAAGACCAAGACCTTCAAAGGCGATGCCGAAACTGTCGCCGGCCTCTTTACGGAGTACATCACGTTATGATCGCCTCTCGTCATTCTTCCCGGGGGTACACGCTGGCCGAGATGATGATCGCCACCGCGATCCTCATCCTGGTGGTGGCTTCGGCGACCAGCGGATGGATCTATGTCAATCGCGGCGAACGGCTCAACTCCATCCAGTCGGAGCTGGACGTGGATGTGCGGACTGCCATGGAGCAGATCAAGCGCGACTTGCGCCTGTCTTCCATGGACAAGGTGTTCTTCTATCCGACCGGACCGGGGCCGTATACGGCCATCAGTTTCCCGTTGGCCAAGGACAACGATGGCGACGGCGTCATCGAGCTGGGGCCGGGCGGTTCCAACATCCTCTGGGACGCGACCGTCGTCTACCACATCAAGACCACCACCCCCTTCCGCCTGCTGCGCACCGTGTTCGAGCCGCGCAACAACACCCTGACCGATGCCCAGCGCGTCGAACAAATCGCCAGTGTCGTGCAGAACGGGAACGGCGCCAGCACCTATAATAGCGCGAATGCCACCACGCATACGGTGTTTGAGAACCTCTTCACGTGGAGCATTGACGGCAAGGGCGCCACGTTCGACGCCTACAGTTCAGCCCTGCAGCGGAAGAATGTGGAATTCGGGTCCATCCTCCTCGGGCCCGGCTCCCACAACTTCCAGTTCACGGTGATCGGCAAGAACCCGGCCAGCAGCGGATATCGCCTGGGCATCGACACCCTTACGGTCGCGCCCAGCGCCGCCGAACGCGAGGCAGAATCCCAATTGCCCCCGACTTCGCAGTCCGGAGCCACTGCGGCATGGGACTACATGTCGCAGGGTTCCTGGAGCGCGAACTATCAACTGCTCTTCCCCGCCACCAGCGCCGGCCCTTCGTTCACCCTTGCCATGGAGAACGACCGGTGGGAGGAAACCAACTTCCGGGGGACCGGTTCCTCCTGCGAACGAACAGTCGTCTACTGGGACGACTATGCCAGCCCCAAGAACTTTGTGCTGAAACTCGGCGGGTATGGGTACGCGTGGACGGCGGAGGAACAGACGCAGACCAACATGTATTTTGTGACCGACAACTCCCTCACCAACAGGGCCTACAGGATCCTGGTGCGTGGCAACGATATGGTGAACGGCTCGCATATCGCCTTCAGCGGTCAAACGCCCTACGTTCTTTTTTACACCTATTATGACGCCCCGCTGAAGATCAAGAACGCCTATATCGGCGAAGCGGCAAGTTCCACGAATCCCACGCCCAACGCCATCGGCGCCATGACCCGCCTCCGTTTCCTGGCCAACAACGATTACGAATACGAGATCGGCGCCGGATCCTACGGTGCGTGGGCCATCGCCGTTTCCCCGTTCCAGATCGACAAAGCCAAGAGCTATATCATCTCCTACCAGATCAGCACGGACAAGGGCAACGGCTCCGCCTGCAGCGAGACCGCACCGGGCGCCGTGGGCTCCTACTACATTGACAACCCCGGATCAGGCGACGTGAATGAACCCAATTGGGGATCGAAACCCGTCCAGTACGATAACCGCATTGTAGGGGTTTATGGGCTCTACACGCTGTACCCCACCAACGGACTCTTCACTTCCCAGGTCTTCGACACCAAGAACGACGCCCCCTCGTATCTGACCATGACGTGGAACGCGGACAAGCCTTCCGGCACCGCCCTCGCGGTGAAAATCCGCACCGGGAACCAGCCGGACATGACGGATGCAGCGGGATGGAGCAATATCACCGCCATGACCACCGCCGGAAGCATCACCCCGCTCTCGAAACGCTACATCCAATACCAGGCCATCCTGAATCCGTCGTCCGGCGGTTACAGCACACCCGTCCTGAAAGACACCACCATCCGCTGGACCGGCGCCACCAAGGTGGTGGATGTTGGCGGCATGATGACTACCGGCCCGAACTATGGGATCTGCTCCCTGACAGTGGATAACCGCCCCTTGTTGAAGGGCGTGAAGATCAACCTGGCCATTTTCAAGGACATCGTGGGCTGGACGCCCACCCAGATGCGGCTGACGTCGTCCATGACGGCGGAAGTCGAGCCGCGGAATACAGGAAAATAGGAGAGCAACCATGAATACGAGGCTTCTGAAACTGCGCGGATCGCGTGCAGGATCCGCCCTTGTCACCGTGATGGGGGTCATCATCCTCATCGCGCTGGCCGGCGCCGGCATGGTCACCCTTGGCCGGCAGCAAATCTTTTCGGCGCGCCGCCTGCGGGATTACGCCAAGGCGCAGATCATCGCCGAATCGGGCGCCAATGCCGCCTACTGCCTCTTGAAAACCAATTTCGCGGCTCGCAGCAACCCCGACAATTTCCCATTGACCCAGTTCGGCGATGGAAGTTACGACGTCAGCGTCTTGTCCATCAGCAGCAACCTGGCGGCGATCACCTCCACTGGCATGTGCGGACTGGCGCGCGCGGTGGTCCGGGTGGACATCAAGAACTTCCCCATTTCCTTGACGAATGCGACGCCCAATCCCGGCCCCGGGAACCCTTACGGCTTTTCGATCCTGGCTGGCGGAAATCTTGGCTGGATGGGCAACTCGGATATGGTGATGAGCAACGGATGGATGCACTGCAATGGGGCCTATTCCGCGAACGGCATCAACATCGCGCGGGGCAACGTCGAAAGCTGTGTCGGCATCAGCATGGTGGGCGGGGCCACCATCACCGGATACGGCAAGGCGCCCGTCATTTCAGGCGGAACCATTGGGACCTCCATGGTCGCCAGCGTCCCGCTCGTGGCCATCCCGGATATTGACCTCTCTCCCTACTACAACGCGGCGCTGGCAAACGGACAGGTCTACGGCAGCCGTTCATTGTCAGGAAACGTCACCCCTCCCGGCGGAATCATGTGGATCAACGGGAGCCTCTCCCTCGGGAACGGGGACTATACGGGATGCTTCATCGCCACAGGCGGTATCGAACTGAAAACGACGGGGAACGGATGCATCACCAACACCGCGGTGAACCGGTACCCGGCGCTTGTCTCGCGCGATGGCACCATCCTCGTCAAGCAAGCCAAGACATGGTCCTTTACAGGCCTCATCTACTGCAAGACCGGCAGTTTCGATAAACAGGGAAATGGAGATGTCTTCGGCGCCGGCGCCATCATTGCCGCCGGGGACGTGACCAAGAATGGCGGATGGTCCGGGATGATTTGGTCCGATCCGACGCCAATCGCGCCAAACCAACCACTCGCCAACATCCGGGATCGCGTAGTCATCACCGCCTGGCAGGACTGAAGGGCCGTTCGGTTTGGGATTTACCGACGCGGAAAAGTCCGGTACTCTGACGCAGAATGAATCGAGCTTCCCAGACAATGCGGATCGACATTCCTCCTGACCTCCAGGAGCAACTGCAGAATGTCGGAGACAGGATGCGACGGCGGGTGACGCCGTCCTCTCCCCCATCCACTCCCGCGCCGGCCAGGGAACTCAAGCCGGTTGGCGACAAGGATTTCCAGCACCTCTTCCAGAACGTCTATGACGGCGCGGTTTTGACCGATATGGACGGAACCGTCATGGATGCCAACATCCGCGTCTCGGATTTCCTCAAGTACTCCCGCCACGAGCTCTGCGGCATGACCCTGCCTGATGTCATTTCGGGGGCCGACACTTCCATCATGGCGACCCTGAAGTCAAGCATGACCACGAACAGGTTCGTGCTCATCCAGGCCTATTGCATGCGGAAGGACGGCTACCTCTTCCCGGCGGAAATCGCCATCAACAGCCTGAAGGTCAAGGGGCAATCCTACTTCTGCTGCTTCATCCGTGACATCACATGGCGCCGGCAGGCCGAGGAAATGCTGCGAACGATCAACAATGCCTTCCAGAACAGCTCCACCGGAATCGCCATTGCCGATCCCAGCGGCAGGATCGAGTACGCAAACCTCGCGATGGCAGCTCTTTGGAACGCCGAAAATGCTGATGTCATGAAGGGGAAGACATTGGACGAACTTCTCCCGGACCAGGATCAGGCGCGCGATCTGGTCGCCACCGTCTCCGCGGGCGGGAACTGGTCCGGAGACACGACTCTGATCCGTCCGGATTCCGCCCCGCTGCATATTCGCGTAGCCGCGGCCCCCAACCGGGACACGGAAGAGAATTTTGCCGGAATCGTGCTTTCCTTCTTGGACATCACGTCCGCCCGCCGCGCCGAAGAAGCCGAAAAACACGCCGAACGGCAGCGCGTCATGGTGGAAAGCATCGGAGCCGCCTGTCATCACCTCGGGCAGCCGGCTACCGTGCTCCTGGCCAGCCTGGAACTCATGTCCCGCATGCGGGCGTCCAAGTCGGAGCCCGAGGATGAACTCCTGCGGTCCAGTGTCGAGGCGGCGGAATCGCTGCGCCAGATGCTCCACAATCTGAACGCCATCTCGGAATACCGGACAACATCCTATATCGAGCCGCAGGGTGATGGCGGCTATTCCGCGCCGAGAATTCTTGCCATTGAGCCTTCCGGGAACTGAAGGAAAGGGTCAGGCTCTGCCCTGCTCCCGCAGGCAGGCTGTAATTTCCGCTGCCGTGCGCTCCCAGCGGAATTGCGAAGCCCTCTCCTTCGCGGCCTCCACGCGGCTCCGGCGTTCCCCGGCGCCCATCTCCAGCGACTCGGCAAGACAGCGCGCCAGGTCCGCGGTCGTACCGTCAAAATACCGGATACAGTCGCCGCCCACTTCGGGGATCGATCCGCGCCTGGCGGCCACCACGGGCACACCGGCCGCCATGGCCTCAAGCACGGGCAATCCGAACCCTTCGTACAACGACGGAAACGCGAACACTCTCGCGCCACGGTATAATCCCGCGAGTTCAGCGCGTGATAACCGGCTCTTCCGGACCACCAGATCCCTTCGGGGAATCTCCCGCAGCGCGGCCTGCACCTCGGCCTCGCCCCGGCCCTCGAGGCCAACCAGGATCAGCCGGAAGCGGTGCTCGCGGGCCGCCATGCCCGCCGCGCGAACAAGGGTTGCGACATTCTTGTGAGGGTACGTATTCGCCACACACAACACATAGGGCTCGGCCGAAGCCTGCCCGCCCGCTCCCGGAGCTTCCGCTGGCGCCCCCGCACCAAATCCCGCCTCGGCCGCCGGGTACACAACCCGCACCTTGCCCGGCGGGATCCGGATGTATTTCAGGATTTCCGAGCGGCTGAACTCGGACAGCGTCAGGATGCAGTCCGCGCGCTTCGCGGCCAGCGGCACCAGCAAGCGGGTCGCGAGCAATGCCGCCGCTGTGAAATCCTGCGGAAATGCCTTGTACTGCATGTCCAGGATGGAGACCACCTGCCGGCATGGCGCGAATACCGGGGCCGTGTAGCCCGGCGACCAGAGCACATCGACACGCTCCCTCGCCGCCGCCACCGGCAGTTGCGTCTGCTCCCGGATAATCCGCCGCATCCGGCGCCGCGCATGAAACCCGAGCGCCCGCACCCGGACATGGCCGTTCCCCGCGAAAGCGTCGGCAAGCGACTCGTGATTCTCCCTGTTCGTGAACAGGATCCACTCGATGTCGGGATTCGCCGGAATGGCATGGCGCAACACATCCCGCAGATAGGTCTCGGACCCGCCCACTTCGCCGGGGATCAGGAACAACGTATTGACGCCAATCCTCATGCTCTTGAACCGCAAGCCGTGAATCCGCCGGCGCCTACAGGAACCGGTATAACACTGACAAGACACAGTAGTGGCCGAAATGCATTGCCACATCCAGCCACTCGCCGCCGCATGCCTGCCGCCGGGCCGTCTGCCAGGTTTCCCAGGCCGCCCGGCGGTAGGCCGCCCCGTTCTTCGACACCGCATGCCAGCGGAAATTCGCCAGGTAACGGTTCAGATAGCGCGGCGCCCCCTGCCGCCCGAGCCGCAGCCAGTAGTCGTAGTCCATCGAATACGTCAGTTCACGGCTGATTTCCCCCGTGCGGCGATAGGCCTCCGCCGTGAAAAAGGCGGCTGGCTGGGAAATGAAATCCCTCCGGAGCAGACGGCGATAGCTGTACCGGCGTGACTGGCTGACCTTGTAGCGGGTAATGGCCCGGCGGATCTCGCGATCGTCTTCGTCCACAATCCGGCAGTCTCCGAAACACCACGCGAAAGGCTCCTGCCGATACGCCTCCGCCACCGCGGCCAACGCCCCCGGCTCGTAAGTGTCGTCGGAATTCAACCATGCCAGAATATCACCCGTGGCCCGGCGGAAGCCCTTGTTGATGGCATCGCTCTGGCCCTTGTCCCGCCCGGAAACCCATTGCAGCCGGTCCCCATGCCGCTTCAGGATCTCCAAAGAATCATCCGTGGAACCTCCGTCAATCACCCAATACTCCAGATCGAAATTCCCGCGCTGATCGAGGACGCTGCGCAAGGTGCGTTCCAGGTACCGCCCCTGGTTGAAGGAAGGCGTGACAACGGAAATCTTCATCGGCGGGCCGTCACTTTCACAAGGGTTTGCAGACTGCGCAACGCGGAGGGCATCAGACGGGGATGGGCCAACAGATGCCCGGCCTGCCGCAGGATCACTCCCGGCCGGTAATAGAATGCCTTGATCAGCTCCGAGCGCGCCTGCTCCAGTTGCTCCTTCGTGAAACCGTGCGGCACAAAAACGGTATCGAGGACATTCATCCGCTTCCACGACCGGTCAAACGTTCCATGGCGATCCGCGATCTCGTACAGCTCGCTGCCGGGGAACGGGGTCATCTGCATGACGCTGATGTCGTCGAGTTCCAGCGAACAGGCCAACGCACGGGTCCTGGCGAGGGACTCCGGGGTTTCGCCGGGAAAACCGACAATGAAGAACCCCTTGGTCCGCAACCCGGCTGCGCGGCTCCAGCGCACAGCCTGGCGGATCTGCCCGGGATCCAGCCGCTTGCGCATCGCCGTCAGGATGTCGGGGTCCCCGCTTTCCACCCCATAGGAGATATGCCAGCATCCCGCCCGCCGCATCAGACGGAGCAGTTCGGGATCCACGCGGTCCGCCCGTCCCAGGCAGGACCAACTGATTCGGACCCGCCCGGCAAGGAGCCTCTCGCAGAACTCGCGCACCCGGTCCTTGGACAGCACGAACGTGTCGTCCTCGATCAGCAATTCCCGTACGCCGAAGCGTTTATGGAGGTCTGTGATCATTTCCACGGCCCGGGCCGGGGAATAGGCGCGGCAGCGATTCCCGAAAACAGACCGGTCACAAAACACGCACTGGTTGGGACAGCCGCGCGTGAAAACCACCGAGGCACAGGGCCATCGGCGGATCCGGCCGGGAGACGGGCGAAAGGCGCGCGGGAAGCCCTGCAACAGATCCCACGCCGGGAGAGGCAGCACATCGAGGTCCCGGATCAACGGCCTCGGCTCCAGCACGCGGATTCCCGATCCCTCACGCACGACGGTTCCCGCCACAGCCGGGCGCCGGTCGCCGCCGGACACCCGTTCCAGGATCTCCCGCAGGGTCTCCTCGCCTTCCCCCGTCACAGCCATGTCCAGGGATGGAAACGCCCGCAGGGTCTCCCCGGGAATCGCCGTCGCATGGCAGCCGCCAATCAGGGTCAGCACGTCGGGCCTGGCGGACTTGAGCCGGGCGGCCAGTTCGCCCGCCTGGCAAATTTCCGACGTTGTGGCCGTAAAGCCCACCACGTCGGGCTGGAAATCCAATATCTCCCGGAGTGCGGCGTCAGGAGAGAGGGTGCGCGACGATGCCTCCACCACCGCCACTTCCGCACCCGCCTGGCGAGCCATGGCGGCCAGGCAGAGCAACCCGAAGGACGGTTCCGTGCTGGCGGCCCCGGCGAACTCGCCGTACCGCTCTGCCACGCCAAGGGGCGATGTCGCAAGCGCCAGCCGGACTTTCATGCGCCACCAGCGCCCGACGCGGGTTTGGTCCCCGATGCCCCTCCCGCCTGTTCGCGCTCCAACGCCGCCAGCCGCTGGGTCAGGCGCTTGATCTGCCGGCGGTGTGTGGAGATCACCCAGGAAAACTGCAGGCACATCAGGAGAATCACCATGAGTCCAAGCAGGAAAACGGTTGTGGTCGGAGCCACCGCTCCAATCAACCCCGACAGCCATACCAGCCACTCGTAGTGCAGCACGCCCATCAGCATGCCCGCGCCCACCCCGAGCCAGAGCCAGCAATAGGCAATATCCAGATGTCCCTTCTGCACCAGCCGCACGATCACAGCCAGGATCGCGATCGCCAGGATCACCAACGCTATCAATTGCCGCGGCAACATGGTTCATTCCTCCCCGTGCAAACAGCCCGCGCGCGCCAGGCGCGCCACCGCGGTGTGTTCAGCAGAACGACAAAGACCGATAAGAGCATCTTGCATCCGTAGTACAGGGGCTTCCAGCCCGAATGCATCGAGACTCCGCCGTCCCGTCCAACCATCCGTACAGGAATCTCGCGGATTCGCAGCCCCGCCAGGTGCGCCATCAGGATAACGTCGGCATCGGGGTAATCGCAGGGAAACACACCGCTGGCCAGCAGTTCCAGGGCGCGCCGGTTGAACGCCTGGAACCCGCTCGTGGGATCCCGGAAGCGCCGCCCCGTCAGCACAAACAGCAGCAGGCTGAAGAACCGGTGGCCAATGCGGCGAAGCGCCGGGACGGACATCCCCTTCCCCGGCTCGTTCCCATACCGCGAACCGATCACCATGTCCGCCGTTCCTTCCATCACCGGCGCCAGCAGGCGGGGAATCTCCGCCGCCACATGCTGCCCGTCGCCATCCATCTGGACCAGCAGATCATAACCCCGTCGTCCGGCATAGAGATAGGCGGTCTCAAGACTGGCCCCGTACCCCATGTTCACCGCGTGCGGGAGAACCTCGGCGCCGCATCGCGCCGCTTCGTCCCCGGTCGTATCCGTCGAAGCATCGTCCACCACCGCGACTCGCGCCCCCGGCAGGACCTCCCGGACATCGCGGACCACCCGTCCGATCCGCCCCGCCTCATTATGCGCGGGGATTACAACCAGAAGTTTTCCCGTGCCCAGTTCAACCATAACACTCCATGCCTTCCCTGCTCCGAAAAACGGAGAACGGAGGAAACCGTTTACACGCCAAGGCGTAATCTATAAGGTATTTCCCTTGTCCGCCACAGCATTTTGCAGGAAAGCACCCTATGAAACGCCTGATACGATGGATCCCGCTCCTCCTGATAGCCGCGGGAGTAATCGCCTTCACCAATAACTTCTCCGCCCCGTTCATCATGGACGACGCCAGGGTGGTGACGGGCAACCCCAACATCCACAATCTCTGGCCCCCCTGGCAGGCGGTGTTCGTTCCAACACGCTGGGTGGCGGATCTTTCCTTCGCTCTCAGCTATGCCATGGGGGGATATATTCCCGCGGACTTCCGGCTGCTGAACATTCTGATCCACCTGCTGTCCGCGCTGTTCCTCTACGGCATCCTCCGGCGCACCCTGCGGCTCCCCTCCATGGGCGGCCGGTGGGAGAATGAGGCAGACGTTCTGGCCTTCCTGGTGGCTCTGCTGTGGACCGTCCACCCCCTGCAAACCAACTGCGTCACCTACATCGCCCAGCGAATCGAAGCCATCATGGGGTTGTTCATGCTTGCCACGCTGTATGCCTTCATCCGGGCTCTCACCTCGCCGGCTCCCCGCTTCTGGACCAACGTGACGATCGCGTTGTGTACCGTCGGAATGGGCGCCAAGGAAGTGATGGTCACGGCGCCTCTTCTCCTTTTCGCGTACGACGGCCTCCTGGTTTCCCCCTCCTGGTCGTCCGCCCTGCGCAGTCGATGGAAAACCTACATCGCCCTCTTCCTGACCACGGGGGTGTTCCTGCTTCTCTTCCTGATGTCTGTCGGTGTCGCGGCCGCCCAGAACCTTTCCCTGCTTGGCCTTGTTGTTTCCCCCTGGCGATACCTGCTGACCCAGACCGAGGTGATCACACACTACCTGCGGCTGTCGTTCGTTCCCACCGATCTCTGCCTGAACTACCGCTGGCCGATCGCCGGGGGATGGCGCGACGTATGGCCCACAGCCGTTCTGATCGGAGCCCTCGGCGCGGTCACCGCGGGCGGCCTGTTGGCCCGGTGGCGCCTCGCCTACCCGCTGATCTGGTTCTTCACGATACTGGCCCCCACTTCCAGCATCCTGCCCATCCCGGATGCGGCCTTCGAACACCGGATGTATCTGCCGCTCGCGGGTGTCCTGACGGTCGCCGTGACCGGCGGTTTTTGCCTCTGGAAGCGGATGACGGCGCGCCAGCCCCGGCAGGCCTTCGCGCAAGGCGCCTTCCACGCGGTCGTCATCCTGGTCGCCGTATGGTTCACAACCCTGAGCAGGGCGCGCAACGAGGATTACATTTCGAACGAAAATCTCTGGCGCGATGTTGTCGCCAAACGCCCCGATAACTATCGCGGCTATATCGCGTTGTCCGGCGCCTATCTTGCCAGGGACCGGGAGGAGGACGCCATCCGGATCCTGAACAACGTGCTGACCCGCATGCCGGACTATTCCAAGATGCCCTATGAGGAAATTGCCCGGCTGTGGAACAGCGACCAGACCCTTCCCTGTGTGGACTACGCTTTCGCCCACAGCCTGCTGGGACTGGCGCATCTGAACCAGGGCAGGACAAACGAATCCGTGCGGCACCTGCTCGAAGCCATCCGGGTCTCCCCCAGCCGCGGCACACCCAACCTCAACATGGGACGCATTGCCATGGCGCAGGGAAAATACGACGAAGCGCTCATGTGGCTGAAACGCGCCTTTGCGCGCGAGCCGGACAACCAGCATATCCTGTGCACCCTGGCCTCCGTGTATGCCATCCGCAAGAACCCGGAGCCGGCGATGAAACTTTATCGCGAGGTTCTGCGTCTCAACCCCTTGCAGGGATTCGCCCGGTCACAACTGGCCTGGATGCTGGCCACCTGCCCGAAAGCAAGCCTGCGGAACGGGGAAGAGGCCGTCGAGATTGCCATCCCCCTGGTGGGAATGAGCGACGGGGCCAGTCCGAAGGCTCACGATATCCTGGCCGCCGCCTATGCCGAGAACGGCGATTTCGACAAGGCGATCCGACACGCGACCGAGGCGTTGCGACTGCTGTCGGCGAACAAGGCACAGCCGCTGTCAGACGAACCTTCCCCTGCGGGAATCCAGCCCACGACCGGGCTTTCGCCCGAGGAAGTGACCGCGCGGCTGCAGTTATACAAGAAGGGCAAACCTTACCGGGACGCGCCATAGTC
>CAYWKN010000006.1:0-3621 GCA_964458765.1 uncultured Verrucomicrobiota bacterium
TACAAAACATCACAATCATCATTGACGGACTTCCTCAGATGTCTCCCAGGAGGGGAACGGATAGGCCAGTGCGTGGTAACTGAGAAAGACCGAAGGACCTCCCCTCCCTGGAGGGGCCGGGGGTGGGTTATGCGGGAGAGACCAAAGAAAACTCCGCCTGCACCTCTTGACACCGCCGCCCTCTCTCCTTCATGGTGTGACCGTTGTTCTTTCACCGGAGCACCGCCATGTCCCTGATTCTTCATCTCAAACCCGGCCGCGACATCCCGATCCTCCGGGGACATCCCTGGATCATGTCCGGCGCCATCGCACGCCAGGAAGGCAACCCGGGGGAGGACGAAGCCGACATCCTCTCCCCCTCCGGAATCTTTCTCGGCCGTGCCACCGTCCACCCCGCATCGGAAATCCGGGCCCGGATCTTCGATACCCGTCCGGACACCCGCCTCGACGAGGCAGGGATCCTGGAGCGACTGGCCCTCGCCAGAGACCGCCGGAAGAAATGGATGGCGGCCGCCCCGGAGGGCGCCGAGCGCCTGGTGTTTTCCGAAAGCGACGGACTCCCCGGCCTGATCATTGACCGCTTTGCCGATACCCTCGTTTTCCAACTCCTCACCGCACCGTGGGAACCGCGGCGCGAATCCCTGATCAGGGCCCTCGTCACCCTTTTCCAGCCAACCACCATCTGGGAGCGCTCCGACGCCGATGTGCGCCGCCACGAGGGGCTGGAATCCCGCCGGGGACTGGCGTGGGGCGCCCCGCTTGCGGGCCCCGTGGCATTTCGTGAAGGGGAATGGCAGTTTCTCGCCGATGTGGAGAACGGGCACAAGACCGGGTTCTACCTGGACCAGAGCATCAGCCGCCACGCGCTGGCCGCCTGGGTCCGGCGCCTCGGCGCGCCACGCGTGCTGAACGTCTTTGCCTACACCGACACGTTCGGCCTCTGCGCCCTCACCGCGGGCGCGGGGTCGGTGCTCTCGATCGATTCCGCCGCGCCGGCCCGCGACATGGCCGTCCGCCTGCAGTCGCTCAATCCCGCCTGCGATCCCGGCCGGTGGGAATACCGCGTCGCGGACGCCTTCGAGGCCCTCCGCACATTGCGGGACGCCGCCCGCCAGTTCGACCTGATCATCCTGGATCCGCCCAGGCTCGTGAACCGCAAGAGCAAGATCCAGGACGGATTGCGCGCCTACAAGGACATCAACCTCCTCGCCTGCAAGCTGCTCGCGCCCGGCGGCATTCTCTTTACCTTCTCGTGCAGCGGGCTGGTGGACCGCGTCCTGTTCGGAAAGGTCATCGAAGGCGCGGCTCGCGACGCGCGCCGGCCCCTGCAATTCCTCGCCGACCTCGGCCAGCCCCCGGACCACCCCCGCAAACCCGGCTTCCCCGAGTCAGAATATCTCAAGGGGTACATCGTCGGCGTCTGATCCGGGTGTCAGTCAGCGGTGCTGTCGTGTCCCACCACGCGCCCATCATCCAGCGCATCGCGCTGGATCGCGTCCAGCCGCCGGAACAGCCGCCACATCCCGCGCGCCCCGCCCCACGTGAACCAGATCGTGCTGATCAGGCCCACCAGCAAGCTCTGGACCACCGTCACGTACTTCCAATAGAGGAAGAAGTACTCCCTGGGCCAGCGCCACACCAGGTTGGAGACTGCCACAAACACAAACAAACCGAACTGCAGCATGGTGTACAGGAACACCGACCAGGCCAGGATACGGTCGCCCTTCGTGTACTCGGACGTGATCCCCAGCAGCACCCGCCAGCCGCGCGACCGGGCGGGAGCCGGCTTGCCCCCGGCCACCGGTTCCAGCGCATAGGCGCCCCGGTGCAGCATGCGATCCAGGTTGAACGGCTCCCGGTTCGTCGCCAACGAAACCACCACATACAGGGTCAACGAACCGAGCATCGTCAGGAAGTACAGTTCCTGTCCGCTCAACGGACACTTGTCCGGCCCCACGACCCAGTGGCAGAAAGACAGTTTCCCGCCCAGCCCCTCGATCCCGGACTTCAGCGCCGCCAGCACTCCCGGCGCGTGGGCGGCCAGCCAGGGATACACGTCCGACCGCCAGCAGGTTGTGAGGAGGAAACTGATCACACCGGATCCGGCCCCGAACAGCATGGCGCTCCAGGCGCCTGCCGTGGTTCCGCGCCTCCAGTAGAGTCCGCCGAGGATGCAGGCGCCCGCCCCCCCCAGATAGATCGTCGCCGTCAGGGCCATGAACATGAGGATGTAGGTGGTCTGGCGGAAGAAGAAACTGAAGAACCACGCGAATACCGCGACGCCCGCGATGGACCATCGCAGAAACCGGATCTGCTGTCCGGGCGAAAAGGGTTTCCCCCGCAGCGGCAAGAGCACGTCCTGTACGAAAATACTACCCCAGGAGTGCAGATAGGTCGTGTCCGTACTGACCATCAGGAAGATCATCAGCGCGAGGAAGACACCCGTGACCCCGACAGGCAGGAGATGCCGCATGGCGATCGGCACCAGCATCTGGGTCCGCACCGTCGAGGTCGTCGCGGGATCGTCGAAATGGATCCGCGCAGCCAGTTCCGTCTCGATGGCCTTCGCCTGCGGCGCGAAATCGGGATGATTCATGCACGTGTATCCGGCCAGGGCCAGCAGCAGGAGCATCAGTGTCGTGAACCCGCCGCGCCAGGTTCCCAGGACCGCCCCCATCTTCTGCTCGTGGGGCGACGCCGCCGAACAGTTGTACGCCTGCGCCCCCTGCCAGGCCATCCGGCTGTAGACGGAACTAAAGATGCCGATGAGCACAAACAGGATGTTGAAATCCGTCAGTTTGCCGGTGTCAAAGGGATCCAGGAAGGAAAGTCCCGGCCCCCGCGCAAGCATGACCTCCTTGAACTGTGTCAGGCTGAACATCCCGAAAATCGCGGCGACAATGGCCGCATAGGCGAAATAGCTGTAAATCCCCTGCGCGCAGTCCGTCACCATCGTCGTCACCTGCCCGCCCCGCAGGACGATCAGCAGCGCCACGGCGAGGAACCCCGCCATCAGGAGGCCGTAGGTGGAAACCTCAACACCCGCGAAACGGATCTCGTCGGGCAACCGGCAGTAGTACAGCAGGAAACGACCTCCCACCGCCGGGAAGATCGCGTAGTTGAGAACCCCGGACAGATACGTGAGCAGGCCGGCGAAGATCCGGAACCGCCGGGAATAGCGCATTTCGAAAAACTGGGCGAGCGTCATCGCGCGCGTTTCCCGGAAGCGGTAGACCACAAAACCGGTAAGCGTCATCAACAGGACGATCGGCGCGGAGAGCTGCCACCAGAATCCCACGGCGTAGCCCGACTTGTAATACATCTCGACCAGCGCCACCACCGTGATGAGGCCCAGCGCCGCTTCGCCGGAGGCCACTGCCACGAGATACCGGTCCGCCACCCGGCCCGCCGCCAGGAAATCCGCCACCCCGCGCATATACCGCTGGGTGCGCCACGCGATCCATACGATCGCCGCCAGCGGCGCCGCCAGCATCCACCAGTCGACCCAATGCATCCTGTTTCTCCACCCCGATACGGGACGCGACAGCAATAGCACGGTCCCGCACCGCTTTGCAATGCGCATGCGCCCGGCTCATGGCACCCGGCTCATGCGCCCGGCTC
>CAYWKN010000006.1:3721-36696 GCA_964458765.1 uncultured Verrucomicrobiota bacterium
CATGCGCCCGGCTCATGGCACCCGGCTCATGCGCCCGGCTCCGGCATCACAGCGGCTTACGAGTCGCCGTTGCGACTGCGGCTTCACGAGACTTCTACTTCACGCTTGACACACTGGGCCAAGCTGACTAGCCTTGCGACCATCAATGGAGGGATCCTATGAACCGCAAGGCATGGAAGCACATTGCGTCGATCATGCTGGCAACCGCATCGCTCAGTCTCGCCGGGGAAACAGCCACCACCCTTAACTATCAAGGCCGCATCGGTGTCAGTGGCTCCGACATCAACGGCGATGGTTACTTCAAGTTCAGACTGATCAACCATATGGGGGAAGGCGTATGGGGCAGCGACGGCTCCCCGGGCACCAACGAACCCGGAAACTACGTCACGCTAAGCCTGGGCAACGGCTTGTTCAACGTGGATCTGGGCGACACTTTCAGTGGCATGGCCTCGCTCCCCGCGACGGGTCTCCAGCACTGGGAAGTCTGGCTGCGGACATGGTTTTCAACCAACAACGCCGGGCCTTTTGAGCAACTGACCCCGGACATCCGCATCCGGAAGCTTTCCTTCGCCGATATTGATACCGGGAACTCGGTCATCGTCGACGGCAGCGGCCGCGGCGACTTTACAGACATCCAGTCGGCCATCGATTTTGTTGCCACTAACGAATACTACTGGCACACGATCCAGATCTGGCCGGGGTATTACGCAATCTCCAGCCCGCTCGTTTTGCCCACCAACCGGTGGCTCCGGCTCCAGGGTCTTGGCAATGCCGGCGATGGCGTATCCGTCTGGAACACCAACGGCGCCGCCTTGAAAGCCGGCAACGGCATGGTGGAAAACCTCCAACTCTCCGGCGCCCCCGCCGTCTACGATGAGGGCGCGTCCGACTATTACAACTTCAGCCTGAAGGACTGCCTCCTCCAGTCCTGCGCCAACGGGCAGCCCGCCCTCCGCCAGCATCAAGGCCAAATCCTCCTGGCTCAATGCACCGTCAGCGGCCATGAAGAGGGTGGCTTCGGCATCGTCGCAGGCACAAACGCTCAACTGAGCGTCGTGCATTGCCAGATCAGTTCCGGCGGCACCGATCCCGCCATCCGGATTGCCGGGGAGGCTTCTGTCGAATTCGAAAGTTGCCGAACGTTCGTGGGGAATTCGGCCAGTTCCGCGTTGCTGCTGGACAACACCACCGGCTACGGCGACTTCCGGATGTGCCAGTTCAACGGTGGCGCCGCCATCAGCAATTGCCAGGGCACAGCCACGTTCGCGGACTGCCAGTTCAACGGTGGCAACTCCGGCAGGAACTGCGTGCGGATCGACGAAGGCAGCGCCCAGACAACCCTTCGGGGCTGCGCCTTGGACGGCAACAGCAACACAGCCTTCCTTGTCCGCAATGCCACCGGCTTCATGGTGATCGAAGACAGCCGGATCAATGTGTCCGACGAAAGCGCACTGGCGATCAACGCCACGTCCGAAGCCTTGGCCGGACAGACCGTATCCGTCATCGTGCGCAACAGCCGTCTCCACGCCAATTCCTCGACGGGGACGACGGACAAGGATGCCGTCACACTTGTCGCCGCAAACGGCGTTGAGACCGAACTGACCCTGGCCAGCACCTCGGTCGACGGCGGCATGCGGGATGGCATCGCGATTTCGGGAGCGGACTGTTCCGTGGAGATCGCGCAGAGTCCGGGCATCAGCGGCCGCCGTCACGCCATCGCGGCGCCCAACGGCGGCGAAGTCAATGTCGTTGCCAGCGACGTCTGGAGCGAGACGGATGACGGCATCAACATGAGCGGCAACGGCATGCTCTGGATCCGGGCTTCGGAGGTCTCGACAGGCGATAGCGGCGCCGGCAGCGCCATCTCCGCAGCCCTTGCCGGAGTCTGCCTGATTGCCCAGAGCACCCTCGGCAGCGACAGGGGCCCTGCCCTTGAACTCGATTCCGGGCTCTGCCTATGCACGTCATCCTTCCTCCGCTCGGGCACCAACACAATCGCGTTCCTGAAAACCACCAATACCGTTGCCGAGTTCAGCCACTGCAAGTTCTTTTCCACCGCCGATTTGTTTGGCACGCCCAGCCCGGCGCCGGCTATCACCCTCTATGGCGCCACGGGCAATACGC
Source organism: uncultured Verrucomicrobiota bacterium (assembly GCA_964458765.1). GTDB lineage: Bacteria > Verrucomicrobiota > Kiritimatiellia > CAIKKV01 > CAITUY01 > CAIVSY01. The sequence continues at coordinate 5,846 of CAYWKN010000006.1, forward strand.
CGGTTCCCCGCATCCTGTCGTGTATTATTGAGCCGTCGAGGAGCGCTTCCTATTCTATCGCCGTTACCGGGAGCAGCACTACGGGAATGGTCATGATGGCTCAAAGCGGCCTGACCGTCGGTTTGGCTTCCAATATCGTCAACCTTCTCCTGACATCGGATTCCGCCGGCAATTACCTGATCCCTTCGGGCCCTTGAAATCAGGTGCAGCATGAAGTTTGACCTCAAAATGACCGTTGCAACCGGAGTGCTCATCGTTGTTCTGGGGAGCTTGTCCAGCGCCAGGGCGGCCGGACAATCCAGCCCCTCTTACCGGGTGTCAGCTGATGTTCTGGCCCGCGGTGGCGCCGCCTGGGCCGTAAGCAGTTCGGGCACTTATACGATGGCAGGAACCTTGGGCCAGCAGACCGCGGGCAACTCCCAGACCAGCGGGGCCTACATCCTTATTCCCGGTTACCAGTCCGCCATGATTGGCATCATCACCGGCGGCGGCACATCCGACCAGGACGGCGATGGACTTCCCGACTGGTGGGAGGAACTCTATTTTGGCGGCGCCACCAATGCTGTGCCGGGAACTGACTCCGACTTGGACGGACACCCCAATGGGAGCGAGTTCATCGCCGGCACCAATCCGACCAACGCGCTTTCCGTGTTCGGACTCGGACGCGTCTCGCTGACCACCACCAACCAGTGGATCGTCGTCCGATGGAACAGCGTGACCGGCAAGGCGTATGACATCGAGAAGGCAACCAATCTTGTCAGCGGCTTCTGGCCTCTGACAAACGGGATCCTCGCCACTCCGCCCGAGAACGTTTACACGGACAGCATTGCGCCTTTGCCCAATTGTCTCTTCTACCGGATAAAGACGGGCCCCTGACCATCCGGTTTCGGATACTCGCGGCGCGCCGGCGATCGCCGTTATCAAGCGTGAAGATGGCGCCCGTCTCACGGACCATCCTTGTCTTTCCAGGCGGCATCCGGCATCATGCCGCCCATGAGCCCGCCACCCCTGCCCCAAACGCGGAACGCCATGACAGCCCATGTGCTCCCCTTCCTGGCTTGGATCGGCATCATGATGATCCCCATGGACAACCTGCCCTGGCGCTACGCCTTCCAGGCCGCGGTCACCGCCCTCCTGCTGCTGTGGCTGCGGCCCTGGCGCTTCTACACCGCCCCCGCCATCCGCCATCTCCCCGCGGCCACAGTCATCGGCGCGGCCGTGTTCCTCGTCTGGATCGGGCCGGAACTTCCCTGGATCTACCATTTTCCCTATCTGAACGATCTCTACCTGCGCTACGGCATCCGCCCGCTCGGCATCATCACGGGATCCGACACCGTCCACCCCTACGCCCCGGAAACCTGCGGCTGGCCCCTCGCCCTGGTCCGGCTCGCCGGGTCCGCCTTCGTGATCGCCCCCGCCGAGGAGTTCTTCTGGCGCGGGTTCCTCTACCGGTGGATGGTCCACCGGGATTTCCTCTCCGTCCCGGAACGGCCGCTGCACGTCTGGATCTTCGTGCTCACCGCCGTGCTGTTCGGGCTGGAGCACGACCGCTGGCTGGTCGGTATCGTGGCCGGCCTGGCCTATGGCGGCCTGTATGCGCGGACCCGCTGCCTCGGCGCCGCCGTCATGGCGCACAGGGTGACCAACCTCCTGCTCGGCCTGCACGTGCTGGCCGCCGGCGCCTACCACTTCTGGTGAGCCGGAAAGAACCGTGACCGGCGGGGTGCGGAGGCTGCGGCGCTGAACGTCCAGTCCGGCTAGCCGTACGTGGACCGGTCTTCCGCGACAAGAGGCAAACGCTTGGCGGGCGGGGCGTAAGCGAAGACACCGTGCGAGTACGTGTGCGCATCGGCGGCATTCGTGGCCTGGGCCTGCTCGAGCCACTGGTTCCAATAAGCCACCAGTTCCTCATCCGTGAGGTTGCGCAGGTCAAGATCCTCTTCACTCAAGAACTCGTCTCGCACAGCCCTCATGATGCCGACTCCACCTGGAACGGAAGCCGTCCCCCGGCATGGGTGACCAGGGTGGCGTGCGCCTCCCGCAGTGGCATATCGGCGATCCCGGCAGCGATACGCGGCCATGCGTCCATCCATACCTGAGCGGCATCCAGATAAAGCTGCAGACGGCGCTCGTTCGCATGCATCAACTCGCGCCGTTCGGCATCCAGGGCAACTTCCAGCCCATCGCGCCCATCGCGTACATGCCGCAGCACGGGCCGCTTGCTTACGAGCCGATCAAGCAGAGCGGGCTGTTTCCGTGCCAGCGCGATCAGATCCCGCGCGCTCCTCGACTGGAGCAGGCACTCGGCCGGGTCATCGATCAGTCTTGCCAACTCGCCGATGACCGCATAGTCCCGCTCACGGTTGGTCTTCTTCAGTTCAACCAGCGTGATCACGTCCGCGAATGGGACCGGCTTTGCGTCTGCTTCGGCACGGACCCACAATGCCTGCAGGGACGTTGGCGTGATTCGGGGCGGACGCGTGACAAAATCCGTCCGCACCCGCAGACTATCCGTCCGGAACTCGAAATGCGAACTCCACCCCCCGGCCAGCCAGCGTGTGTCAAGTGGAGCGCCAAAGCGGTAGCGCGCACCCCGCTCCTCAAGGACACCCAGCACATGCGCGAGCGCCTCGGAATCCTCACGCAGGATCCAGTCGCCATCCTTGCTCATAACGGCCAGCCGATGCATCACGACGGCCTGTCCGCTGCTCAGAATGGCCCGCAGCCGCCCCGCGTTAAAGGCCTGCGTCAGTTCCTGGTAAACATTTGCGCTCACAACGGCGACATCCTAGCGCATTCGATCTTTCGGCACAAGCGCCCGAAGATCGCTACCGCCGTTTCCGAACACCGATCCTTCCCACCTGGTCCCTCCCAGGAGGGGTATGCCGCCGGGCTCAAGCGTGTTCGAATCAATGCGTTCATGATTGTTCCCCTCCCGGAAAGGGCCAGGCGTGGATTCTTTTCTGCCCGGCAGCCACGTCCTTGCCTTCGCCGCCTGCCATTTCTGGTGAGCGCACTCCCACCCCCCGCGGGAAATCGGGGTTGACAGGACACCGGCGAATCATTAATGAGTGAGTACTTACTTATACAAGGGGAGGAGTGTGCGGCATGGCCAGGACGGTTTCGATCCGGAAAGAGACGATCCTCGACGCCGCCCGCCGGGTGTTCATGCGGGACGGCTACAAGGGAAGCACGGCCGGGATTGCCCGGGAGGCGGGCATTTCCGAGGGATCGCTGTTCAAGCATTTCAGGAACAAGCCGGCGCTGTTCATGGCGGCCATGGAGGTGGAGGCGGGGAATCCGGCCTGGGAGGAGCATTTGCTGAAGGGCGCCGGGCACGCGGAGCCCCGCCAAGCCCTGGAATCGGCCGGCATGCAGCTGATGCAGCAGTTGCGGCTGACCCTGCCGCGGCTGATCATGGTGAATGCCAGCGGGTTGACCATCCCCAACCATCATCCGCCGGGCGAAAGGCCCTGTCCCCTGCAGAAAATGGATGTTTTCCGCCGGTACTTCGCGGCGGAAATGCGCGCCGGACGGATGAGGATGGCCAATCCCCAGATCCAGGCGCACCTGTTCATCGGGGCCTTGGCCCACTATGCGTGGTGCGAGACACTGTTCGGCCACAGGTCGGGATCTCCGGCCGCCTACGTGCGGGGCGTGGTGGACACCATCCTGAAGGCCGCGGACGCGACCGGAACGAACCCCACCCGAAAGAGGAAAACCCCATGAAAGGAATCCCCCGCCCTGTCCTATATGCGGCCTGTGCGGCCCTGATGACGGCCGGCTGCGTCAATGTCCCCCCGCCGGCTTCCCTGACAGAGTCCTGGAGGCCTCCCGCGGCCGCAAGCGCGGAGGACACGGTCTGGCGGGATATCCGGGCCGGGACTCCCGCGCCGGAACAACCCTTGTCGCTGCTGACACTGGCCGACATGGCCCTGGAAAACAATCCGGCCACCCGCAAGGCCTGGAATGAGGCACGGACGGCTTCCGAACAGGTGCGCTACACACAGGGATTCTTCCTTCCCAGTGTTACGGCTGTGGCCGGATTGACCCGCACAAGCGTCTCGGCACACCCCGAAACCCTTGACGAGAACAAGATGAACTATGGGCCGGGGTTGCAGTTGAGTTATCTGGTCTGCAATTTCGGCGGCGGCCGGCACGCGGCGGTGGAGCAGGCGCTCCACTCCGTGTACGCGGCAAACTTCGCCTTCAACCGCGCCATCCAGGACACGCTGCTGTCGGTCGAGACGGCTTACTATGCAGTCATCAGCGCCGGGGCCGGGGCCGAAGCCGCGGAAACAAACGCCCTGGACACCAAGGCCATCCTCGACGCGGCAGCGGCCAGGCGGGATGCGGGGCTGGGAATCGATCTGGACGTCCTGCAGGCCCAGGCCGGGTATGACCAGGCCTTGTACACGCTGGCGGCGGCGGAAGGCCAGAAACAGACCGCCAAAGGACTCCTGGCGCAAGCGTTGCATCTGCCGGCGGACACACCACTCCAGGTGGCGCCGCCCGCAGAGGACATCCCGGCATCCCTATCCGAAACGGACATGCGACGCATGATGGATGAGGCCCTGACCCGCCGCCCGGACCTGGCGGCACAACGGGCCTTGCTGGCGGCGCGGGAAGCGGCGGTCCGGGTGGCACGGGCCTCCCGCTGGCCATCGCTCTATGTCAACGGCTCCGCGACGCGGAACTACAACGAGCTGTATGGCATGAGCAACCGGAACATGACGGAGGATGACTGGTCCTACAATGGAGGCGTCAGCCTCCGATGGAACCTGTTCGACGGCCTTCAGACGTTGAGCTCACTCCGGATGGCGGAGGCGCAGGCCGCCGCCCTCCGGGAGCAGATCCGCCAGGCCGAACTGGCCGCCAGCGCCGAGATCTGGACCCGCTTCCACGCCTACGAAACCGCGCGCCGCAAGCATGACTTCAGCGCGGCGGCGCTCAAGAGCGCAACCGCCTCCCGGGAAATGGCCTTCCAGAGTTACCAGGCGGGCGTCAAGACCATCCTGGACCTGTTGAACGCCGAGGCACAGTTGTCCCGCGCCCGGTCACAACATGTGACGGCGCGGCAGGAGATCTTCACGGCGCTGACCCAACTGGCCCACGCCGTCGGTCTGCTGGAACGGGGCGAAGCCGGCCTGCATCCGGCTGTGAAGTAATGGCACAAGGAAGGGAAAGTAAACGATGAAAACATTTCTCGGGGTTCGCCATCTCGCCGTCATTGGAGCGGTGATACTGGTTGCGTGCGGCTGCGGCAGGAAACCCAAGGCGGGCTTTGCCCCCCGGCCGGCCATGGTGAAACTCGCCCCGGCAATACAACGGGATACCCCCGTGCTCGTGGAGGCCTATGGCACGCTCCAGGAACAGCAGAATGTGGATGTGGTGCCACAGGTTTCCGGGATCCTCGAAACCGCACTGGTCCAGGATGGCGCGATGGTCACCAATGGCCAACCCCTGTTCCAGATCGATCCGCGGGACTATCAGGTGCGCGTCGAGCAGGCCGAGGCCCTGGTCGCGGCGGGCCGGGCGAATCTGGACCAGGCACGGGCGAACCTGGAACGCAACCGGGAACTGCTGGACAAGAAGCTGGTTCCGCCCGACACCTTTGACGCCATCAAGGCGCGCGTGGCGGCGCTGGAATCGCAACTGCGGCTGGACGAAGCCGGGCTGAAACAGGCGCGGCTCAACCTGTCGCGCTGCCTCATCGTGGCGCCCCTCGACGGCGTGTGCTCCAAACGGTTCGTGGACGCGGGCAACCTGGTGACAGCCGGGGCGTCACGACTGCTGAACATCCGCAGGAACAACCCCTTGCGGCTGGAGTGTTCGGTTTCCGAGCAATATCTGGGGGCCTTGCGCGACGCCATGGCCAAAGCCCCGGTGCCGGTCACGGTCATTCCGCGCGGAGATACGAACCGGTACGAAGGCGTGGTTTCATTCGTGGATAACGCCGTCAACCCCGCGACGGGGACGATTCTCCTGCGCGGCGAGATCCCGAACCCCTCGCTGAAGCTGTGGGCCAACCAGTTTGTCACCGTTCGGATTACCCTGGCGACAACGGCCGCCGCCATCCTGGTGCCGGAGAGCGCGGTGCAATTCGGGAAGCAAGGGCCATATGTGTACGTGGTGGGAGCGGATTACAAGGCCACCCTCAGGCCCGTCACAACCGGCGTCCGACAGGACAACCTGATCCAGATCGCGGAAGGGGTGAAGGCCGGGGAGAGTGTGGTGACGATGGGACAACTCAAGGTGTATCCCGGGGCGACGGTGACGGATTCGGCACAAACACAGACCGGACAAGGGGAGAAGCACTGACATGACCTTTTCGGAAGTTTTCATCCGGCGCCCGGTCGCCACCATTCTCCTGACAGTCCTGATGGTGGCGGGCGGGGTGTGGGCGTATCTGCGGCTGCCCGTGAACAGTCTGCCGACGGTTGACTATCCGGTCATCCAGGTGCAGGTGTCGTACCCCGGCGCGAGCCCCTCCACAATGGCTTCCGCCGTGGCGACGCCCCTGGAAAACGAATTCACCCAGATCAACGGCTTGCAGTTCATGTATTCCGACAATCGGCAGGGCATGAGCCAGATCACCCTGACGTTCAGCCTGAACCGGAGCGTGGATCTGGTGGCGCCGGATGTCCAGGCAGCGATCACCCGTGCGACAAGGAATCTGCCCAACGACCTGCCCAGCCCGCCGACCTACACGAAGTTCAACCCCTCGGATTCGCCGATCTTCTACCTGATGGCGTATTCCGAAACAATGCCCCACGGGGAGCTCTTCGACTATGTCAACCATATGGTGGCGCGCAAGCTGAGCATGGTGGAAGGCGTTTCCAAGGTGGATGTTTTCGGCTCCAAGCGCGCCGTTCGCATCCAGTTCGACCCGGAGAAACTGGCGGCGCTTCAGATCGGGGTGGATGAATTGGCGGCGGCCCTTCAGACGGGCACAGTGAACATCCCCGGCGGCGGACTGAATGGGGCCTCCCGCACCTATACGATCGAACCGCAAGGGCAGCTTCGCACAGCGCGCGAGTTCGAGAACCTGGTTGTCGCCACGCGCCAGGGGGCGCCTGTGTACCTGCGGGATGTGGCAAACTGCCTGGACAGCGTCGGCAACGACCTGATCAACATCCGCTACAGCCCCCTGGGACAACCGGATTACGAGAAATGTGTCGTCATGCCGGTCTCCCGCGTCAGCGGCGCGAACACGGTGGAAGTGGCGGACCGGGTCCTGGCAGCCCTGGAGGAAGCCCGGCGCGAATTACCCTCCACCGTTCATCTGGAGGTCATGCATAACGGGGCGGAACCCATCCGGGAATCCTTGCGCGACGTGCAGATGACGGTGCTGATTGCCCTGACCCTGGTGGTCCTGGTGATCTTTCTCTTCCTGGGCCGGATCCGGGAAACCATCATCCCGGGCATTGTGCTGCCGATTTCCCTTCTTGGCACATGCCTGCTCATGCTGCCGTCGGGCTTCAACCTGGATACCCTGTCGCTCATGGGCATTATTCTCGCCGTGGGGTTCCTGGTGGACGATGCCATCGTGGTGCTCGAGAACACGGTGCGGCACCTGGAAGCGGGAATGAAACCGATTCCGGCAACGATCAGGAGCATGAAGGAAATCTCCTTCACCGTCCTTTCCACCAGCGTCGCCTTGATCATCGTGTTCCTGCCGCTGGTGTTCATGACGGGTGCGGTGGGCCGCAATCTCAAGGAGTTCGCCCTGACGGTCATCTATGCGATCGTGGTTTCGACGGTTCTGGCCCTGACCCTGTCGCCGATGATGTGCGCCCGGATCCTGCATCATTCGAAGGGGCCCAACCGGATTCAACGGTGGCTCACGGGCTTCATCCGGAAAGTGGCCGGGGGCTATGGCCGCGCGCTGCACTTTCAACTGCGGCACAAGTGGCTGGCCCTGGTGGTGTGGCTGGTTTGCATGGGCGGGGCGGCATGGATGTACTGGATTCTGCCGGGGGATTTCCTGCCACCCGGAGACAGCGGTTTCCTCCGGGGCGTGATGCTCATGCCGCAAGGGGCCTCCACCGAACAAATGCAGGCCTACCAGGCTAAAGTGACGGCGATGCTCAAGAACAATCCCTGTGTGGCCACGGTCGGCAGCGCCACCGGGCGCCTGCCGGGTTCCGACCAGAGCATGGGGTTCGTCTTTGTGCGGCTGAAGGAGTCCCGGCACAGGCCTCCGATCGAGGCGCTGGCAGGCCAGTTCATAGGGCAGTTGGCAACCATCCCCGACGGTGTCTGTGCCCTCGCGCCGGCGCCCGTCCTCCGGATCAGTTCCGGTGGCGATCCTACGGCGATTGGCAGCGACTATGCCTACCTGCTCAAGGGGCTGGATCGCGACGCCGTGTATTCGACCGCACTCCGCCTGGAACGGGAATTCCGGCAGGTGCCGGTCCTGAACCCCATGACTGTGCAGAATACCGTGAAACTCGGAACTCCGATGCTGAGCGTGACGATTGACCGGGACCGGGCCTCGGCATTGGGCATCACGGCGGCCTCGATCGAACGGGCGCTGGCCCTGGCCTTTGCGGGCGGCTATGTCACGCAGTTCACGACGGATCAGGACCAATACCAGGTGATTCCGGAAATCCGGAAATCCAGCCAGCGGCTTCCGGACGATCTTTCGGCGCTCCACTTGCGTTCGGGATCGGGCCGGTTGGTGCCGCTCAAATCCGTTGCGGACTGGCGGGAAACCTCGGGCCCCCAGAGTGTCCCTCACGCGCAACAGCACGATGCGGCGGTTATCTCGTTCAGCGCCTTCCCCGGGGTTCCGCTCGGCATTGTGCTCAAGCAGGTCGAAGCGAAGATCGCGGCGGTCCTGCCCCCGAACGTGAGCGGGGAATTCATCGGGAATGCCCTGGAATTCCGCAAGTCCATCGCCAGCCTGGGGATCCTGATGCTGATCGCCATCTTCCTGAAGTATATCATCCTGGGCATCCTGTACGAGAGCTACATCCACCCCTTCACCATTCTCACGACCCTGCCGGTGGCGCTGTTTGGCGGGTTCCTGACCCTACTGCTATTCGGCAGCACCCTGTCCCTGTACGCCTTCATCGGGGTGTTTGTGCTTCTCGGCCTGATCACAAAGAACGGCATCCTGATGGTGGACTTTGCCCTCCAGCGGAAGGCGGAAGGCATGAGCAGCTATGACGCCATCCATGACGCCTGCGTCGTCCGGTTCCGCCCGATCCTGATGACGGGGTTGTGCGCCATCCTGGGCGCCCTGCCCATCGCGATGGGCTATGGCGCGGATGCCTCCAGCCGCATCCCGCTGGGCCTGGTGGTGATGGGCGGCATGATTTTTGCCCAGGTGGTCACCCTGTTTGTGACACCGGGAATCTATCTCTACATGGCAAAGATCCAGGACCGTTTCTTCCAGCCGCGGACAGATCTGGAATAGCCCGGGATCCGGCAGCCGGAGCCCCCCCTTGCTGCAAGAGTATTCACCCTGGAAAGATCAAGATACGCTCACGGTTTTCTCCGGGCACACGGCAGACGATATGCACGTCAATGGACAGGCGGCGCGGGTTCGGAAGACGCAAAAGCAGACTGGTTCCGCCCTTGAAGACGAAGTCAAGGCCCTCCTGTTTCAGCCGGCCAAGCAGTTCGAAGGCATAGAGACTCTTTTCGAAGAAGGTGTTACCTACCCGGTGACGTCGGCTTTCCCTCTCTATCCATGCCCTACCGCGTGACCATCTTCACCTCACGAGTGTTGCAATGGCCGCTCGCGCGCGGGGAGATCATAAGTTGTTCATTCACTCCACAAACACGCCCTTTGTGGACCTGATGAATCCTCTTCGCAGGCGGTTCTTTCACACGTCTTTCGTCACAACTACCTCTTCGCCAAGCATATCGACGATCTTGACGGCCACAGTGGTCTTCTTGCCCTTGGGCGGATCGAGTTCATAGACACCTTGAACGAAGTCGGCCTTCTTCTCCGGGATGTCGGACAACGTGACGTTGAAGATGGCGCCGTCATAGGCGGGGTCAATCATTACGCAGTCCACCATGGCGCGCCAGTCGTCAATCCGGGGTTTCAGCACACCGGACTGGTCCTCAAGGCGCTGGATGATGCTGGGCGAAATGAAGTCCTTGATCTCGACGGTGATCTTCTCCTTGCCGCGTTTGATCTCCACCCGGGCGGTCGCCGGCTTATGGGCGAAGAACTTGCCGTATTTGGGGTCGGTGCGCAGTTCGACCACTTCGATTTTGTTCGGAACGTCGCCGCGCTTCCGCAGGCGGTTCCAGTCGTCCAGCCACTTCTCGACGGCGAGTTCCTTGCCGAGACTGACGACGAGAATGTCCCTTTGTTCCTCCGTCCGGGCGGCCAGCTCCTTCTTGATCTCCTCCAGGTCCAGCGGACTGAGCGGGTGATTGAAGGGCGTGATCTTCACCAGCCGTTTCCCGAGCGTCCCATCGAAGAAGGCGTCGGCCTTGGTGCGCGTAACGCCGATGTGCTCGCAGGCGAGATTCACCGCCTCGTTATGCTGGATTTGCAGGTCGTAGTCGTTGACGCGATAGACGGTGAACCCGTATTGCGCCGGTTCGGGCGGCGCGTTCTCGTCCTTGATCAGTTCGGGCATCTTCTTCCGTTTGACCCGCTCAGCGACTTGATCCTGAATGATCGTCTGCAACCGCTTCGACGTTGTCTGGATTGCACCCTTGTTGATGTCGCACCCGATCCACCGGCGCCCGAGTTTCTGGGCAACCTTCATCACAACACCAGAACCGGCAAAACAATCAAGGACAGTGCCCCCCGGTTTGCTCGCTGCGGAAATGATCCGAGTGAGCAGTTTTGTGGTCTTCTGCGTCGGGTACAGATCAAGTCCCTCTCTCTCGTTTGGAAGTTCCTGATATGACAGCATATCGGTCCAAACATCCGTTGCAACAGTACCTGCATCAACATTCTCAACGTATGTTCGGGTATGGGCTTTTGACGCCGCTTCCTCCGCCGTGGCCTTCCGGCTCATGCGCCGTCTCTCATAGTACCAACGGCCATCCTCGTCCTGCTGAAGGGTGTCTCTCACGTAGTCGCTGAATGGGACCCGTACATAAGCGTCTTCGCTATTGAGGCGGTAGTCTGGTCCTTTGGAGTACCAATAGATCGTCTCGTGAGCCTTTGGAAACCGCTTATCATGCGACCCGCCCATGATCTGGTGCTGCCAGATCAGTTCGTTGACCATTCGCTCGGATGCGAAGACCTCATCCATCAAGAGACGCAGGTAGTGCCCCTTGTGCCAATCACAATGGAGGAAAATGCTGCCATCATCGGCGAGCAATTCCTTAAGGAGCATCAACCGCTCAAACATGAACTGTAGATAGTTGTCGTTTGCCCAGATATCGGTGTACTGGACCTGCTCACCTAAGGTGTAAGCTTCGCCTTCGACCTTCACGCCACCCTTCGGCCCCCGCAACTCCACCTTCCTCACATAATCCGCCCCGGAATCGAATGGCGGGTCGATGTAGATGAGGTCCACTTTGCCGCGATAGCCGTTGGCGAGGAGGTGGCAGAGAACTTCCTTGTTATCGCCGTGATAGAGGCGGCCGCCGGTGTCCGGGTTCTCGCCGAACGCTTCGACTTTCTGGGCCGGGAAGGCGGTCATGCGTTTCAGGGGCCGTTTCCCGACCCATTGGAGCATGGGGCGGCCCTTGGCCGGCTTGATGGTCACCTCGGTTGTTTCATTCGCTTTCTTTGCCATTGGCAATCCCTCTCTCTATGAAATCAATCCATGCACGGTTTCAGACTGGGGGCGCTGTATGCCGCGCGCGGTTTGCCCATATCGGCATCATCTCCCAGCCCGCTGGGAATCCCATCTGCGTGGTTACCGGAACGGTTTGACTGCGGATCAACGCAAGCAAACGATGGGCCCAGTGGTTCTGGGGCTCCACGGTGTCCACCACGTGCGCGAGCAGAACCAGCGTGTTGTAGAGTCGCCGGTCTTCGGCAGGGTTCAGACTGGCGACAACGTCCGCCGGACGATTCTGAGGCAGGCTGACGGTGATGGTGAAGCGCCGGTTCCACAGTCGGGCATGGTGCGCACAAAGGTTGCGCACATAGACCGCGTGCTCCAGCAGCGACTTCAGGGTATCCGGAGCCATGTCATAAGCGCGGGCGATGGTCTTGCGGTCATGAGCTTTCGCAATGTTCTCATAGAAGCGGCTCAAGACACCGAAAGACATGATTTCGCAGGCCGCCCATATTGGAGGACGGGGCATTCCATATTTCTTCTGGAAATGCGAGACGAAGACCTCGTGGCTGCGAGCCAACTCATCATCCAGTTTCGCCAGAGCGCCGGTGTGTCGGCGCGCATCCCTGAATACCGCCGAGTTCTCGTAGGCGGAAGCGCCATGTGCGTGCCCCAATACATAGGCCCAGTGCGCCCGGACAGACACCTCGAGGCGTTTCAGGGCCTCCGTCACCAGGAGCCGGAGTTGCCGGTCGAAACAATAAAGCCCCCAGAGTTGCTCGAAGGTGGTGCCGGGAAGGAACTGGTCGGGATCAGCCGGGACGGTCAAGGGGAAGCGATAGGCGGAAATGCGGTAATAATTACAGTGTTCAAGACAATGGAGAGCGAAATCAGGATTGCTGACCACCAGCCCCCGGCCTTTCAGGATAGCCAATTGTTCGGCGTAGGTTCGCGGGGGTTTGTTGTAACTCATGCTCCCCCCTGGAAAAGAGTAACCCGCCGATTTGAGCATGACCGAAGGCCAGAGGCTTGGCGGGTATTGTTAAAGTCAGTATCCCCTGCCGCCGCCATGGCGTCAATCGAAAAAAAGCGGCACGCAACGTGCCCGCTGGCAGAGGAGTCGACTCCATGAATCACGTTTTGCACCCGCGTGTTCATCCTATTCTTCGCCCACAAAGGCCCGTGCCTCCTTAAGCGCTTCATAGGGAAGGACATTCCCGTCCGCAAACACGATCTGATACTTGAGGCGGTCGGGATTCAGCTTTGCCCACTTCTTGAGAGCGACAGCCTTCCGGCCTTCGGTGGTGACCGCGGGCGCGCCCTTGGCGTCATTCGCGATATCCTGTTCGGTGGCGGCCTTGAACCGGGCATCCTTGATCTCGACGATCAGGCAGCGGCCGTTCTTGCGGCGGACGATGAAATCCGGTGTGTACCGGTGCCAGTTGTGATCTTCGCCCAGGTACTCAACATAGAAATCGGTCTTGCCGGGATCCGTGAGGGCGCCTGTGAAATAGACATCCTGCACGTCCGCCGGGCGCAGTTTGAGGGTGTCGAGCAATTGCTCGAAAAAGCTCTTTTCGGGGTTGGAGTCGAAGTTGTAGGGGTCGTAGTGGAACCCGAAGCCCCCCGCCTTCTGATCCCATTCCGCCCAGTGCGCGAGCAGTCCCTCGCGTTCGACGGGATAGGTGATCTCGGCGGTATATACCTCGGACCCCTCCGGGGTAAGCGTCTTGGCAAACCCCTCCGGTTTGACAAGGGCCAGCGCGACCTCGACGTTTTCCTCCTTCACTTCGTACGAGACCGTCTGTTCCTCGATCTGTGCGGCGAGTGGGGTAAGGTGCGGAATAGGCACTTCGCCGCCGGGATAGATGGCCGACAGAGCGTCAAACACCGCCCAGACGTCGAGATGGTAGTTGTCGGCGAACTCGACCGCCAGTTGGCGAAGCCCCATTGGCTGTGTTGCGGTGGAGATCTGCTCCGTCTCGCCGATCTGTTTCAGGACGCTGTAAGCCGCGTGTTGTTCGGCAACCGTGTAGGTCTTCTTCTCCAGCGTGCCGGTTGCTGCCGCAGCGGGGCGTGTCATCGTAAGGCCTGATGCGGCGTAATCTTTCCTGGTCACCGTGCGAACGATCTGCCTCACCACCAGCGGCGGAAGACCGAGTTTCCGAAGACGGATCGTCGTCCGGCGATTGTTGCTCCTGGCGTGACCGAAATCCTCGATGGTTTCGCCGAACGTCTCCTGCAGTTGCTTGTCGAGCGTCCGGTAGTTGTCCGTTGAAAGATAGATTCGCGCCTTGTGCATGTTACCGGGCACTTGGCGGAGACAACGGGAGGCGGCCTGCAGGACGAAATTGTTGCTGGTGCGCAATGTCCGGGCGAGCGCGCAGGCGAACAGACTGGGGCAATTCCATCCTTCCGTGCCCTTGTTCACAAGCAGAATGACGCGATGGGAGGCGTCCGGATCGTTGAGTCTGGCAAAGGCATCAATGTCCGATTGCGCGGCGCCGGTGTGGTTTTCCAGGATGAGCGAGGCCGGAAGACCCAATGAAGCCAATTTGGCTTCGATTGCAGGGCGACAAACCTTCAGGTCGTCAGTCTGCGGGAAGTAGATGGCCAATTTCGCGGGGGCACCGTTCGGCAGGCGAACGGGACCATAGTCCTTGAAGAAATCGCCCACGACATGATCGAGAAGTTGGGGCGTTTGGGTGTCATCGAAACTGAACGCCTGGATACTACCATCAACCGATTTCAGGATGGTGTCCTTGATGCCCTGGGAAAGGCCATACCAGACAATCACGTCGCGCAGCAACTGTCGCTGGTAGTATGGCGTGCCGGTGGTGTTGATCACGGCAATAAGATTAGGGCTGTTCGCGTGGAGATAGTCCACCGTCTTCCGGACCTTCTTGAGTTCGGTGTCCAGAGCCTGTCCGTAGGTGTGATGAGCCTCATCCGAAAAGATGCCGAGATGCGGCAAACTGGCGATGGCCTGAAGTCGGGCATTCGCGATTTCCGAGCGCGCTTCGTCCTCGCCCCGGAGAAGCAGTTGCGCGCCAATATCGCCCTTGCGGATGGTTTCCTTCTGGATACGAATCTTCTCCGTGTTGGTGACGACGATGTTGAAGACGCTGCCCCTGATAACAGGGATAACCTTCTCGCCGTCCCGGGTGAAGATGATTTTGACCGACGACGCGAAGGACTTGAAGAAACGTTGGGGGAGAATGCGGTCGTAGGGGATTTCCGCCAGTCCCCGCAAGGCTTGGATGATCGTGGTTCCGGGAGCGAAGACAAGCGCGTTCTGAATGAAGGGGCCGGCCGGATACTCCATCGACATGGCGAATTCGGTGGCAATGATGGCGCCGACGAGCGCCGTCTTTCCCGCACCCATGGCAAGCGCAAGAATGTAACTTGGGTACTCGAGTGTCAGCGTCTCCCGGAGTCCCTGGAGCTTGAACTCGCGCACGAAATCGTCGTCAGTCTTCAGAGCCTTCCACAGGGCATCCATATCGAAATCGACCTTTGGGAATGCCTGATCGGGGATACCAAGGGCTTTGAGCCGATCGTTCTTGGACGGGAAGATCGTTTCATAGAGATCGCGGATCAACGGGGTCTTCTGGATCAATCGCAGATACCAATAGACCTGCAAAGCCTGGAACTGTGGGGGGCGGAGCACAAAACCGCTTCCATCCGGATTCCCTGACCATTCCAGAATCTCGCCAATCGCGGGGAATTCACTCGAAGTCCAGGACTTGGACTTCCAAGCGCTTGTCTCTTCTTTCAGGACATCGTGAAGCGTCGGCATTCGTCTAGCGTCCTCTTGTGAAGAACTTCGCGCTCACGCGGACCCCCGATGGAGCTTTGGCGCCCGCGCAGGCTTCTGATGCGCCAGCAGTCTTCGATCGAGTTCCATGAGGTGTTTGAGAAGAAAAGGATGGGGTTGCCGCCGTCCGTTTTCCCATTGGTTAACGGTGCTGAACGTGAAGCCAACTTCCGAGCCACATGGCTCTTGAAACAGTCCCAAGCAGGTCTGCGGGCCTCTTTCCAACGTTGGCACATTGGAATTCTTTATGATGTTCGGCATGACGACTGTTACATCACTACTGCTCTTTGCGATATACTGGACACCACTGTGATCGTAGTCAATGCGGCATTTCCATGCCATACGCGCTTCCCACAAGCAGTAACGCCGCTCCTCACTGTTTCTGCTGCGACAAGATGCCTGGCAACCGGCAGGCTTTGCACCCGCCACCCGTGTTGAGGCAGAAGTCGCCGAATATCTGCAGCAGGCCTTGCAAGCCTCTACGAAGACAAAAGTCCTATGTAAGCGTCATTCGGGTCACTCCTGATTATTGACACGAATGGTATTATCATGCATGATAAAGGCATGGAAACGGGGAGTACCGTATCGGAGCAGTTGAAACGCAGGCGGCTGGCCCTGGGTCTATCGCTGTCCAAGGTTGCCCGCCGGGCGGGGACTTCCGCCGCGACGCTCTCGCGCTACGAGCATGGGTGGACACGATTCGAAACCTACACGCTCCGCAAACTCGCCCTCGCCTTGGACTGCGACCTTGACATCACGCTTTCTCCCAAGGGCAAACGCGAACCACGGGCCCGCACCGCGCGGGAAGTCGCCAAACGGCTTCGCCGCCTGTTCTGGGATCATCCGCTCCGCGCGGACGACGTGGATAAACATCCCGTCTGGGTCGTCGAACGGGTGCTCGAATACGGGACACTGGCGGACCTGGACGCGCTTCGCGACCTGATGGGGCGGCGGGCGTTCCTTGCGGCGGTTGCCTCCGCCCGGCGCCTGTCACCCAAGACCCGCCACTTTTGGCGGCACATGCTCGCCATGGAGGGCATCTCATGCACGAAAAAGTACTCCCGCAACACAGCCTGGAACTCCTGACGGAACTTGAAGCGGACGCCTCGCCCCTCCTGACCAAGTGGACTCTCGCGGGCGGCACCGGACTGGCCTTCCACCTGGGGCATCGCCTTTCGGACGATCTCGACTTCTTCCGCACGGACGGTCTCGACGTGCGGGCTCTCCATAACGTGCTCGCTGCGCATGGCCGATACGAAACACTCCAGGAAGCCGATCATACACTGACCGTTCTGATCCGGGACACCAAGCTTTCGTTCTTCCGGGTCCGCGATCCGTTCCTCTTTAAGGCCGAGCGCTGCCGGTTCTTCTCCGTCGCATCCGTCGGCGATATTGCCTTGATGAAACTTGCCGCCATCTCAAGCCGCGGCAGCCGCAAGGATTTTGCCGATTTGTACATCATTCTGCGGCGTGACCCCGCGCTGGAAACCTACTTCGAAATGCTGCCCCGCAAGTACGGCGCCAGCCGGATCAACACCTACCACATCCTGAAGAGCCTCACGTACTTTGACGATGCGGAAAGCGAACCCATGCCGCGGATGCTCGTGCCGTTCGACTGGGACGAATGCAAGGCGTTCTTCATCCGGGAAGCGCGCGCCATCGTTCTTCCGTAACGTCTTCCGGGCAGGGGCGGCACACTGTTTCAACACACACAGCACGGATCAGGTGCGGCCATTCGCCGTCGCCCGCATTGGCCGCTTCCACGATTGCGGGAGGCGCTCACTGTTTCTGCTGCGACAAGATGCCTGGCAACCGGCAGGCTTTGCATCCGCCGCCCGTGTTGAGGCAGAAGTCGCCGAATATCTGCAGCAGGCCTTGCTGGCGCAGCCCTGTCCGGTACAGCGCCGGATTGTGGTCATGACCGAAAAGCGCATGCGCCATGTGGCGGACAAACCGGTTTTCATCCTCCGCCGGAAGCTGGCACAACACATCCTCTTCCATCCAGGCCGCGTCCCCGCACGCCGCCATCCAGGGCACGATGGCATTGGAAAGCAACGCCGCCGCCCGGCCCGGGCCGATCAGCGCCATGGGACGGCGCAGCGGCATCGCCCCCAGCGCCATGCGCCGCCCCCAGAACCCTTCGGTTCCGATCCCGCCCAGATACCGCATCATGCGCGCCACGAGCGCAGGACCTTCGTCGAATCCTTCCCCCAGTACCGCCGTCAGGGACTGTTCCCCGCAGAACAGTTCCGCCGCCGCCATCATGCGGCGCAGGGGATGATTCGGCGGCCGCAGGTTCGACAGCCGCCATTCGCCGGCCTCGAGCCTGGCGCCCTCCCACCCCGCCTTACGCTTCCACCACACATCCCAGGCGGACCGCAGGAAATTCCGGGCTTCGTCATCCCACTTGGCGCCGGTCTTGGACGGCAGCAAGCCGGAAACCCCGCACAGCATCGCATATGCGCCCGTGACCCCAAGCCCCGCCGCCTCCTGTCGCAGCGTTTCCAGCGGCAGCCGCGCCGCCAGCAGACGGAACGCCTGGCGGTTGTGCTTGAACCCCAAACCGGCCATGATTTCCTCATACAGAACCTGTTCGGGCTTCCGTGCCGCCATCTCGGCGCGCAGTCGTGCCGCCTTGATCCGCAGCCGTTCGGCGCCGGCCGCCTCCAGCAGCGCCACGCGCTGTTCCGGCGCCCACCCCGCCAGTTCCAGGGCGCACGGCGGATGCGGGTCCGTCTCCGCATACGGGAAGGCGCTCACATCCAGCCCTTCAAAGGAAAACAGCGGATTACTCCGCAGCGCGTCGGCAAGGGCAATCTCCACCGCACCCGGCGGCAGGCAGCCGCTGTCCAGCGCACCGGGATAGTAGGTCACATGCGCCGCCACCCGGCGATAGCGCGGGTCCCCGCTGTGCCCGTGATGCACCCAATCCTGCGGGCGCACATGCAGCTCCACGTCGCCCCGCACCAGCCGCGCGCCGGGCTCCACCCTCAACACGGCATCCAGGAAGTCGGGCCCCGCCTCGAGATTCCACCGCCCGGGCTCCTCGATCACCACCCGCTGCCGGTCGGCGGTCGCCAGTTCCGCCGGCCGCCAGCGGGCATCGGCCCAGACACAGCGGAGGTGGCGTTCGGACCACAGGAACTCCCCGGCGTGGCCGGCGCCTTCGTGCACTCCGGCAGCCCGATGCCCCGCCAGCGCCCGATACCGCTCCGCCAACGGCACAACCACTGTCCATCCCGGCAACGCATACATGCCGGCACCGTACTAGACGGCATCCGCGCTGTCTAGCTATAACTTAGCTAATACCGGAAGCTGCTGCGGCCGATGTATTCCCTCAGCATCGAGGTGTTCGGAACGTCGCGGTCGGACATCCCGATGAAGTTCTGCAGGAAGGCCGTGAGCCGCCGCGCCTCGGCGTATTCACGCTCGAAGGGCGTCACTTCCATGAGCAACGGCTCCGCAAACGGCTTCAACACGGCAATCTCGTAATCGAGCGCCGAATTGAACGTGGCATCCCCCTGGTCCTGGAACGGGAAAATCCACCGCTCCTCGCCCCGCCGCACCGATGACCACATCTTGAGCGTCTTCGACGCCGAATGGCCCCGGTACTTGTGGTCACGCACCAGCCGCCGCAGCAGACGGTTGTCCGTGGTCGCGATCCGGTTGTTGGCGTCCACGCTGAGTTGCGTCAACGCGCTGACGTACACCCGGAACTGCGCCTCCGCGGGCGCCATCGGCGCCAGACCGGGATTGAGGCCGTGGATGCCCTCGATGATCAGCACGCTGTCCCGCCCCAGCTTGACCTTCTGCCCGCGGTACGTCCGCTGCTTGGTTTCGAAATCGAACACCGGCAGCTCAATCTCCCCGCCGTCAATGATCCGCCGCATGTGCTCCTCGAACAAGACCCGGTCAATGGCATCAATGTGCTCGAAATCCGGCTTCCCATCCGCATCCACAGGGGTCTGCGCCGGCCCGAAGAAGTAGTTGTCGAGCGAGATCATGGAGACGTGCAACCCGTTGACGCGCAACTGCACCTGCAGGCGCTTGGAAAACGTGGTCTTGCCGGCCGAGGACGGACCGGCCACGAGGATGATCCGCGCCCGGTCGCGCCGGCGGTGGATCTCGTCGGCAATCGCCGCCACGTTCTTCTCGTGCAAGGCTTCCGCGACCTTGATGAAATCCCCGACGTTGCCGTCCACGATCAGCTCGTTGAGCCGCCCGACCGTGCTCACGCCCATGGTCCGCCCCCACTCCTTGTGCCGCCGGAAGATGCGGAACAGGCTGGGCTGGTCCTTGAACGGAGCCACCTGCTTCTCCCCCGCGGCGGGCAGTTGCAGCACGAAGCCGGGCGCGTGGTGGATCAGGTCGAACGCGCCGAGAACTCCCGTGTCGGGCGCCAGCGGACCCTGGGCCAGATCGTAGAATCCCCCGCACTCGTGGATCACCACGCGCGGCGGGTTGCGGAACCGCAGGAGATTGAGCTTGTCGGTCTGGCCGGCTCCGGTCAGCCGCCGCGTGACCTCGGCGAAGGATATCTTCCGCCGTTCGATGGACAGGTTGGCCGCCACCAGCGCCCGCATGCGGTCGCGGATCGCCGCGACCTGCGCGGCTGTGATGCCGCCATTGCCGTTCCCGGGCTGAAGCTCGAACGAGCAGTAGAGTCCGTTGCCTACCGCGTAATCCACCGAGAAAGCCGAGCCGGGGTGCAGTTCGCGGACAACCTTGGCCAGCAGGAACGCCATGGACCGCTGGAACACGGGACGCCCCTCCGCGTCGGCCATGGTCAGCAGCTTGACATCGCTGTCGTGCTCCACGGGATAGCTCAATGACGCGATGTCGTTGTTGAGCAGGGCGGCAATATAGGGCAATCCGTCAGGGCCGGCCGGCGCGGGCAGGACATTCCGGATCGCCGTGCGCGGAGCGCATTCCACCGCGCGCCCGCCGTCGAACGTCAATCGAATCTTGTCGGTAGTCGGCTTCATGGGATCGTATACTACCGTGCCCGCGGCCTCCTGACACGCCCTTTTCCATTTCTTCGATCAGTGTCCATCAGCGGTGAAGTCTTCCCCCGTCTTTCCCCGCTTCGCTGTTGAATCCTCCGGCCAAATCCCTATAGTTACCGCCATTTGCCGCGCGTCCGGCGGCGGGAGCAGGAACCGATGAACGAGAAATACCCGTTTCAGGAAATCGAGCCCAAGTGGCAGAAGTACTGGGCCGACCAGGAAGTATTCACCGTGGACACCTCGCGCCACGAGAAGAAGTACTATTGCCTGACCATGTTCCCCTACCCGTCCGGCACCATGCACGTCGGGCACGGTCGCAACTATATCATCGGCGACGCCATCACCCGCTACAAGATGGTCCGCGGCTTCCGCGTGCTCTCCCCCATGGGCTGGGACGCCTTCGGCCTGCCGGCGGAAAACGCCGCCAAACAGCGGGGCGTGCATCCCAAGGAATGGACCTACAACAACATCCGCCAGATGAAACGCCAACTCCAGTCCTGGGGCATCGCCTACGACTGGAACCGCGAGGTCGCCACCTGCCACCCGGACTACTACAAGTGGACGCAATGGGTGTTCCTCAAACTGCACGAACGCGGCCTGGCCTACCAGAAGAACGCGCCCGTCAACTGGTGCGACTTCTGCACCACCCTCGCCAACGAGGAGGTCCTCCCCGACGGCACCTGCGAACGCTGCGGCCGCCCCGTCCACAAGAAAGATTTGACCCAGTGGTTCTTCCGCATCACGGAATACGCCGGCAAACTCCTCGACGACCTCTCCCTGCTCGACAAGTGGCCGGAAAAGGTCCGCACCATGCAGGCCAACTGGATCGGACGGTCCGAAGGCGCCCGCGTGGAGTTCACCGTCGCCGAGACCGGCGACCCCTGCCCCGTCTTCACCACCCGCCCGGACACCATCTACGGCGTGACCTTCATGGCGCTGGCCCCGGAGCATCCGCTCGTGGAGAAACTGCTCGCCGGCAACCCGCGCGCCGCCGAAATCCGCGCCTTTGTGGAAAAGGAAAAGATGGTCTCCGCCGCCGAGCGGACCGATGACGTCACCCGCAAGGAAGGCGTCTTCTCCGGCTACCACGTCCGCAACCCCTACAACGGCGAACTGGCCCCGCTGTGGATCACCAACTACGTCCTCATGGAATACGGCACCGGCGCCGTCATGGCCGTGCCCGCCCACGACCAGCGGGACTTCGACTTCGCGCGGACCTACGGCCTCCCCGTCAAGGTCGTCATCCAGAACCCGGAGGGCACGCTGAAGGCCGGCGCCATGAAGGAAGCCTATGTCGAGGACGGCGCCATGGTCGCCTCCGGCCCCTTCAACGGACGCGGCAACCGCGAGGCCATGCACGACATCATCCAGTTGGCCGTGGACCGCGGCTTTGGCGAGTTCACCACCCACTACCGCATCCGCGACTGGCTGATCAGCCGCCAGCGCTACTGGGGCGCCCCGATCCCGATCGTCCACTGCGACAGTTGCGGCGCCGTCCCGGTCCCCGAAAAGGACCTGCCCGTGCTCCTGCCCGATGACGTGGACTTCAAGACCGAGCGCGGCAACCCGCTATCGTTCCACGAGGGATTCACCCGCACCGCCTGCCCGCGCTGCGGCAAGCCGGCCCGGCGGGAGACCGACACCCTCGCCCAGTGGCTCTGCTCCTGCTGGTACTACCTGCGCTACGTGAACCCGCGCATGACCGACGCCCCGTTCAGCAAGAAGGACGTGGATTACTGGCTGCCGGTGGACCAGTACATCGGCGGCATCGAGCACGCCGTCCTGCACCTGCTCTACTCCCGCTTCATCCTGAAGGTGCTGCACGACAACGGCAACTGCTCCTTCCGCGAACCCTTCGGCGCCCTGTTCACCCAGGGCATGATCTGCAAGCGCAGCGAGAAGGACGGCCAGCTCTACAAGATGTCCAAGTCCAAGGGCAACGTCGTCTCGCCCGATGAGCTGATCCGGGAATACGGGGCCGACACCGTCCGCCTCTACACGCTGTTCATCGGCCCGCCGGAGAAGGACGCCGAGTGGAACGACGACGCCGTCGAGGGCGCCTTCCGCTTCCTGCGCCGCGTCTGGCGGCGGGTGTTCGAGACCCGCGATCTCCTGCGTTCCTCGGCCGGACTCAAGCCCGATCTCGCCCGCATGGAGACGCCGGAACGCGACCTGTACCGCAAGCTGCACGAGAGCATCGCCAAGATCACGCACGATCTGGAGGGCGCCTTCCAGTTCAATACGGCCATCGCGCAGATCATGGAACTCATGAACGCGCTGGACGATGTGAAGGTGGAGGCGGCAAGCGGCGAACAGCGCCGCGCGGTGTACCGGGAAGCCATCGAGTCCCTGGTGATCCTGATCTCGCCGTTCGCCCCGCACATCGCCGAGGAACTGTGGGTCGAACTGGGCCATCCGCCCGGCGTGCTGTCCGCCGCCTGGCCCGAGGTGAATCCCAAGGCCCTCGCCCGCGACGAGGTGGAAATCGTCATCCAGGTCAACGGCAGGATCCGCGGCCGGGAAACCATCCCGACATCCCTTTCCCCGAAGGAAGTGGAAGCCCACATCCTGGCGCGGGACTCCGTGACGGCCCTCGTGGCGGGACTGGCCATCCGGAAGGTGGTCGTGGTGCCGGGCAAACTGGTCAACATCGTGGCCGCCGGATGAACCGCTGGACCGCAGCCATGGCGGCGCTGGGCCGCTCGTTGTCCGGCCTGACGCAGGCGGAACGCCGTCTGCTCTGTGTCATTGCCGCGCTGGCCCTGCTGGGACTCGGCGTCAAGTGGTGGGCCCGCCACGTCCCGGACCCACCCTCTTCCCCAACCTTGCGCTGGCTTTTGCCGCGGAAAACGCTATAACTGCCGCATCCTTGCAGAAGGCCCGGAGGTGCTTGCATGAAGGTCGCCGTAGTCGTGCCCGTATACAACGAAGAGGACAACATCCTCCCGCTCGCCGCGGAAATGGACCGCCTGTCGGCCCAGGTCCCGGGAATCCAGGTGCTATTCGTCGACGACGGCAGCCGCGACCAGACCTGGTCCCGCGTCCAGGAAGCCAAGGCCCGCTATACCTGCGTGCGCGGCCTGCACTATGACCGCAATCGCGGCCAGAGTTCCGCGATGCTTGTCGGCCTGCGCATGGCCGACGCCGATGTGCTGGTGACCATTGACGGAGACATGCAGAACAACCCCGCCGACATCCCGCGCCTGCTGGCCGAACTGGAGGGGTGCGACGCCGTGTGCGGGTACCGCGCCAAGCGGAAGGACACCTGGGCGCGCCGCATCGGTTCCCGCATCGCCAACAGGGTCCGCAACTGGTGTACCCACGATGGCATCCGCGATACCGGCTGCAGCCTCAAGGCCTTCCGCAAGACCTGCGTGGAAGATCTGCCGTCCGTCGAAGGTGTGCACCGCTTCATGCCGGCCTATTTCAAGCTGAACGGCCGTGTCATCAAGGAAGTCGCCGTGGACCACCGGGCCCGCACGATGGGCGTCTCGAAGTACACCAACATGAAACGCCTGCCGCGGACCCTCTTCGACCTCTTCGGGTTCATCTGGTACCGCAAGCGGCACCTGCGCGCCCTGCCGGCGTCGGATGTGCGCCCGGCCTAGCCCGCCTTCCGGGCTTTCCACATCGTCTGTCGGGCGATCCCCATCAGGATCCTCACGTCATCCTCCGTCAGCGGCGCCCGCGAAAAGATCCGCCGGATCCCCAGCATCATGTGATCGGCCTTCTCTTCTTCCATGAACCCGATCTCCAGCAGCATCTCCCGCCACATCCTGAACATCTGCTCGCGAGCCCGCGTGGAACATTCCGGCGTCTTTTCCTGCAACGGCTCATGCACGGCGGCCGCCAGGTACAGCTCGTAGCAGCACACCATGACCGCCTGGGCCAGGTTCAGGGAAGGATATTGCGGCGAGGAGGGGATCTGGATCATGTTCGTGCAAACCGCGATCTCCTCGTTGGTCAGTCCCGAATTTTCCCGCCCGAAAACCAGCGCCACGGGATTCGCCTGCGCCGACTCCAGGATCTGCGGCGCCCATTCCCGGGGCGTCTTCGCGTGCTGGCGGTACAAGCCGATCCGGGCTGTGGTCCCCATCACGAGGCTGCAGTCCGCGACCGCCTCCTCCAGCGTCGCCGTTTCCCGGCGTGCTTCCAGGATGTAATCCGCCGCCACCGCCATCATGCGCGCTTCCGCGAAGTTGAGCGTCGGGGCCGGCGCCACCAGCGTCAGATGCGACAATCCCATATTGGCCATCGCCCGGCAGATGGAGCCGACATTGCCGCCATAAAGCGGCCCCACCAGCACGACCCGTATATGATCCAACGACATACGCACCCCCGCTCCGGTTTCCGGACCATTGACTTTCCCGCACCAAGGGGGATACTCATATCGGCTTTTGAGGCGGAAGGCAAAAAACTATTTCCCCGATGAGCAACTCCGACCATACCGGCGCCAAACGGAAGCCCGCCCGCCCCGAGTGGATTGTCGTCCGGGCTTTCGCGGCGGCCATTGCCCTCGGCGCCCTCCTGCTCTGCCTGCCATGGGCCAATGCCCGCCACGAGTGGACCCCGCCCCTCACCGCCGTCTTCACCGCCACCAGCGCCACATGTGTCACGGGACTGGCCGTCGTGGACACCGGATCCTTCTTCTCCGGCTTCGGCCAGGCCGTTATTCTACTCCTGATCCAGGCTGGCGGACTGGGGATCATGACGCTGGGCACCTTTCTGCTGGTCCTGACCGGCAGGCGCCTGAATATCGAGGATGAGTTTGTCCTGATGGACTCCCTGGGCTACGACCGGATCCGCGGCCTTCCCTCCCTCCTGCGCCGCACGATCCTCTTCACCCTGCTTTTCGAGGCCGCCGGCGCCGTGATCCTCACCCACCGCCTCCAGACCGCCCATCAGGCGCCATTCCCCGCCGCCCTCTGGAGCGGCGTGTTCCATTCCGTCAGCGCCTTCTGCAACGCCGGATTCTCCCTGTATGCCGACAGCCTTTGTTCCCTGCGGAGTGATCCCGTCATTGTGCTGACCGTGGCGGCGCTCCTGGTACTGGGCGGACTTGGCTTCCTGGTCATCTACGATCTCTCCTGCATCCGGTTCTGGCGCCGGAACCGCCTCATGCGCGGCCGTCTGGCGCTTCACACCAAGGTCGTCCTGAAGACCACCGCCATCCTCGTGGCGGGCGGCTGGCTCCTCCTGGCCATCCTGGAATGGCACAATACCCTTTCGGCCCTGTCCATCCGCGACAAGCTCCTGACCGCCCTTTTCCATTCCGTCACGCCGCGGACGGCGGGCTTCAACGCCGTGGACATGGCCCTGGTACATCCGGCGACCCTGTTCCTGACCATGCTCCTGATGTTCATCGGAGGATCGCCCGGCTCCACCGCCGGCGGCATCAAGACCACCACCCTGGCCGTCCTCTCCCGCGTCACCCTGGCGATGACGCTCGGGAAAGGGGCGGTTGAAAGCCACGGCCGGACAATCGGCGACCGCGTGGTGCGCGAGGCGCTTTCGATCTTCATCCTGGGCGCCATCCTGGTCATCATCGCGTTCGGGGCGCTCCTCGTGATGGAGCATCCGCCCCGGGCCGCGCGCGGCCTGAGTGTCCCGGACGAATTGCTGTTTGAAACAATTTCCGCCTTTGGTACCGTCGGGCTGTCCACAGGCGTTACCGCGTCGCTGAGCGCCGCCGGCAAGTTCGTGATCATGCTGGTGATGTTCATCGGCCGCGTGGGGCCCCTGACGCTGACGCTGATTGTCGGGCAAAGGTCGGAGCGGCAGGCCATCCGCCTGCCGGAAGAGGAACTCATTGTCGGCTAGGGAGCGAGGACCATATGCGGAAGATCGGCGTAATCGGCGGAGGGCGTTTCGGATCCTATCTGGCGATGTCTCTCGCCCAGCATGATGTGGATGTTCTCTTCCTGGACAAGGACATCGGGGTCGTGCAGCGCATGCGCGATGTCGTGGCGCGGGCGGTCCAGGGCGACGCTTCCGACATCCAGGCGCTTTCCGAAGCGGGCTTCGCCGGTTGCGACGTCGTGGTGGTCGCCATGGCGTCCAACCTCGAGGCCAGCATCCTGGCCACGATGGCCCTCAAGGACCTCAAGGTGCCGCGGATCATCGCCAAGGCTGCCTCGGAAAACGGGGGCAAGGTGCTCGACCGGGTGGGCGCCGACCAGATTGTGTATCCCGAGCGCGACCGGGCCATGCGGCTGGCGCGCACCCTCGTGGCCAAGAGCATCCTGGACTACATCCAGGTTTCGGCGGGCACCGGCATCATGAAGATTGAGGCCCCCGCGAAGTACGTCGGGAAACGGCTGATGGACACCCGCATCCGCAATCTCCATGGCATCACGATCCTGGAAATCCGGCGTCCGGGGCCCGACGGCGCCACCGCGTCCATCGCCGCGCCCGGCGGCGAGGAAATCCTGCGGGAGAACGACACCCTGATCATCTTCGGGGCGGACGAGAACCTGAAACGGTTCGAGCAGGAACTACGATAGGGTCACGCGATCGTCTTCTTGGTCAGCTTGACCAGCAGCTTCCACAGCTTGTCGGGGTTTTCCTCGCCCATCAGGGCCTTGCGCGCCTCGGCATCGGAAAACGTTTCGGCGAGTCCCGCCAGCAACTTCAGGTAGAACGCGCTGGCCGCCGTGGGAATGATCAGGAAAAAGACAATGCGCGTCAGCGTCTTGTCGTGGCCGTCGAACTTGATCCCCTTGGAACTGATACCCAGGCCCAGCGTCAGGCCGCCCCCCTCCACGCCGCGCACGTGCGGGAAGGCCAACCCGTGGTCCACCGCGGTACTGACAATCGCCTCGCGCTTCAGGGCCGCCTCGACCAGTTTCGCGGCGTCATCCACGAACCCCTGTTCCTGCATGCGTTCCGCCATTTCGCGTATGGCCTCCTCCCGCGTCGTGGCTTCCAGTTGCGGAATCATGAGGCCCGGCGCCGAGAAACGGGCTATGCCCACCTTGCGCGGATCCCCGCGCCGCGGCGCCGCGCCGATATGCCGGGGCAACCCCTCCTGGTAATACAGGATCCGCGTGCAGATCGGACACACCTGGATGTGCTCCGACACCTTGACGGACTGCACCAGGCTCGTGGGAATCCTCATCCCGCATCCCGTGCATGTGCCGTTGGACATCGGCACGATGACGATCGGGTCGCGCTTCTGCATCCGGACCAGCAGCGCCTGGAGATCGGCGGGCAACTGCTCGGTCAGGGTCTTGACCGAGGCATCCAGCTCGTCGAGCCGGTGCCCGTGCCGGTGCGCCTTTTGCTCGGCGCGGATGAGACTCAATTCCTGGAGCTGGATCAAGTGGTTGATCTTGGGGTGCATACCAATCTCTATTCTACATCCAACGTATCGCCGCAGCCAGCCGGCAGCGTTTCGGTCCATCCGGTTTCTCCGGAGGAGCAAGAGTGGCGTACCTGGCAGGAGTTGAACCTGCAACCCTCAGATCCGTAGTCTGATGCTCTGTCCAATTGAGCTACAGGTACACCTTGAAATCAAAGGGCAGCAGAATATACGGTCTGATCGGATTTTTTGCAACCCCCTTCCTGTGTGTTTTGCTAGGATGTCGCGAAAGGAGCGCGCCATGACCGAACCCGCCCGTGAAATCGAATCCATCCGTAAACAGTTCGGCAGCCGCCTGCTGATCCTCGGACACCAGTACCAGAGTCCGGAGGTGCTTGCCCATGTGGACACCATCGGCGATTCCCTGGAACTGTCCCGCAAGGCCGCCGCCAGTTCCGCCGAACGCATCGTCTTCTGCGGCGTGCATTTCATGGCCGAGTCCGCCGATCTGCTGACCCGTCCCGACCAGTCGGTCTACATGCCGGAAACCGGCGCCGGCTGTCCCATGGCCGACATGGCCGACCCCTATGTGGTGGACAAGGCCTGGGCCTTCCTCCAGCGGAGTGGCGGCGGCTGGCTACCCGTCGTCTACGTGAACAGCACCGCCGCCGTGAAGGCCTTCTGCGGCCGGAACGGCGGCAGCGCCTGCACCTCCAGCAACGCACCGCGCGTCTTCCGCTGGGCCCTGGACCAGGGGAAGAAGGTCTTCTTCCTGCCGGATATCCACCTGGGCGTGAACAGCGCCCACGACCTGGGCATCCCGGACGAGGAAACCGCCATCTACGATTACCGCCGCCCGGACGGCGGGCTGACCGCGGAGAATCTGGCCCGTGCCCGGGTTCTTGTGTGGGGCGGATTCTGCCCCATCCACGTGAACTTCACCGTGGCCGATATCCAGACCGCCCGCGCGAACTGGCCGGACGCAAAGATCATCGTCCACCCCGAGGCGCCCAAGGAGGTCGTCCGCCTCTCCGACGCCCACGGATCGACTTCACAGATCATCGCCTATGTCCGGGACGCCGCGCCGGGGTCAACGATTGTCATCGGCACGGAATCGCAACTGGTCAAGCGGCTCGCCCGGGAGCACAAGGACCGGCTGACCCTCAGGATGCTGAAGGGCTCCTTCTGCCCGAACATGGCCAAGACCAACGAAAGCAATCTCTTGCGCATCCTGCGCGACTGGCCCGACCGCAACCGCGTGAGCGTCCCCGCCCACCTGGCAGCCGAAGCCCGCCTCTGCCTGGAGAAAATGCTTTCGCTGTAATGCAAGATGGAATGTCCAACAGCCAACAAGGAATATCCAATGCCCAAGGGAAAGTCATTTGACTTGGAGGACCGATTGATCAGTTTCTCCGTGCGAATCATCAAGGTGGCTGAAGCTCTTCCCAATACCAGGACTGGCAAACACATATGCGAGCAGATATTGCGAAGCGGAACCTCTCCGGCGCCGAACTATGGTGAAGCACAAAGCGCGGAATCCCGTGCCGATTTCGTTCACAAACTGAAGATTGCTCTCAAGGAATTGCGTGAGACCAAGATCTGGATCAAGGTGGTCATGCGCGTCGGATTGATCAAACCGCCGGAATCCCTGAATCCGCTTCTGCAGGAAGCGGAAGAACTGATCTCGATCCTCTTCACAAGCATCTCAACGGCCCGGAAGAACAGCGGTCGACAGTAGCATCCCTTGGATATTGGACATTCCTTGTTGGATATTGGACATTGAATTCCTCCTTCACCCTCCACTCGCCTTACAAGCCCACCGGTGACCAGCCGGAGGCCATCGCAGCGCTCTGCCGCGGGCTCGCCGAACCCGCCGCCACCCACCGCTTCCAGATCCTCGAGGGCGTCACCGGCTCCGGCAAAACCTTCACCGTCGCCAACGTCATCGCCCGCCACGGCCGCCCCACCCTCGTCATCTCCCACAACAAGACCCTCGCCGCCCAGCTCTACGCGGAACTGAAAACCTTCTTCCCCGACAACGCCGTCGAGTACTTCGTCAGCTACTACGACTACTACCAGCCCGAAGCCTACATCCCGCAAACCGACACCTATATCGAGAAGGACGCCTCCATCAACAAGGAGATCGAACGCCTGCGCCTCTCCGCCACCAATTCCCTCCTCTCCCGCGACGACGTCATCATCGTCGCCTCCGTCTCCTGCATCTACGGCCTGGGCTCGCCCGAGGACTACCGGACCATGGTGGTGGCCCTC
The DNA here is from genome assembly GCA_964458765.1 of uncultured Verrucomicrobiota bacterium. Taxonomy (GTDB): domain Bacteria; phylum Verrucomicrobiota; class Kiritimatiellia; order CAIKKV01; family CAITUY01; genus CAIVSY01. The sequence continues at coordinate 35,951 of CAYWKN010000006.1, forward strand.
AACCCCGGCGACACGGCGGACCGCGACGAGTTGCTGACCAAACTCGTCACCATCCAGTACACCCGCAACGACTACGCCCCGGAACCGGGCACCTTCCGCGTGCGGGGCGATACGGTGGATGTCTTCCCCTCCTACTCCACCAAGGGCGTCCGCCTGGAATTCTTCGGCGACCAGCTCCATCAGGCCTCGACCTTCGATGCCGTCACCGGCCGCGCCGAAAGCCGCCTGGACCGGGTCGTCCTTTCACCCGCCACCCACTTCGTCATGCCCTACGAGAAGATCGAGGGAGCCATCGCCGCCATCGTCGCCGAAATGGAAGACCGCATCCGCTGGTTCGAGGCCAACGGCAAACTGCTGGAAGCCCAGCGCCTCAAGATGCGGACCCTGTATGACATGGAAATGCTCAAGGAGATCGGCTATTGCTCGGGCATCGAGAACTACTCCCGCCATCTCAGCGGCCGGGCGCCGGGTTCACAGCCGGCCACCCTCCTCAACTACTTCCCGGGCGAATTCCTGACCGTCATTGACGAATCCCACGTCACCATTCCCCAGCTCCGGGCCATGTACAACGGCGACCAGGCCCGCAAGAACGTGCTGGTCGAGCACGGCTTCCGCCTCCCCTCCGCCCGCGACAACCGACCGCTGAATTTCGAGGAGTTCACCCGCACCGTCGGCCGCGTGATCTTCACCTCCGCCACACCCGGCCCCTACGAGCGCCAGGTTTCCCCGCCGCCCATCCCCCAGCT
>CAYWKN010000007.1:0-15492 GCA_964458765.1 uncultured Verrucomicrobiota bacterium
CGCTGGAAGAGGGCCGGGGGTGGATGCTGTTTCCGCCGGGCGTGTGGCTGTTGCTGGGACTGGCGCTGCTGGTGGGCGGGTTCCTGCGCTATACGCGGGTGGGGCGGCATATCTTTGCGATCGGTTCCAACGAGCAGACGGCGCATCTTTGCGGCGTCGAGGTGGCGCGCACGAAAACGCTGGTGTATATCCTGGGCTCCACCTTCGCGGGACTGGCGGGGGTGCTGCAGTTCTCCTATTTGACGGTTGGCGATCCCACGACGGCGACCGGCGCGGAACTGGACGTGATTGCCGCCGTGATCATTGGCGGCGCCAGCCTGGCCGGCGGCGAGGGAACGGTGCTGGGGAGTCTTACCGGCGCGCTGATCATGACGGTGGTGGCCAACGGTTGCACGAAGATGGAGTTCCCGAACTGGGTGCAGGAAATCGTCACCGGCGGGATCATCGTGGCCGCGGTGGCGCTGGACCGGCTGCGGCACAGGCGGAACCCGGCGTGAGTCGGGCGAGTGTGCTGTCCTGCAAAGCGGTGGCGTCGGCCTGGGGGTCCGGTTTGTTCGTGCTCTCCGAAGGCGGCGGAGCCCCATTCTCCTCCCGGGCTGTCTGCGGTTGCGGAAAAGAGGCCGCCAGTCTCTCAGGTCAGCGTGAACACGAGAACGACAGTGGCGGTATAGAGGAGGAGGTCTGCCTGCAGCGGCAGGTCGGTGAGGAGCACTTTTTCGGGTCTGCCGCCGGCATCCTTGCGGTAGACAAGATCGAGGTAACGGAAGATCCCGAAGATCACAAAAGGAATGGTTAACGCGAGCAAAGACGTTCCGAACTTCCGGGTGGTCTCCGGCCAGAGGGTATAGATCGAATAGCAGACAATCACGGCGGCGCTGACGATGGCGATCAACTGATCCAGGAGTTTGACGTGGTATTGGTCCAGGCTGGGGCGGGATTCCTCCGGGTTGTCCGAGAGGTATTTCTCGTGCCGGCGCTTGCACAACCCGAGGAAGAGGGCGAGAAGAAAAGCGCAAAGCAACAGCCATGGCGAGAGGGTGATCTTCAGGGTCACGCCGCCGGCCACCGCGCGGAGCACAAAACCCGCGGCGATGACAAATACATCCACCAACGCAATGTGCTTCAGCCAGAGGGTATAGGCGGCCTGCATTACGACATAGGTCGCGGCCACCGCCCCGAAAGAGGGGGCGAGGACGAAGGCGCACGTCAGACTGGCGGCCAGCAGGCATGCCGACAGGACGCCGGCGCAGGGAACGGACACGGCTCCCGATGCGATGGGCCGGAAGCGTTTGACGGGATGCAGCCGATCCGATTCGCGGTCCAGGATGTCGTTGAACAGGTAGATGCCGCTGGAGAGAAGGCAGAAGAGGCCGCAGGAGACCGCGGCCATGCCGAACGACCAGGCCGACAGGGATTGGGACTGGTCGCCCAGGGCGAAAATGAACGGGGCAACGACCACCAGATTCTTGGTCCACTGATTCGGCCGCAAGGCGCGAAAGAGGTGAAACGCGGAGGCTGCCAGTGGATGCGAGGGGGTCATGAGCCAATACTCTTTTCCGCGGCGCGGCGGCGCGGGCGGCGGCGGAACCCGTTGCGCAGGACGAGGCTCCACACCATCCAGAGCGCTTCACGGAATATCCGGGAATTCATCTTGGAATAGCCCGAGCGGCGGTCCACAAACGTGATGGGAATCTCGGTGATCGTGAATCCCTTCATCCATGCCGTGTGCGTCATTTCGATCTGGAACGAATATCCGTTGGAAAAGATCCGGTCCAGGTTGATGGCTTCCAGCACCCGTCGCCGGAAGCACTTGAATCCGCCTGTGGGGTCGGAAAACGGCATGCCTGTGATGATCCTCACATACAAGGCGCCGCCCATGCTCAACAGCAGGCGGCTGAGCGGCCAGTTGGTGATCCGGATGCCGTTCGCATACCGGGAGCCGAGTACGAGATCCGCCCCGGTGGCCGCCTGGAGGAAGTTCGGCAATTCAGCCGGATCATGGGAAAAATCGGCGTCCATCTCAAAAATGAACTGGTAGTCTCCGGCGAGCGCCCACTTGAACCCTTCGATATAGGCGCGGCCGAGTCCCTTCTTGCCGGGCTGGTGGATCACGTGGATCCGGGGATTGCCGGCGACCATGCCATCCAGGATAACGCCGGTGCCGTCAGGCGAGTTGGCGTCCACAAACAAGAGATCGGCCTCGGGAGCATGGGTCAGCACGGCCGAGGCGATCGCCTGGACGTTTTCCTTCTCGTCGTACGTTGGAATGATGACCAGCGCCCGATTCATGATGGCGAACAGTATACGGAGCGAACAGGATGGGGCTCAAGCGAAAAGGGCGCATTCCGCGCTCCCATGGCGCAGGGGGCGGGTCCCGTTGTGGACCGCCAGGGAGGGAATCGGGGGGGTGAGTCCGCCGGGGAACCCGCCGGATGCCCCGAATTTGACGGGGGACGATGAAGTGTATAGGATGGCGCCTTTTCCCAGTGGCGGGAAAACCGCGGCATGCGGCGGACAATGGGAAGGACACCATGAGCAGAGTATTGATTATCGGGGCGGGCGGAGTCGGCGGGGTGGTCACGCACAAATGTGCGCAGGTTCCCGGAGTGTTTTCCGAGATATGCCTGGCCAGCCGTACGGAGTCGAAATGCAAGGCCATTGCCAGCCAGTTGCGCAGGCGAATCCGGACGGCGCCTCTGGATGCCGACCGGCCGGAGAACACGATCCGGCTGATACGCAAGTTCAAGCCGGATCTGGTGATCAATGTGGCCCTGCCGTACCAGGATCTGGCGATCATGGACGCGTGCCTTGCCACGGGCGTGGATTACCTGGATACGGCCAACTACGAGCCGCCGGACAAGGCGAAGTTCGAGTACAAGTGGCAGTGGGCCTATCGAACGAGATTCAAGAACGCCGGCCTCATGGCGTTGCTCGGATGCGGGTTCGATCCGGGCGTGACGAACATCTTCTGCGCGTATGCCCAGAAGCACCATCTGGATGAGATTCACACCGTGGACATCATGGACTGCAACGCCGGTTCCCACGGGAAGGCCTTTGCCACAAACTTCAACCCGGAGATCAATATCCGGGAGATTACGCAGCGCGGCAAGTACTGGGAAAAGGGCAGGTGGCGGGAGACAGACCCGTTGTCCGTGCATCAGACATTCGATTTCCCGGGGATCGGCCCCAGGGAAATGTACCTGATGTATCACGAGGAACTGGAGTCGCTCGTGCGTCACATCAAGGGGCTGAAGCGGATCCGGTTCTGGATGACATTCGGGCAGCAGTACCTGACGCACCTGCGCGTCCTGGAGAATGTGGGTATGACCCGCATTGATCCCGTGATGTACGAGGGGCAGGAAGTGGTTCCGCTGAAGTTCCTCAAGGCATTGCTGCCGGAACCTTCTTCGCTGGGCCGGAACTATACGGGGAAGACCAATATCGGGTGCATGATGGAAGGGTTGAAGAACGGGCGCAAGCGCCGGATCTACATCTACAGCGTTTGCGACCATGCCCAGTGCTGGAAGGAAGTGAAGGCACAGGCCATTTCCTATACGACAGGAGTTCCGGCCGTCATCGGAGCCATGATGATGCTCCAGGGGCTATGGAAGGCGCCCGGCGTATTCAATGTCGAGGAGTTCGATCCCGATCCGTTCATGGCGGAACTGAACCGCCGCGGATTGCCATGGGTCGTTCGGACCCTGCGGCCGGGACAGTTGCCGGTCCAGTGAGCGGGCGAATGCCGGCAGGGCCGGGGAGATCGAATCCCAGAGGTCAGGCGGGTTGTTCGTGCTCCATGAGGGGTCCGCCCATGATGGCGGCGCCCCCGTCCACCGCGAGGATCTGGCCGGTGATCTTCGCGGCGCATGGCCCCAGCAGGAAGGTTACGGCATCCGCCACAGCCTGTTTGTCCTTCTCGGCATCCCAGGGCAGCGGGCTGCATTGCATCCAGAGCTTGCCGATATGCTCGAACTCGGGGATCTTGCTCGCGGCTGTCGTGGCGACGGGACCCGCCGAAACCGCATTTACCCGGATGCCGTCCCGTCCGTGCCGGCGGGCGAGCGCCCGCACCAGGGCCTCCAGCGCCGCCTTGTGGACGCCCATCCAGTTGTACAAGGGATAGACATGGTGAGTATCAAACGACAAGGCGACGATGGATCCCCCGCCGGCCATGCGCGGGACGGCCTGCCGGGTAACGGTCGCCAGGGAGGCGCAACTGATGTGGTAGGACTTCAGGACGTCCTGCATGGATCCCGTGTGGAACTCGCGTCCCATGCATGTCTTCGGATTGGCGTAGGCGACGGAATGTACGACGCCGGCAAGGGGGCCTGTGCCGGCGAAGAGTTCCTCCACCTGCCGCTCGTCGGCCACATCGCAAAACCGCAAATCCAGGGAGGCTTTCTCGGACGAAGTCAGCCGCGGGCTGGAGTCGAGGTACCGCTTTTTCACAATTTCGTTCTGGACCGAGTAAATGACCTTTCCGCCGTGGCGTTCTATGGTCCTGCCGATGAAAAAGGCCAGGGACATGGGGTCAAGAAGCCCCATCACCAGATACGTCTTTCCCGCTGTGATCATCGCGACCCGCCTTTCCTTGCTGTCCCAGAAAGTACCATGTTATGCGCAGAGATCAATGCGGCAGCCAACGGCCCACGGCCGGCCGGTTTCCGGCGCGCGGGGAAGGGCGCCCTGTGCGCTGCGACGCTGCGATGAGCTCTTGACGGCAGCGGGCAACGATGGGAAAAGGTTCCCTGAGCGCACATCCTGACGGGAATGAGATATGGCGGACTCCAGAATACGGATACACGGATTGACGGCCGACGAGCTGACGGAGGCCTGTGTGTCGCTCGGGCAACCGGCCTACCGCAGCGGTCAGTTGTGGAATTGGCTGTATGTCCGGCGTGCCTCCTCCTGGGCGGAAATGGGGAATCTGCCGGTCGCCTTCCGGCGCCAACTGGAGGAGCGGTTTGACCTGGAGCCAACCCGGCTGCTGGCGGTGACCGGAACGGCGCCGGGCACCCGGAAGGTGCTGGCGGGACTGCGGGACGGGGAATGCGTGGAGGAAGTCCTGATTCCCTCCGGAGACCGGCGGACCCTGTGTGTCTCGAGCCAGGTGGGATGCCGGTTTGCCTGCGCCTTTTGCGCCAGCGGCAAAGGCGGCTTCTGCCGGAACCTTGAAGCCGGGGAGATTGTCGGAGAAGTTCTTCTCGGTTTCAGGGAATACGGGGAGCGGCCGACACATGTGGTCTATATGGGCATGGGGGAGCCGTTCGACAACTACGATGCCGTTCTGAGGTCCATTCGCATCCTGAACGACGGGAAGGGGCTCGCCATTGGCGCCCGTCACATCACAATCAGCACCAGCGGCATCGTGGAAGGGATCGAGCGGCTCATGGGAGAAGGGCTCCAGGTCGAACTATCGGTGTCCCTGCATGCCGCTGACGATGCCCTGCGGGACCGGTTGATGCCCGTCAACCGCCGCTACCCGCTTTCCGTCCTGATGGCGGCGTGCGCCAGGTATGCCGCGGCCACAAGGCGCATCATCACCTTCGAGTACACCTTGATCCGCGGGGTGAATGACGCGAGGGAGCACGCCAGGGCGCTGGCGGCGCGCGTCAAGGCTTTGCCGTCGCGGATCAACCTTATTCCGCTGAGTCCCGTGGAGGGGTTTGAAGGCGAGACCCCGTCCGGCGCGGTGATCCGGATGTTCGCCGATGTGCTGGAGAAGGCCGGGGTGAACACGACGGTCCGGGCCTCGAAAGGTGCGCGGATCAGCGCCGCCTGCGGACAGTTGCGGAGACAAGCCGCCGGCAGTGTCAAGCGGCCGGGGATGGCGGATCCGGCGGATGGGGGGAACCCGTGAATCTTCACAAGGCCATCAACTCGCGCGACGTGGCGGCAGGGATCGTCCGGCGGTGGTTGGAAAAGAACGATTTCCCGGATCGGATGATGGGCGGCGTCACGAGTGACAGGGCTTTCGTGATGGAGCTTGTGTATGGATCCGTCAAATGGAAGCGGCAGTTGGAATGGGTTATGAAGCGATGCGCGCGGCATTTGCCGCCGCTGCCGTTGCGCGGGCATGTCCTGGTCGGATTGTATCAGGTGTTCGACATGGACACGGTGGAGCCGTATGCCGCCGTCCATGAGACGGTGGCTGCCGTGAAGGCCCATTTCCCGCAGGCGCAGGCTGATTTTGTGAATGCGCTGTTGCGGCGGGCAAGCCGTGAGAAGCCGGCATTGCGGGATGCGCTGCAGATGGAGTCCATTGGTGTCCGGACCTCCCATCCGGAAGCGCTGGTTTCGCGATGGGCCAAGGTGTTCGGGGCGGAGCCCGCGATACGGCTCTGCGAATGGAACAACAGACCCGCGCAGGTGGCGGTGCGCCTCCATCGCTCGCGCGTTCAGATGGGGGATTTCCTCGACCGGCTGGCTTCGGCGGGGATTCGCGCCGAACCGCATCCGTTCCAGCCGGACCAGTTTGTGGTTCTGCCGCGCGGGGTGGCGCCGGCGCACGTGCCCGGATATGAGGATGGGTGGTTCAGCGTGCAGGACCCGTCGACGATCCTGTCGGTCCAGATGCTGGATCCCAGGCCGCGGGAACGGATACTGGATGCCTGTGCCGCGCCCGGGGGGAAGCTGATGGCGATCGCCGAGCGTATGGGAGGGGTGGAAACCGTTGTGGCGGTGGATGTGCATGACGACAGGATTGCCTTGTTGCGGGAGAACCTCGAGCGGATGGGGCTGCCGAGAGCCGAGGTGCTCCAGGGGGACATGGCGGCGGGCGTGGCGCCGGGGTTGGAGGGGCGGACATTCGATGGCGTTCTGCTCGATGTTCCCTGTACCAACACAGGGGTGCTGCGCCGGCGGGCGGATGCCCGCTGGCGTTTCAGCCTCGATGGCCTGAAGCGAATTGCCGCCACGCAGCGTGACATCCTGGACAACGGCGCCGCGCTCGTGCGGAGCGGGGGGCGGATGGTCTACAGCACCTGCAGCCTGGAGCCTGAGGAGGATGAACACCAGGTCTTGAACTGGCTGGCGCGGCATCCCGACTTCGCCCTCGCGAATGAGCGCAAGCTCTTTCCGCCGGCGGACGGGGTCGATGGCGCCTATGCCGCGGTGCTGGTCCGGCGCTGACGGTCCCCGACGTCCGAAGCCATTGACGCCTGCGGCCTGTCGGCGGCCCCTGGCCGACGAGTTCACTTCTGACGTCGTGCAGGGTTTCCGCGGGAGACGAAATAGGCGACTGTGGCTTCCAGGCCTGCGTTGAAACTGCCGGCAGGGGAGAAACCGGCGGCACGGAGCTTGTCGATGCACGCCAGGGAATGTTTCACATCGCCCGGTCTCTCCGGCGCATGCCGGATTTCGGAGTGCGACTGCACGATGCCGCAGATCGTGCGCGCCAGGGTGTTGATCGTGATGCGGTGGCCATAGGCGACGTTGAACACGCCGGTCCGGGCGGAGGCAGTGGCCAGGAACACATTGGCCGCCACGATGTCCTTCACGAAAATGAAGTCCCGGGTCTGTTCGCCGTCGCCGAAAATGGTGATGGGCTCGTTCCGGACCGCCTTGTCCACGAAAATGGGGACGGCGGCCGCATACTGGCTTTCCGGGTCCTGACGGGGGCCGAACACGTTGAAATACCGCAGGCAGACGGTTGCCAGGCGGCCTTCCCGGGCGAACATGCCGCAGTGGTATTCGCCGTCGAGCTTGGTGATGGCATAGGGGCTCTTGGGATCGGGCAGCATGGTTTCCACTTTGGGAGTGGCGGGATTGTCCCCGTAGATGGCGGCCGAGGTGCTGAAGGAAAGTTTCTTCACGCCGGCCCGTTCGGCCTCATCGAGGACGATCAGTGTTCCGATCGTGTTGATCTCGGTGCATTCGACCGGTTTCTGGAGGGACTCGGGAACGCTGACCATGGCGGCCAGGTGGAAGACGTAATCCACGCCCGCCATGCACCGCCGGACCAGGGGGCGGTCCAGGATGGAGCCCTCCGCGAAGTCGCACTCCAGTCCATCCAGGTTATGCCTGCGGCCGGAGCGGAGATTGTCGAGCACCCGGACTTCGGCGCGGCCCTGGAAGTGTTCCACGATGTGACTGCCGATGAAACCGGCTCCGCCTGTAATCAGTACCCGCATGCGACGCCTCCCCTTTCACGGCCTGTGCCGGTCGGCGGGGCTAACGGTTGCCCGCGTCGTGCCGGCGGATCGCCATTGATCGGGATTGCATGGCGGGACCCTTCGGCCCCTCTCCCGGAAACCCCGATGCACAAGGAAACGAATACCAGATGAATGGCGCCTACAGAAAGCAAATCTTGCGATCCCGGTGGCGGCAGGAATGGTTTTCGCACTGGACTTTGCCGTGCCCGGCGGTATGTTCTCCGCATGCTTCAGACGTTGCGTGTCCGAAATCTCGCGTTGGTGGAAGACATTACCGTGGAATTCCAGCCCGGGCTGAATGTGATCACCGGGGAGACGGGCGCGGGAAAGTCGGTGTTGATCGGCGCCCTGGGGTTGCTGTTGGGAGAAAGGGGAGACAAGAGCCTGATCCGTTCGGGCTCCGACCAGTGTGCCGCGGAAGCCGTCTTCCAGCTGCATGAGCCTGCCGCCATCGATGCCATTCTTGAAGAGGCGGGGTTGCCCGTCTGTGAGAACGGGTTGCTGGTGGTCCGGCGGACCCTGGCGGCGGCAGGCGGTGGCCGGAACATGGTCAACGACAGTCCGGCGACCCTCCAGATCCTGAAGAAGATCGGGGAGCGGCTGGTGGATATGCACGGTCCGTATGACCACCAGTCGTTGCTCAATACGGAGTTCCAGTTGGACGTGCTTGACGCATTCGGGCATTTGCGGGACACGCGATCCGCCTATGCGGAGACGTACGGGCAGTGGCGTCAACTGGAGGCCCGGCGCAAGGAACTGCAGGGGGTCAGTGACGCGGATGCCGCCCGGCAGATGGAACTCCTGGGGTACCAGAAGAAGGAGATCGAAGAGGCGGCTCCCGTGGAAGGGGAGGACGAAGCGGTGGCGCGGGAGCAGAACGCGGTTGCCCATGCGCAGCGTATCCTGGAACTGGCGGGCGGAATCCGCGATGCCCTTGTGGAAGGCGAGAATTCGGTTTTTGCCGGGATGGCCGTTGTGCAGAAGGCGCTCGGGGAACTGGCGGGGGTGGTGGAGGAAGCCAAGGCATGGCGCGAGGAGGCAAGGTCCCTGGCCGTGCAGGCCCAGGAACTGCACGAGACGGTGGACCGGTATGTCAGGCATATCGAGGGGGACCCCGGCCGTCTGCAGTGGCTGGAAACACGCATGGCTGTCTACCATCGCCTCAAACGCAAGTATGGGGCCACCATTCCCGAGATCCTGGCCCATCTGGATCGGGTGCGGTCACAACTGGAAGACTTGGAGAATCGGGGTCAGCGGCTTGCCGAGGTGGATGTCCGGATCGCAACGGCAAGACGGGAAGTGGACCGGGCTGGCATGGCGCTGGGGAAGGCCCGAAGGCAGGCGGCGGCAAAGCTGGGCAAAGTCATTGCCTCGGAACTCCGGGACTTGGGATTCCCGCACGGTGTGTTTTCCGTTCAGCTTGCATCGGCGGAGCCAGGTCCGTCCGGCATGGATGCCATAGAATTCGTGTTCGCGCCGAACGCGGGTGAGCCGGCGCGTTCCCTGCGTGCCATTGCCTCCAGCGGGGAGATTTCGCGGGTAATGCTGGCCGTCAAGTCAGTCCTGACCGCCCATGACAGCATACCGGTCCTGGTGTTTGACGAAATCGATGCCAACGTCGGCGGAGTGATGGGGAATGCGATTGGCCGCAAACTGGCATCGGTGGGAGAGCATCACCAGGTGCTGTGCATCACGCATCTGCCCCAGGTGGCGGTCCATGGCGGAGCGCACTATGCCGTCGTCAAGGAACTGGCGGCGAACCGCACGCGAACGCGGATTGTCGCGCTGGAAGGGGAGCAGCGTGTGGAGGAAGTGGCCCGAATGCTGGGCGGGCGGGATCTGACCAGCGTCACGGTGAAGCATGCCAGGGAGATGCTGACCCGTCGGTGAAGTCCGCCTGTCCCGGTCTACCGTTCCGTGCGCTCGACGCTGGAAAAGGCCGTTTCCACCCGCGACAGCGTGCCGGAAGCGGAAGAGGACTGCAGGGCGCATTCCTCCAGCACCCACGGCGGGCGTGCCGAGGCGGCTGCCGTCATGAAGCGGAGAACGTTGTCCGCCGAAACGTCGGTCATCGAGAACACAACACGCCGGCTTTGCCAGCCTGGGATGCCTGGCTGAAGCGCGACGGTCCAGGATGCCGGGAGTCTGCCGGTGAAATTCGATTTCGCCAGTGATTCCAGGGGCGGGGCGGCGGAAGGCCAGGACTCGTGAATCCGGATGGCGCTGTCGAATCGGGCGGATTGCCGCACCAGAGACTGCAATTCCTGCCGTTCCGCCGTCTTGCGGCGCCAGAGGTCAACCTGCGGGCGCAATCCGGACAGGGAGTGGAGATTGGCGGCGAGTCCCGCCAGTATGGCGAGGGCCGCGGCAGTCCGGAGCGCAACGAGAGGTGTGTCAGAAGTTTTCATCGGGCAGTGTGAGGCGCAGGACATAAGCGGAGAGGTTCTCTCCCTGCCGGTTTTCCTTCCGTTCGATACGCGTTGTCCATCCGGCCTTTGTGAGGCTGGCGGCGGACTTGTCGCAACCGGAAAAGTCGCGTGTACAACCGTGGGCCACGAGGGCTTGCCGATGGAGGATGATGGATTCCACGGTCAGGTCATTACGGGCCGCGGTGTCCAGAACCGCTTGCAGGGGCACTGCCAGGCCGGTGACAAAGGGCGCCATGAAAGGCCTGCTCCGCTGCTGCCGATCCTGAAGCGAACGTCTGGCGGCAAACAGTTCCTGACGCGGCGGGACCAGCCGTGGATTGCCTGTGACCGATACGGCCAAGGCGTGAAGGTCCTGCTGGAGCGCGGCTGTGCGATGGAAGGCGGCCGTGCGCCATGCGAGATTCAGACCGCATAGGGCCAGCCCTGCCGCGAGGCATGCCGCGGCCGACAGGAGAGACTGTCTGCGTCGGCGCTGGCGTTCGGTTCCGTGTTCGAACGGACCCGACCGCAGATTGCACCGGCGGGAAAGACCGTTGAGTGCCCGCCGCGCCAGCGCGCGGGCGAGAAAGGACTCCGGCTCATGGACCGTTTGCGCGGGAGGCAGGCCAAGCGACGAAGACAGGATCCGCAGAATGGCCCCGGTGCGTTCCTGCGCGGCGGCAGGGCCGGCCAGGAACCAGGGAAAGGCGTTGCGCTCGTTGCCGATGTATGGCTTGAGGGTCCGGAGCATGGCCTCCACATCCGGATTCCTCCACGTGTGGGCTGCAAGAAACCGGCCATTCTGGCCAAGGCTGATGGTCACCCTGTCCGAGGCAAAATAGAGCACGGCAACCGTGCCGTCCGGGGCGCCCTGCGCATATTCCTCATTCCACTGGCTCCAGAGGGCGACTCCTTCCTGATCCAGAATGTGGGGGTCCACGCCGATGGCTGACAGGGAGTGGAGACGTGCCCGGATATCGGAATGCCGGGCGCCCACGACCAGTGCGGCGGTTCCCTGGCGGTCGGGGGAGGGGGCGAGAGTCACCACGGCATGTTCACAGGTGTCGATGGGGAACGGCAACTGGATATCCAGGAGGGTGGAAACGACTTTCCCGGCTTTGCGGGGGGATAGACGCGGGGCGGTGAGCCAGCGTGTAAAACTTTCCCGCTGAAGAATGCCGGCGGCAACAATGGCTGACGATGCCGTCGTGCCCGGTGCGGCGGTCCTGTACCGGAGGCGACCGCCCCGCGCGACAGCCTCGATCGAGATCAGGCGCTGTCCGTCGGTGTCGTTGCCCCGGGCTGTCCGCGGGAACCAATAGGAGGAGATGGAAGGGAAGGACATGGCGCAATCAGGGGGGGACGTTCCAGCTCAGCACACGAAGCTCTCCGGCGGGCGTAAGGCAGGCAAGCGCCTGTAGGGAACGGTCCTGCCCTTCCCGCGCCGCATTACAGCGGACGGTAAACACCCGGCCAAAGAGAGGGGCGTCCTGCCGTCGAAGGGGAAGAGGAAGGGAGGTTCTGTTCAACTCGCGCACGCTTGTCCGGGTTTCGATACCGGCCGCCGTGATGTCGCTTCGTTCGCTGTGAAACGGGAGGCGATCCCGGGTCAAATCATCCATGGCGCTGAGTGCCGACCAGGCGGCATCCTCGGCGGCGCCGCGCAGTTCCAGGCTGGAATAACGCTGGCGGGAGAATCGCATATCGGCGCCGGCGGCCACCAGGGCGCAGAGGGCGGTGCCCGACAGGAGTGCCATCAACGCCAGGGACAATGGCAGGGCCATGCCCTGTGTTCCCGGGGATGGCGCTTCCCGGAGGGCGGCAATGGGAGTCCTGCGGCGGGTGAGCCATGTCCACAGGGCCAGGCAGGCAACTCCGCCAATCACATAGAGAAGCCCGAGCTGCCGGAGCCACGGGTTTTGCTCCCGCAGAGCCAACCAGAGCATGCCCGCCCCGGTTGGGGCGCTCAAGCTGCCCATGACCAGAAGCACGGCGCGCAAGGACTTCCGGCTGCGTCGTCTTCCGGGGCGGTGACGGCGTGATGGTGTACGCATGGTGATGGCGTGTATTTACTGGAAAAGAACAGGGAAGTCAAACGGGTCCGCACGTCGAAAGACGTAAACTTATGCTTTGAGCTGAAAGAGGATTCTGGCACTATTTGCAGTGTTCGGCTGAAGCAATGTGCGGATGTGTACAGAAGGCGGGTGCATATGAGCAGCGGATATAACGAAGGCGGTATTTCTGTCCGGGCCCGGCAGGTTCACAGGGCGCTGGCCAGCCTCCAGGAGGAACTGGAGGCCGTGGACTACTACCATCAGCGGGCGGATCAGTCGGAGGATGAGTCGCTGAAAGCGATCCTTCTGCACAACCGCGACGAGGAGATGGAGCATGCCGCGATGCTGCTGGAGTGGCTGCGGCGGGACATGCCGGAATTCGACGCGGCCCTGAAGACTTTTCTGTTTACCACAAGACCGGTAACAGAGGTGGAAGCGGCAGGCTCCGGTCCGGGCAACCGGGCGGAGACCCTCGGCATCGGCGGCATGAAACAGGAATAGTGACGGGCGGAACCCATCAACAGGAGAAGGAACCATGACTGACATCTTACGGCGGGCGTTGGCTCCGATTGCGGAGGAGGCGTGGAAGGAAATCGACAATCAGGCGGCGCGGACTCTGAAGGGGAATCTCTCGGCGCGCCGACTGGTGGATTTCAGCGGGCCCCATGGCTGGGGACTGGCGGCCGTGAATCTGGGCAGTGTGCGGGTTGGCGGCAACGAACCGGTGAAAGGCGTCAGTTGGGGGAAGCGTGAGACGCAGAACCTGATAGAAGTCCGATCCTATTTCACGCTCAAGCTTTGGGAATTGGACAATGTGTCGCGGGGCGCCAGGTGCCCGAACCTTGACGCACTGATCGGCGCCGCGCGGAAGGTCTCGATTTTCGAGGAAACGGCAATCTACCATGGTTTCGGGGAAGGCGGGATCAAGGGCATTTGCGAGTCCGCCAGCCATAAGGCTGTGCCCTTGCCGGCCGGGGATCCGGATGCCTATGCGGAGGCCGTCGAAACAGCGGTGCTTGCGCTGCAGAAGTCGGGCATCGGCGGGCCTTATGCCCTTGTTCTCGGCACGGATTCGTATGCCACGGTACAGGTCGGGGATCCGCAGGCCTACCCGTTGCGCAAGCAGGTGGCATCCATTGCCGATGGGGGGGTGTTCTGGAGCCCGGCGTTGCAGGGCGGCGTTGTGGTTTCGCGGCGGGGCGGCGACTTCGAACTGACCGTCGGGCAGGACTTGTCCATTGGATACAAGGGGCATGACAAGGAGAATGTGGATCTCTTCTTCACGGAGTCCTTCACATTCCGTGTTCTGGAGGCGGCTGCGGCGTGTGAGTTGAAGATCAAAGCCTGACATGTATCTGGATTTTTTCCAGCTTCAGGAACCGCCGTTCAACATAACACCCGATCCCCGCTACCTGTACCTTTCCCGGCAGCACAGGGAAGCCTATCATCACCTGCTGTACGGGATACGGGAACGCAAGGGATTCATCCAGCTTACGGGAGAGGTCGGGTCGGGGAAGACGACGCTATGCCGGGCGGTCCTGGCGGAACTGGGGCATTCCGTGCGCACCGCGCTGATCCTGAATCCCTGCCTTACGGAAGCGCAATTGCTGCGGGCGATCCTGCATGATTTCGGTCTGACGACAGGCCGGCACGACATGCTGAAGCTTGTCGAGACGCTGAATGCGTTTCTCCTGGCGAAGATGGAGGCGGGGGAAAATGTCGCGTTGTTGATTGACGAAGCGCAGAATCTTTCCATGCGGGTCATGGAGCAGATCCGCCTGCTTTCGAATCTGGAGACAACGCGGCAGAAGCTCATCCAGATTGTGTTGATCGGGCAGCCCGAGTTGGAGGAAAAGCTTGGGGATTCTTCGCTCCGGCAACTTCGTCAACGCATCACGGTCCGTTCCCATCTGGGTCCCCTGGACGACCGGGAGATTGGCCCGTATGTGGAGCGCCGGCTGTCCATGGCCGGTTCCGGGGGGCGCATTACTTTCGAGCCCAGGGCCTTGCAGATGGCGCACCGGTATTCGAAAGGGATTCCCAGGCTTATCAATGCGGTTTGCGATAACGCTCTTCTGGCTGGATACGTTGCGGGGCAGTGGCGCATTGATGCGGCGTGCATGAAGCGGGCGATTGCGCAGTTGGATGGCAATCGGTAAACTTGGGGCACTGGAATGGCGGGTCGCAAGAATGACGGAGAGCCGCGGCAGGGGGACCGGGAAGCCATCGGGATCATGAAGACATACAAGACCATCCTTATTGCGGTTATGGCCGCCATCGGTACGGTTGCGACGGGGGCCGAGCGCCGAGTGATCACGGTGGGGGTCGCGCCGCAGGAACCGCTGGTCGTCCTGGGCCGGGACGGCAAAACGGTGCAAGGGCTCCTGCCCGATGTTCTGCAGAGCATTGCGGA
This sequence comes from uncultured Verrucomicrobiota bacterium, assembly GCA_964458765.1. GTDB lineage: Bacteria > Verrucomicrobiota > Kiritimatiellia > CAIKKV01 > CAITUY01 > CAIVSY01. Next base: position 15,029 of record CAYWKN010000007.1, read on the forward strand.
GAGGAACGGCTGGCAGTTGCGGTATGTTGCCGGCTCTATCGCCGAAGGGATCCGGGGGCTCGAGCAGGGGACCCTCGATCTTGTGGCTCCCGTGCCATGGCCCGGTCCGGCTGCCGCCAGGGCGGATTTGTCCAAGGAAGGCCTTCTGGCTTCGTGGGGCGTCGTCTATGTGCCGGACCAGTCGCAGGTCCAGATTGCGGGGGATCTCACGGGGGCCAGCATCGCCGTTGTTCGCGGTGATCCGCATTATGACAACCTGAAAGCTGTTCTCGCGGCGGCGAATGTGCGCTGTGAGATAGTGGAAATGCAGCGATACGACCAGATTCTGGAGGCTATGGATCGCCGGCAGGTGGACGGGGGGTTGTTGGATGCGCTCTATGGGATCCGGCGCGGCGATGCCTATGCGGTCAGGCCCACACATCTGGTCACGCCGACAGTCGAGTTCCGCTTTGCTGCCGCTGTGA